>JAFAIN010000223.1 GCA_019236695.1 Acidobacteriota bacterium | reverse complement strand
TCGCTGGGAAGACCGCCGCCAAGAACATCGTCGAGGCCGGCAACGCCGGTCGAAATGCGCCGTTGCGGCGCGAGTGCCTCAGTCGAAATGGCTGCCATACTCGCTCCAAAAGGTTCCGCCAGCCCTGTCTGGCCGACAGTGAGAGTGCAGGGCAGCGGCTCCGCCCGCAACATTTTATACGGCAAAATTCCAGGAAGCGGTTTCTCTGTCAGGCGTTGCAGTGTCGGCCGCCGGCTTCCCCCGCCACCCACGGTTCTGGCGCTGTCGATGCTCCGGCTCGCCTGCCACCTGCACCATCGAGCAGGAGTGTGGGACGGGACTAACATGGCCGCCAAATAACCCCGCGCGGCAGCGCCGGGTAGCTCTAATCCCTCCTGAGCGCCGTGAGGCGCGGCCCACAAATAGCCAGCGCGGAAGCGCTGGGTAACGGTCAATCAATGATCCCCAGCGCCGTAGGCGCGACCCCACAATTAGCCCGGCGCGGAAGCGCTGGGTAGACCAAAAAACGGATCCGAGTGCCGTAGGCACGGCCCAAAAATGCTGATTTAACGTAGATGTATCTTCAAAGAAACAATAAACATCCCCAGGCGACAATAGCCGCACGGAAGCGCATGGGGCCCGGTGATCCTCCCGGTGTTCAAAACCGGCGGTTGGCGGGTTTGCCCTTCAATGGTGGGTTCGACACTCGTTTCCGCCACAGCGATTCTTCGCGTTGCTCAGGATCTCGGTGCGGGCTCCCGGCCGCACATTGTTCGACGCGCATTAGCCGGGCTTTTGGTCCGGCTCCGGCGGTTCACCGTGCTCCGCCAGATACGCTCGCAGCGCTCGGTTCACGCTCTCAGAATCTCGAAAGATTCTCGAAAGATCCCGATCGAGCAGGACCAGGTTGGTTCCCTCCGTATAGCGCTGGTAGTACTTCCCACGAACCCCTCCGGTCAGGTCGTACTCTGATCGCATCTCGCCCTTGTCTTTATCCTGCTTCATACCCTTTCTTCTCCGCCGCAGTCGCTGGCCGGGCACTGATAATTCTGATTACCTCTCCGCGATCGGTGTGTGACACGATAACGAGCTTGTGCTCTCGCGAGTAACCGGTGGTTAAGAAGCGTTCCTCGTCACCTGAATGATCCGGGTCCGCAATGGTAACCGCCAGCGGATCGCCGAACACCGCTGCTGCTTCGCTAAATGAGATGCCGTGCTTCCGCTGATTCAGCACATCTTTACGCGGGTCCCACGCAAAGTCCATCCGTCGTCAGTATAACGAAGTGGGATGACAATATAGGCTCCGCGCCGTCGAACTGGCGGAGCGCCAGATTCCCCTGCATTATGGAATCCCGGAATCTCGCGAGGACATTCGGACCTTATCGTAGCGTGGAGCAGATTTGGTCGTTGTCTCAGACACCTCGCGGGTCAGCAGGCCCTTCCCGCTCTGCAACAGGCGCTGCGCCAGCTTGCTCTGAGCTGGTGCGCCGCGCTCGGCAATCGCCCCGTCACTCAATAATTCAATCTCTCCGCGGTTCGCCGTGGTGGCCGGCATCCTCATCAAGGAAGGCCAGCTCGTAGTAGCCTCACCGTGGGCGGAGCGCAATGCGGCGGGCGCCTGGGCGGATGGTTTTACCCCACCGTGCTCCCGAGGGGGCATGGCTGTAACTGGCTGAGAGCCGAAAGCTGAAGGCTGAGAGCTTTTGATCCTCTTACCCGGGCTGCACCCCGGCCTTTGGCGGAAACAGGCGCTTGAATTCCGCGTCGTCATGCAGCAGGGTCAGGTCAGGGTCGCGGCGAGCCCACACGGCGTCCCTGAATCCCAGCTCCCAGGCTTTGCGCAGCGAATCCAGGGCCTCGGGTTTTCGCTTTAATCCGCAGTACAGGCAGGCGGCATTGTAGAGAATGGAAGCCTCATTGGCGCGGAGTGTAACTGCGAGATTCAATTCGCGCAGCGCATCCTCGGCGCGCCCCAGCCCTGAGTAGTCATCCCCCAGCAGGATGCGGGCCCGGGCATCCTCAGGCACCTGCTTCAAGTGGTTCTCCAGAGCCGCCATCCGGCGTTGCCTCATGTTGCGCATCGCTTCCTCTTTGCCCAGCGCCCCCAGGGCATTCACGATCGGGACAAAGGCGTTATAGTCTTCCCCGCTGGCCGCAATGGCTTCATCGGCAACGTCGGCGATTTCCATGTAGCGGCCCGCGGCAAACAGCGCCCGGCACAGCAGATAATAGGCGCCCTCGCAATCGCGCTTGCGTTCAATGGCTTTCTTCACCATGCGCACGGCTTCATCGTGCAGCTCCGCCGCGTACAGCACCCAGGCCTGGCTCACCTGCACCTCGGGCAGGTCCCATCGCAGCGCCACCGCCCTCCCCGAGGCTTCTCTCGCGCGCTCCACCCAGGCCTGGTCGCGGCTGTAGTTGCAGTAAAACATCGCGCAGGCATTGGCGCACGCGGCGTACGCCAGCGCGAACGCCGGGTCAATTCCCACCGCGTTCTCGAACATCTGCAGCGCGAATTCCAGGTCCTGCCGGGTCTGCCGGCGCGCATAGCGCTTCCCGCGCAGGTAAAGATCGTAAGCCTGCAGGTTCTCGGTCGGCTTCACCGCCAGCGCTTCCAGTTCCTCGGGCGAAAGCGTTACGCGCAGCGATTCGGCGATTTTTCGCGCCATCTCGTCCTGCACTTCGAAAACATCTTTCATCTCGCGGTCAAAGCGCTCTGACCACAGCGGGAAGTCGGTGCGCGTATCCACCAGTTGAGCATTGATGCGCAGCCGCGCGCCCGCCCGCCGCAGCGTCCCCGTAAGAACGTAGGCCGCGCCGAGCTGCTGGCCAACCTGCCCCGGCGTTACCTGCTTGTCGCGAAACGCCAGCACCGTCGGCCGCGAAAAGATGTTCAGCCCTCGTATCTTCGAAAGCTCGGTGATTACGTCCTCGGTGATTCCGTCGCGCAGGTACTCATCTTCCTTGGCGCCGCTCAGGTTCTCGAAGTAAAGCACGGCTACCGATTTGCCTGATGGCTTGTGCAGGCCTGACCCCGGGTCCGACTCCGTTTTCACCTTGGCCAGCCGTTTCTTCGCTTCCAGGTCGCGCTTCAGCCGGCTCAGGTCCGTCTTCAGTTCGGTTGCTGTCTGGCAGCGCAGTCCGCGGTCCTTCTCCAGCAGCTTATCCAGTATGCGCACAAAGTCAGCAGGCAGCGCGGGATTCAACTCGGCTCCCGGCCGGGCATCCCGGTTGAGGATGGCGTCGAAAATCACCGCCGAAGTCTCCCCCTGGAACGGCAGCGTTCCCGTAGCCATCTGGTAGAGCACGGTTCCGGCGGAAAACAGGTCGGTCCGCGCGTCAAGAAGTTCACCCCGCGCCTGCTCCGGCGACATGTATGAGGCTGTTCCCACCGCCGTGCCGGGCGAAGTGAGCTCACCGGCTCCGGCCATAGTTTCCGCGCCCGGGTCCCCGGAAAATGAGCTCATCTTGGCCAGCCCAAAATCCAGGATCTTCAGTTGTCCGCGATTCGTCAGAAACAGGTTTGCCGGCTTCAGGTCACGGTGAACAATACCCTTGGCGTGCGCCGACTCCAGCGCGTCAGCCATCTGAATCGCCAGCGGCAGCAACTGCTCCATCTCAATCGCCTGCCCCGTCAACTTCGCGGCCAGGGTTTGCCCTTCCAGCAGCTCCATCACTATGAAGTTGCGCCGCTCGTGCTGCTCGATCGCATGAACCGTGCAGATGTTCGGATGGTTCAAGGATGAAGCTGCACGGGCTTCCCGCTGGAAGCGCTCCAGCAATTGGCTGTCCTGTGCCATTTCGGGGGGCAGAAACTTCAGCGCAACTCGCCGTCCCAGATGAGAGTCCTCCGCTTCGTACACCACCCCCATCCCGCCCGAACCCAGCTTGCGAAGAATTTTGTAATGCAACAATGACGCGCCGGCAAGGGAATCTGTGACTATGACATTCATGAAGGAGCCCGGTTCAAAGGCTCGATACTATGTTGCCCGGTTGGATACGGTCAAGGGACCCAGGCCATAAGCAACAGGTAAACAGCAAAGCCCCTCCGCAAAACTCCCAATGCTGAACCAGCGTTCCCGCGAACAGAAAGCCTGACCTCAAGCTGTCCTCGCCTTTGCCGGTTCACCGCGCTCGGTGTAGCATTTCGCAAGGTGTTTCGATCGAAAACAGCAACTGCCGCGGTCGTGATGCTGGTGCTGCTGCTGGCGGTGCCGGTTTTTTTCGCGCAGGCCGCTGCCATGCAGCCGGGCTCACAGCCCATCGGCTGCCATCGCCATGGCGGGCATGGCAGCCTCCCCGCCGAGCAATCCTGCTGCTCCATCGGCCATCACGATGTAGCGCACATCCGCAGCATGGCTTCCCTCCACATGTCCGTAGTTGTCTCGGCCGTGGTGTCGCGTCACTCCTGCAACAGTGTTCGCCCCGCAGCCATGGCGTCGCCCGCCAGTTCCCCTGCAATGCGATTAATCTTGCGCATCTGATCTCCATGCCGGCAAGCCGTCCCTTCCCTTCGTGATCCTTTGTGTCCTTTGTGGTTGAGCTTTCGTTTACATCCGCCCATGCCGGGCTGGGGAAACACCCTTGAGCGCTCTGCTGCTTCCGCGGTTCATACTCTTTTGGTTTGCACTCGGCTTCACTGCCGGCGCGCAGGACGCCATGAACATGGGTCACGCCATGAACATGGGTCAAGCCCCCGCACCCTTCCTCCAGGCCATCGAGCAGCATGCCGGCAGCGGAACCAGCGCCCAACCCGATTCCACTCCCGCACCCATGCTCATGCGGATGAAAGGGAATTGGATGCTCATGCTGCACGGGGTTGCTTTCCTGAACCTCGAACAGCAGTCGGGTCCGCGGGGAGCCGGCAAGGTGTTTTCCACCAACTGGCTCATGCCGATGGCCCAACGCCGCCTCGGCCCCGGGACCCTTACGCTGCGCACCATGCTCAGCCTCGAGCCGGCCACCGTCACGCATCGCTTCTTCCCTGAATTGTTCCAACAGGGCGAAACCGCCTTCGGCAAGCCCATTGTTGATGGCCAGCATCCGCACAATTTTTTTATGGAGCTCGCCGGCTTCTATGACCTCCGCCTGGGCCATGCCGCCCTGCTCTCGTTCTATTTCGCTCCGGTCGGCGATCCCGCCGTAGGCCCTGCCGGCTACCCTCACCGTGCTTCGGCCTCTGAGGATCCACTGGCACCGCTGGGCCATCATCTGGAAGATTCAACTCATGTTTCCGACGATGTGGTCACGGTTGGGCTGGCTTACAGGTTTGCCCGGCTTGAAGCTTCAGGATTCCACGGCCGTGAGCCGGATGAGTTTCGCTGGGACATCGATTCCGGCAGAATCGATTCCTGGTCCGTTCGCGGCACTCTGAACCCCGCCGGCAACTGGAGCGGGCAATATTCCTTCGCCCATCTCACCAGCCTGGAATCGCTTCACCCTCTGGAAGATGTCGATCGCATGACTGCGTCCGTCATGTACAACCGCGCGCTTGACCGCGGCAATTGGGCGAGCACGCTGGCCTGGGGACGAAACCATACCTCGGCCGGGCTCATCTCCAACGGCTATCTTGCGGAATCCACTTTGCGTTTCGCCGAACGGAATTATGCCTGGGGCCGCATCGAGAGCGCCGACCGGACAAATGAATTGCTGTTGGCCGGCCAGTTTGAGCCTGCCAGCTTTCAGGAGAGCGTCATTGCGCGGGTGCAGGCGTTCACCGGCGGCTACGAACGTGATTTTTACATCATTCCTCACCTGAAAACCGGCCTCGGTGCACAGCTCACCGTTTACGCAACTCCGGCCCCGCTGAAAATCCAATATGGCAATCGCCCAATCGGCGCGGTGCTCTTCCTGCGCCTCCGCAATTAGCCCAGCGTGGGATCTTCATTCCTCCGTGCCTCCGTGCCTCCGCGGTGAAATCATCCTTTATTCGAACCTCAGCGCTTCAATCGGGTCCAGCAGCGACGCCTTGCG
>JAFAIN010000081.1 GCA_019236695.1 Acidobacteriota bacterium | reverse complement strand
GCTGGCGGTTCTGGCTGCGGTCAACATTGCCGATGAGCTCCACCTCCTGAAGCGCAAGTATGAATCGCTTTCCGCAGCGTACCGCTCCCGCGCCGAAGGCCTGGCGGACGCTTTGGACGCGGTTCTCGAGAACCAAAGCCACAGGATGGCAGGCTAGCTAAAATCAGCTCCCGCGTGAATGGCGTGGGTCCGGCCGCCCCCGGCCGGACAGGCGGCCTGCAAGGCCGCTCAGTTGTTGCCCATATTGCCTTTGCTGGTACTCACGTCAGGCGTGCTTGGCACGCCCTGTCCGGCCGAGGGCGGCCGGACCCACGTTAGTTCGATCACCCTAAATCCCGACCGCGTACGGCTTCGCCGATTGCGTTTCGGCCGCGTTGGCGCCGCCGCGCAGGCGGTCAAAGCGCCCCTGCAGCAGCGACATGAACCCGCAATACCAGTAACCCAGCACAAACAGCATAAGGAAGGGCACCGTAAAGTAGTTCTCATTTTCAAAGGCGTACACGATGGTTACGGCGAAGTATGCTCCCACCAGCAACTCGACCCATGGCACCCAGCCCAGGCGCCGGCGGTATTTCTTCGCCAGCGGCCGGTCGCTTTTGCTCTCCACCCGGTACTTCGGGGTCCGCGCAAAGGCCGATTGCTTCCCCATCAGCGCCTCGATCACCGCCTTGGCGTTCGTGATGGTCAGGCCGATGCCCAGGGCCATCAGGAATGGGAGGTAGAGATACGTGCGGCCCCACTTCCCGGGAAATAATTCGCGCTGCGAAACCAGGTAAAAGCTGGAAATGGAGCAGGTTGAGGCCAGGAACAGCGGCAGGTCGATATACAGCATCTGGAACCAGCCCTGGTAGAAACGAATGATCATCGCCGGCAACAGCAGAACAGCCAGCAGGATCATCAGTGGATAGCTGATGTTTGCGGTCAGGTGGTACCAGGCTTCGATTTTCACCGGCAAGGGGACATCGCTGCGAAAAACTCGAGGCAGTATCTTGAGTGAGGTCTGGATCAATCCCTTCGCCCAGCGCGCCTGCTGGGTTTTGAAGGCGGTCATCTCTACCGGCACTTCTGCCGGACATTCCACATCGGGCAGGTAGATGAATTTCCAGCCCTTGAGTTGGGCGCGATAGCTGAGATCCGTATCCTCGGTCAGGGTGTCATGCTGCCAGCCGCCCGCCCCTTCGATTGCCGTCCGGCGCCACACGCCTGCCGTCCCGTTGAAATTGAAGAAGGTCCCTGTACGCGACCGGGCGCCATGCTCGAGCACAAAATGCCCGTCCAGCAGGATGCTTTCCACCTCCGTCAGGAATGAATAATGCCGGTTGATGTGCGTCCAGCGCGTCTGCACCATCCCGATGCCCGGATCCGTAAAGTAGTGGATGGTGCGCAGCAGGAAATCCTCGGGCGGGACAAAATCGGCGTCAAAGATGGCAATGAATTCTCCCTGCGCCGCCTCCATTCCAGCTTGCAACGCCCCCGCCTTGAAGCCGCTGCGATTGGCGCGGTGAAGATAGCGGATGTTGTAGCCCAGCGCGGCGTATCGCTCCACGGCGTTGCCTGCCACCTGCATCGTTTCATCGGTGGAATCATCCAGCACCTGAATTTCGATCCGGTCACGGGGATAGGTGAGCCGGCACACCGCCTCCACCAGGCGGTCAACCACGAACTGCTCGTTGAAGATGGGCAGTTGCACCGTAACGCGCGGCAGCTCAGCGAAGCTCGCCGGTGGCGATGTAACCCGGTTGCGCCGATGCCGGTAATACAGGTACACCATCACATACCGGTGAATGCCGTAGGAGGCAAGCACGATCAGCACGGCGAAATACGGAAGCAGCAGCGCCGTATCGAACCAGTTAGCCTGATATTTGTCTTTGAACGGATTGTTCAGGAAATGAGTCTTCAGATAATGCAGCGCGCCGCTGTTGGAAGCGAGCAGGGCCGTGATGTCATGCAGAGGGGCGAACAACCCATACTCCGGTACAAAGCTGGCTGCCGGGCAGAGCGGAGCGAAGCCATTGTAGCTGAAAATGCCAAACTCCATCGCAGGCGCGCCGCACGCCCGGGAAAGCGCGGGCCCGGCTGGGTTACTATCGTTTCCGCGCGCACATCCCCGGCCTTGGCGCGGCTGCTGCAAGTGGTACGATTTTATTTACCTCTGTACAAACAGGACTGATGACGCCAATGTCAACGCAAGCGCAAGTTGCGCATTTTCCCGCTGAAACCCTGAAAGAAAATGTTCAGGCTCGCACCGCCAAGGTCGGCATCATCGGCCTGGGTTACGTCGGCTTGCCGCTGGCGCTGCTCTATAGCGACCAGAAGTTTCCGGTCACCGGCTTCGATATTGACCGGCGCAAGGTCGATACGCTAAATACCGGCGGCTCCTACATTTACCGGATACTTCCGGGTGAGATCGCGGCTGCTCGCAAGCACGGCTTCACAGCCACCGTCGAGTTTGCCCGTCTGCGCGAGATGGACGCCATCATCATCTGCGTGCCTACTCCGCTGAACGAGCACCATGAGCCTGACCTCAGCTTCATCGAGGACACGGCGCGCGCCATCGCTCCGCATTTGCGCGAGGGCCAGCTTGTTGTTCTGGAGAGCACGACCTATCCCGGGACGACGGAAGAGGTCCTGATCCCGATTCTTGAGAACGGCGGTTCGGGCCTGAAAGCCGCGAGAGGCGACTCGCGAGGCGAAGGCACGTTCTTCGTAGCGTTCTCGCCCGAGCGCGAAGACCCCGGCAACGAGACGGTTGCCCGCTGCGATATTCCAAAGGTTATTGGCGGGCTGAACAGCGCTGCTGCCGAGATTGCGGGCGCGCTCTACAACTCCATCTTCACCCGCGTTGTGCCTGTCTCCTCTCCCGCCGCCGCGGAAATGACCAAGCTGCTCGAGAACATTTACCGCTGCGTCAACATCGCCCTGGTCAACGAACTCAAGCTACTGAGCCTGCGCATGGGCATTGACATCTTTGAAGTCATTGAAGCGGCCAAGACCAAGCCGTTCGGCTTCCAGGCTTTCTATCCCGGCCCGGGCCTGGGCGGCCACTGCATTCCGATTGATCCGTTCTACCTTTCCTGGAAGGCGAAGCAGTATGACTTCCACACCCGGTTCATCGAACTGGCCGGCGAAGTCAACCTCGGCATGCCGTACCACGTGGTGAACTCGGTGGCCGGCGCCCTGAATCGCCACAAGAAAGCCCTGAACGGCTCCCGGGTGCTGGTGCTCGGCATGGCCTACAAAAAGGACATTGACGATCTGCGCGAATCGCCTTCGCTCACCATCATTGAAGAGCTGCAGAAGCGCGGCGTGGATGTCAGCTACAACGACCCCTACTTCCCCTCGGTGGGCCGCGGGCGCCACTATGACCTGCAGATGAAGAACACGCCGCTGGAGAACCTGGGCAGTTACGATTGCGTGCTGATCGTTACGGACCACTCGAATTACGACTACCAGGCAATTGTGCGCGAAGCCAAACTGGTGGTGGATTCGCGCAATGCCACCAAGGGCATCAAGAGCGACAAGATCGTGCATTGCTGATCGAACATCATGGCCACTTATCTCGTCACCGGCGTAGCCGGCTTCATTGGTTCCAGCATTGCGCATGAGCTGCTGCGCCAGGGGCACAACGTGCGCGGCGTCGATAACTTCATCACCGGCAAAAAAGAAAACATTGCCGAGTTTGCCGGCCGCCTCGATTTTCTCGAAATGGATATCTGCGATCTGGCCGGCATGCAGAGAGTTTGCCGCGGCGTGGACTACGTGTTCCACGAAGCGGCGCTGGCTTCCGTGCCCCGTTCGGTAAAGGATCCAATTTCCTCCAATGACTCCAACGTTACCGGCACGTTGAATATTTTGGTGGCCGCGCGTGATGCCGGCGTGAAGCGCGTGGTGTATGCCGCATCCTCTTCCGCCTATGGCGATACGCCCACTCTGCCCAAGCGCGAAGACATGCTGCCCAATCCTATTTCGCCGTACGCTGTCTCCAAGCTGGCCGGCGAGCACTACATGGCTTCGTTCTACCGCGTGTATGGGTTGGAAACCGTTTCCCTGCGCTACTTCAACGTCTTCGGCCCGCGCCAGGCGGCCGATTCGCCTTACTCCGGCGTGCTGGCAAAGTTCATCACGCTGATGCTCGAAGGCCGGCAGGCAACCATCTTCGGCGATGGTGAGCAGAGCCGCGATTTCACCTACATCGACAATGTGGTCCAGGCCAACCTGCGCGCCTGCGGCGCTCCCGCCGCAGCCGTGGCCGGCCGTATGTTCAATATCGCGCTCGGCACCCGCTTTACCCTGAACCAGACCTTCGCCGCTTTGAAAAAGATTATTGGCTACAACGGCAATGCCGCCTACGGCCCTGAACGCGAAGGCGATGTAAAGCATTCCCAGGCCGATATTACCGAGGCCCGCCGCCAATTCGGCTTCGATCCCAAAGTGAGCTTCGAGGAAGGCCTGGACAAAACCGTAGCCTGGTACCGCACGCAAATGACCCAGGCCGAACCCGCAACCGTGCGATAGCGTGGTTCCGGCCGCCTTCGGCCGGATAGGGGGCCGAAAGCCGCTTCCCCCCGCCGAAAATACAGATCCTTACGATGTGGTCGGGATGACAAACCCTTCAGGGTTTTCTTTTATCAGCCCCAGCTTCGTCTCACAGCCCCAGGGTTTTCCCGAGCGAAGCGAAGGATCTGCATTTTGCTTCCTCCGCGCCTCCGCGCCTCAGCGGTGAATCGGAGTCTTCCCGGCATCATCTACAATTCACGAACCGTGAAAACTTTCAGCCTGCGAGCTTCTGCCCTATGGGCGTTCTTCGCCTGCCTGGCGTGCATTGCGGCGGCCCAGCCGTCCGCAAAACCCATTCCCTCCTCCAGCGAAGCTGCCGTCGCTCAGCGCTTCCTCAAGCTGCGGAGCAATCCGCTGCTGCTTCATGCATTCCTGTGGCAGATGCCGAAAGGCGGAGACCTGCACAACCATTTGTCCGGGGCCGCCTACGCCGAACATTTCATCCAGCTCGCCGCGGATAGCGGCCTGTGCATCGATCGCTCGACCATGACGGCAGAGTCCTGCAAGGCTCCGGAGAACAACGCCTGCGACGCTTCCCGGGAGCACGAATCTGCGTGGTGCGCACTCTCTGATCCGGTGCTCTATCGCAGCCTTATCGATGCCTGGTCCATGCGCAACTACGCCCGCGGGCCGCAGTCAGGCCACGACCATTTTTTTGACACCTTCGGCAAGTTTGACGCTGCCAGCAATGACGCCGGCGCGCTGATGGCCGAGGTGGCCGACCGGGCGGCGCGGCAGAACGAACAATACCTCGAGCTGATGGTCATCCCCGGCCTTGACGGCGCATTCGCGCTCGGCTCGAAGCTGGGATGGAATATGGGCAGCGAAGCGCCCGAGCAGTATTTCGAACGCGCGCGCGCCCAGCTCAACCAGAATGGGCTTGGCGAGATCGTTGCGGCCGGGCGCAAATGGCTCGATGCCCAGGAAGCCACCATGCGGCGGCAGCTCGGCTGCAATTCTTCGCAGCCCCAGCCGGGCTGCACGATGACGATCCGGTACGTTGCCGAGGTTTTGCGCGGCTTCCCCCGGGAGGTTGTATTTGCCCAAATTGCCGCGTCATTCGAGATCGCGAAACAGGATGCGCGTGTGGTTTCGGTGAACCCCGTTATGCCCGAGGATGGCTACACCTCAATGACGGATTACGACCTGCACATGCGCATGTTCGCTTACTTCCACCGGCTGTACCCGGAGGTCAGGCTCACGATGCACGCCGGCGAGCTCGCGCCAGGGCTGGTGCCTCCAGCCGGGCTGCGCAATCATATTCGCGAAGCCATTGCGGCCGGCGCCGAGCGCATCGGCCACGGCGTGGATGTGATGTATGAGGACCGGCCCTTCGAGCTGCTGCATGAGATGGCGCAGAAACACGTGGCGGTCGAAATCTGCCTCACCAGCAATGATGGCATTCTGAGCGTCACGGGAGACCGCCACCCGTTCCCCATTTACCTGCGGTACGGCGTCCCGGTGGTAATTGCGACCGATGACGAAGGCGTGTCGCGCTCGGATATGACGCGCGAATACGAGCGCGCGGTCGAAACCTACGGCATTGCCTATCCGGAGCTGAAGAGCATTGTGCGCAACAGCATCACGTATTCGTTCCTGCCGCCCGCGGAAAAGACTGCTCAGCTCAAAGACCTTGAAGCCAGGTTTGCCGTGTTCGAGCGTGAGATGCTGAAGCAGCCGTGACGCCCAGCCGCCAATGCAGCAAGTATGATTTTCACCGCGGAGGCGCTGAGTAAGACCAAGGCATCGGAAGCTGTTGCCGGCGCCCCGTCTTCGCGTCTTGCCCTTCTCGGCGCCTCAGCGCCTCTGCGGTGAATGAGACGACGTAACTCCGCAGCCCGGCGGCAATTCCCGGGCTTCGCTTCCCGCCGCCGTATAGGGCATACTTATTCCGGCATTTTCAGCTCCTCAGAACTTCACGCACCAACGCACTCCCAGGAGGTCTCTTATGCCGCGCATTGTGCGTTGCGGACTCAT
>JAFAIN010000064.1 GCA_019236695.1 Acidobacteriota bacterium | reverse complement strand
GGTCACTCGTAACCGTTATGGTCGAGCCAGTACCATCGGGAAAGGTCGTCGTCTGACTCGAAACACCAGACCGGTTGCAAGGTCCAGGTGGGTCATAGAAATCGTTATAGTCGTCAACAGCGGCGCTGAATGCGTGCTTGGTCCCGCTTGCGTCGTTGTAGGCAGTGAATGTCCACTGATCCCAGAACTATACGCCCGGGTCGTAGCCATTCTGGGTAACCCTGAGACGGCACGACCGCTGCACCTGCTTATAGCTGATGTAGCCGCCAAAAGCCTCTTCCTGGCCGCGCCAGCCGTAATTAGAGCCAGCGATCCAGGTGCCTGAAGAAGGCGTCCAGAACGAATTATCAAAGCCGATTACGTAAGAGAACGGTATGCCCCGGCCCGGTTTGGAGATCCGCGCAAAATCGAAATGTACGTTGAGGTTGCCCAGGTCGATAACGTCTGGCCCACCACCGAAGCTGCCAAAGGGCGGTGTTCCGGTTGGCGTTTGTGCGGCGGCAAACGGGCAGGCCAGCGAGAGCAGCAGACAAAGCGTGGAGGTCTTGCGCATGTTCTTGCTCCGAGCTACTGAAGGGCGAAAGCCGAATCGGCTATGCCGCTGTTTATGGCCGCTGACGAAACCGTCACATCGAGCTGCAATGTGCCTGAAAGAAACCGCTGGATGCGGAACGGGACCATGCCGCCGCTCACGCTGCGATAGTCGCTGAAGCGAACCTCGACCGGGATATCGCGCGTGAGGTCGTCATCGGGATGCGTATTGAAGGCCATCGCAACCGGGAGGTGGCTTTCGGAATCGAGGAAGAGCTCGACCCGGCTGAGATTGCGGATCACGGCTGCGGCTCTGCCGCGCTGGCCGGCAGCCGTCAGGCTGGCTTCGAGGTGGTCAACAGCAACGCCGCCGCGCGATTCCTGAGCGACATTCGCTACCGAATAGCCTGGCCCGGAAAGCGCCTGCAGCAGCGCGGCCGGCGAAAACCACGCGGCCGGCGCCCAGCAGTTGTGCAGAGCCATCGAGTGCACGGCTCCGCTTGCATCCGTCCACTGGCCTGCGGGTATATCGGTGTCGGCCCGAACTTCAGCTCGAGCGAACGAGTTGGTGGACAGGCGAAACAATGCCTTGCCTGGCCCCTTGGCCAGAAGCTGTGCCGAGCCGGTCTGGTCGGTGCTGCCCGCAATCCAGGTTGCAGTGGCATTCAGCGTGACGTCTGCCACCGGCGTTCCCCCGGTGAGAGCAGTTCGTGCCTTGGCGAGAAGGGTTGCGGCGCTTATGTCAGTTGAAGCTGAAATTTGCCGGGGGGTGGTAGCTTCAAGGGTTTGAGCGGCGAAGAGCGCGAAAGCGATGACAACCACAGCGACAGGTGAGCGATGCATGAGTGGAAGCTCCCTTATCCCTGGTTCGGCCTTGAAATTATGCTGCTGGGTCAGCAACCATACGCCCCTGGATGGGCAGATAGCAAACGAATAGCTGTGGAAAAGTTATGGATAGTTATGCCGGCCATCACAAAAGCAGCAGTGGATGCCATGAATTCGGCGTACCGAAACGAGTTGCGCCTGTGGATGAACCTGTATCTGCCGTCGGTGAAGCTGCTGAAGAAAACCCGTGTGGGATCGAAGTTGCGGCGCATTTACAGTCCGGGCACAGACACCGCTGGACCGAGTGCTGGCGTCAGGTCAAGCAGACAGCAAAGAAGCAGCAGAGCTGAAGAAGCTGCGCTCGACGCTCGACCCGTTCAAGCTCTCAGAGAGTATCGATGGAAAACTTGCCAAGCTTTACGAAACGGCCAACCGGCGTCACAGTCCGAAGGTCGTGGGTCTGCCCATGCAGGCGACTGTGGAAGAGACGCGAGGTGCAAAGGTCCAAAAGCAGGACTTTCCCACCTCGCTTGGAAATCCCGCAAAGAACGCCGGATTCCCACTTTCCCACAGGCACGCCGGCGGCGGCGGTATTCCGCTTACATCATTAATGTCTCGACAGCAACGTCGCGGGTTACATTTTCAAATGGCTTGACACGGCACGCACACCACTCGGGCTGCTCAATCCACCGAGCTGACGGCGTCGGCGGTCATGAGCGTGGCATCGCAGCCAGCCGGCGAGCAGGAAACCACGGCACGGCGGATGAGGCGGGTTGAACTGGAATCCGGGAACACCGCATGAAAGGGAGCGGTTTTCAGTTTGGGCGCCAGGTCTTTCAGGGTTGCGTCGCCGGAGATGAAACGCACCTCATCGACTTTGCCTGAAGTCGGCAGTGACACGAAATAGTCGGCCGTTCCGCCCGGGGCGAGCTTGCCGAGATGCACGGTGCGCAGTTCCAGCAGCTTCGGAGCAGCCGCTTTCACGAGAGAGTCGATTTTGCCCGCGCCCACGAGCGCGGCCAGGCGAGCGCGCGTTTCATCTTCCGCCCGGGGCGCGGCAAGGGATACCGCGTACATATCAATGGCATCATTCCGGCGGCCCATTTTCTCATAGAGCTGGCCGAGGTGGTCGGCGATTACGGTGTCCTGCTGCAGGTCCCAGGCTGCCCTGAGGAACTTCTCCGCGGGCTCATACCTGCCATCCTGGAAATACACCCATCCCACAGTGTCCCAGGTGTGGCCCAGCAGGTTCACCAGGCCGACCTGGCGAAGGTCGAGAGCGGCAAGCGAAATGTTGCGCAGCTCGCTGTTAATCTGCTCGACGGCTGAATCGGCATACTGCAAGGCACGATCGAGGTGCTTGCGCTGCTCGCTGAGGATGTAGGCGACGTTGTTCCAGGTAGTGGGATTCGGCGAATCCTGAACTGCCTTGTCGAGCGCCGCCAGGCCGTCATCATCCTTGCCCAGATTCAAATACACCTGGCCCAGCGTGGCCTGCAGGCCGGCATCGTTGGGATCGCGGGAAACGGCAGCCTGCATTTCGGGCAGCGCGTCAGACCAGCGCTTTTCCTCGACCAGGAGCGAGCCGAGCAGCATGTGCCCGTAGCGATCGAGCGGGTTCACGTCCAACTGCTTGCGATACGCAGCTTCTGCGTCTTTGCGCTTGCCTTCCAACTGCAGAGCGCGGCCCAGATTGTTGTAGCTGTATTCGTCGTAGGGATTGATGGCAATCTGCCGGTTGAAGGCGGCGATGGCGTCGTCATACTTCTGCATGGCCAGGTAGGCCATCCCGAGATTGTTCCATGCCATCTTGTGTTTCGGTTCTTTCTCAACCGCGTTCTTCAACAGCTCAGCCGCCATGCGGTAGTTGTTCTGGCGAAGAGCATTGGTGCCGGCCGCATTCAGGTCATCGGCAGTCAGGTCTTTCGCCAGTGCGGGGCTCTCGGTTGCGGAGCGCTCGAGCGTGGCAATCTGTTCCTGGTCGCCGCTGATGGCGCGGCGGAATGCCACGTAGCCGTCAATGTCGGACGGTTCCACCTCCCTCTGTTTCACGTGCAGCGTGCGGTGGGCGCTCAGGACGTTGCCCTCGAGTTTATAGCCGGCATGGTATTCGGCGTAGCCGCGCGCCATATCGACCGGCAGCGGAGCGTGCACCACCGAGCCGGCGGGGAACTCAAAGCGGAGGTCCATCACCTGGTCCTCCACGTTCACGATCTTCACCGGGCGGCCGGGATGCTGCTCATCGGGTTCAGGCAAATCGAAGCGCGGCAAAGGCAGCACCACGTCCGTGGTTTTCTTGCCCCACTCGTAGTAGTTCTGGCGGACAGCGCGAAAGCCCAGCGTAAACGGGATATCGGGGTTGCTGGGGTCGCTGACCTTGGTTTCTGTAACTTCGCCGCCGAATCCGACCGCGTTGGCCAGCGCATTCATCAGGTCAGGCCAGCGGGGCTCAGGAACCTGGCGGAAGGCGAGCCGCATGGCGAGTTCGGAATCGCCGCGCATCACCAGTTCGACGCGCGCATCGAGCGCCCCGATGGAGTTCACGCCGGCCCGCACGGTCGTGGTCTGATTCATCGGAAACGGGGTGGTGGCCGGGGTGGTAACCAGGGTGGGATGATCGCTGACGAGCAGCGCCTGCTTATCGCGAATTACCTGCGCCAGGAATGCGAACGGGGCGACTTCGGTTGTGCTATCGAGCCACACCTGCCTGCCTTGAATCTGCACCGACGTAATCAGATGATCGAACTGCGCGGGCGAAGGCATATCGGGATCGAGCCGGCGGCTGTGATGGATGAGGACTGGATCGGTATGCAGCCCCGCGACCTGCAGCATGGAGGCCAGCAGCGTGTGCTTGTCCTTGCAGTCGCCGTACTGGTTGGCCAGCACGTCGGAGGCGGCATGCGGCTGGAAGCGGCCGATGCCGAGCGACAGGCTCACATAGCGAACGTTGCGCGCCACATAGGAGTAGAGCGCCCGCGCTTTTTCTTCGTCGGATGTGGCACTGGCGGTGAGGTCGGCCACTTTTTTTCGAATCGCGTCGTTGGGCTGCACCCGTTCCTTCTGCAGTCCGAAATACCACCGGCCGACTTCATCCCAGGTTTGGAACGTGCTCAACTGCACGTCGGGAGTCTCGTCCTTATCCTCCTGCTCTTCCTTTTTTTCCTTCTGTTTTTTGGCAATTTCGCTGGCTGACTGGCTGGGCTCGCGATGCGAGCTGGACCACCGGTAAACGGTTTCGGTTTTCGTGTCGGTGCGGCCGGGCTGAATCGTGGTGCTTTTCAGCTTGATTTGCTTTCCGGCCGGAACCGTAATCTGCAGGGTTTCATCGAGCACGACTCCATCCTTCTGAAAATTGTGCTCGGTCCAGAACTGGCCGGGAACCAGGGGCTTCACGGTATGCACGATGAGGTCGTAATCCAGAGTGTCGCCGGGCCGCAGCGCAGCCACCGAAATATGTTTCTCGCGGTAGTCGCTGAACATGGGCGCAACGCGCTCGACCGGAGATGACAGGTCCTGCACCTCAGAAGTCGGCGTGTCGATGGCTTCACCATTCGGCTTTACGACCCGCACGGACTTGATTTCCACCTGATCAATGTCGCGGTTGTAACCGACCACGAGCTGCCCGAACTGCTGCAGGCCGGCCTCGCTCTGCACGCGCACGCGCACGTGGTTTTCACGGTCGGAAGTGCCATCGAGCCGGAATACGTAGCGGTTTTCCAGCTTTTCGATAACCCAGGCCTCCTGGGAGTAGTCCGGAGTCGCGCCGGAAGAGGCAGAACTCTTCCCCGGATCAGAAGCCGGCTGCGGTGAAGGAGGGGCATTGGCGCTCTGGGCAGAAGCGGCGCCAAGGCTTGCGATGGCGATGAGGAAACATGCTGGAAGGGAGCGAAAAACTGAATTCATGAAGGGAAGCTGCTCGTCTCTATAATACGGGAAAGCACTTGCCGTAAGCCGTTGTTACAGCCGGCGGGCGACAGATTGCCTAACTGAGGCGGGAGATGCGGGTTCGATACAGCAAAATCGGGGTGTTCGCGGCTTGCCTTGGGCCGCTTGCCTACCTGGCCTGGCGCGCCGTGACGCAGGGCCTGGGCGCCGACCCGGTGAATACAATCACTCACTTCACCGGCGCCTGGACCATCGCGTTCCTGCTTCTCACGCTGGCCATTACGCCGCTACGGCGGCTTACACGGCAGTACCAACTGATTCAGTACCGCCGCATGCTTGGGCTTTTTGCGTTCTTTTATGGGTGCCTCCACTTTCTTACCTGGGTGGTGCTCGACAAGGTGCTGGCGTTGCAGGCTCTTGGGAGCCTGAACGTGTCATCGCTGCTGCAGCAGATGGCAGCCGATATCGGGAAACGGCCGTACATCACCATGGGTATGCTCGGCCTCGGGACAATGCTGCCGCTGGCGCTGACGTCCACTCAAGGGTCCATACGCCGGCTGGGCAAGCGCTGGCAGGCGCTACACCGGCTGATCTATGTTTCGGCGGCGGCTGGAGTGGTTCATTACTGGTGGCTGGTCAAAGCCGATACTTTCTGGCCAAAAATGTGCGCACTTTGCCTGGGTGTGTTGCTGCTGGCCCGGGTGGCGCTGCGGGCGCAAAAGCGGCGGCCAGCCGCAGGAAATGCAGCGGGCAAACCCAATTAGGAGCTTCAGGAACTTGCCGCAGGCCATGTTCGGGCCTGCCGGGACCCCCGTTGCCGAACTGCAAGGCGGGGATGACTGCTCGACGGCCGGAACCAAAGCAGCGGCGGCAACGTATTCATAGCAGCCGATTTTCGAGAGGGACACGATGAAATGCCTGGTGTGTTTTGCCGCTGTTTTGGTTGCGATGGCTATGGGCGCCGCTGCGCAGAACATGGGGTCTGACGAGCGCGCCTTTGTAGCGGGCGGGGAAGGCCGATTCGACCTGAGCGCCGGGGACTACGATTTTGCGCCGGCGGCTGACAATCGCCTCCACATTACGTGGCGCGGCGATCGCGGCGAGGATGTTTCGCGCGTCAAGGTTGCGATCAAGGTGGTAGGCAGTGTCGCCACTGTTGAAACCAGCGGGCCGCACAACAACATGCACTACACCATCGAAGTGCCAAAGACTACAAACCTTGTGGTGAGGCTCACCGCGGGCGATATTCGCATCGGCAGTATCGAGGGCAACAAGGACATAGGGATCCGTGCCGGCGACCTGCGGATAGTGGTGGGCAACGATCCTGATAAATACGGCCAGGTGGATCTCTCCGTCAATGCGGGCGACATCAACGCGTCGCTGTTCGGCGGCTCCAAAGACGGATTGTTCCGTTCCTTCCACTGGACAGGCAAGGGCAGCTACCGCGTGCGCGCACATCTTTGGGCGGGCGACATAAACCTTGTGGCAAGCGACTCCATTTGACCTGACAACCGCCTCCGGCGGCCCCACATCCTTCCCTCCAGAAACCCGTTGTACGGATTGCGGGTTGCAGGAGGAAGACGAAAATGACTATCGGTAAAGCACTGGCGGCCACGCTGCTCACGGGTGTGCTATGCCTTCCGGCGCTGGCCCAGGCGCCTCAGGCCACGAGCTCGGGGCAGCAGGCGGCGGCGCAATCGGGCGACATGAACAACAACGGCGGCGCCGTTTCGAGCGCCGAACAGGAATTCGTGACCAAGGCCGCGCAAGGCGATCGGGCGGAAGTGGAACTTGCGAAGCTCGCTTTGCAGAAATCCAACAACCCTGACGTAAAGGAATTTGCTCAGCGCATGGTCGATGACCACACGAAAAACCAGCAGCAGGCGGATACGCTGGCTTCGCAGCTCAGCATTACGGCGCCGAGCAGCGCCTCACCGCAGCAACAGCAGGAAAAAAGCCGGCTGGAAGGCCTTTCGGGCGACCAGTTTGACCGCACCTACGCCCGGCTGATGCTGCAGGACCATCGCAAGGACGTGAATGAATTCAAGCAGGAGCAGCACACGGCGAAGAACCCCAACATCAAGCAGTTTGTGGATGAAACGCTTCCCGTGCTCGAGCAGCACCTGCAGATGGCGCAGCAACTGAACTCAAAAATGGGATCGTCGAGGTAAGGCGTTACCGAACCACGATGATTTCGCGGACGTTGTCGCGGGCGAGGAAGAACTTGAGGGAGGCGTAATCGCGGAACAGGTTTTCCACGTGGCGGTTCTGGAAGATCCGCTGCAGCCGGAACATCGGCCCGCGGTTCCTCGGGTTCGACCCCGGCTTCCATACGGCCTGCAGGTCAAGCATCTCGGGCCCGATGATGTGGTAGCGATAATACGGCGCCGCCGGTCCGGCATCCTTGGTGTGAAAAAAAGAGAGCACGGAAGCGCCGGGCCGGGTGACCAGGTGAATCCGGTCGACCATCGGCTTGACCAGGATTTCCGGCATGTAGTCGGCAGTGTCCCAGCAGAGCACGGCATCGAACTGCTCGCGTTCGTAGCGAAGGTTTGAATTGAGAAACTCCGCCACGTTGATGGCCGGCTTGCCGTCTTCTCCGGTGGTAAGAAGATCCGGATCGGCACTGGCCAGGAGCACGTCTTCGTTGTATACCTTGTGGCCAAGGCCGGTGAGATATGCGATATTGGCCGGGGATGTGGGGCCGAGATCGAGGATATTGAGCGGCTGCTCTCCCGCAATCCGGCGGCCGAATTCGGCCAGGCCGCTGGAACGGCGCTTGATCCGCTCCTCGCCCGGCGCCGGCCCCGAGAGCGGGTCAGCCGCAGGCGAGGTGCGAAACAGCCGCAGGAAAGCCTGGAGCGCCGAGCTCATTTGCTGATCAGCGACGCCTGGGCCGGAGTGGCGGCGGCCGCCGTGGCGGCGGGCCTGGGCTCGGCGGCACGGGAAGCGCTTTCGCGCTGGATATCGATGCTGCCTTTGAAGAATGCACCTTCCTCGACGATAATGCGACCCGTAACGATATCGCCCACCACCGAGGCCGAGCTCTTCAATTCCACGCGCTCACCGGCAATGATGTTGCCCTGGACCTTGCCGTGAATGGTGACGTCGCGCGCCTGCACATTGGCGTGAACGCGGCCGTTCGGGCCAATGGCAAGGTTGTGAGCGCCGAGTTCGATGCGCCCTTCCACTTCACCATCGACATAAAGATCTTCGCTGCCCGAAAGCTCACCTTTGATGAGCACCGACTTCCCAATGTGCGCGCCATCCGCCTGGCCGAACTTTACGCTTTCCACAGTTGATCCTCCCTGGCGTTAACCCCGCTCCAAACAGGTTAACGCAAATGCGCGAAAAATAGCTGCAGGGTGCCGAAAAGGCAAAAGTAGAAGGGCAAAGGGCAAAAAAATGGTGTTCAGGTGAGCGCGCTGCGCCGAACGCCTGCGCGGTCCCGGTCCAACAGCGGTCAGGCGGTCGAGGGTTCCTCGTCGCTTTGCTTCACGCGCACGACGGTGATTTTGGAGAAGCCCTCATCGAACTTCGGGGGGCGCAGGCGGGCTGCCATGTTGCGCATAATGTCCTCTGGAACCATGCGCTGCCGGCGATGGTTGCGCTCCATGCAGAGCTCAACCGGAACTTCAAAGAAAACGGCGTGCACCTCGTAGCCAAATTCGCGCGCCATCTGAATCCAGTGCCGGCGCTCGCGAGGCGAGAGGTTGGTGGCATCCAGATAGTTCCATGGCATGCGGGCAATCAGCCGCGCACGCAGGATGGAACGAAGCGTGGAGAATACCAGGTGCTGATAGCGCTGTTCCGTAATGTCGTCAAACAGCACGGTGCGCAACAAGTCACTGGAGAGAGGCGTGACGCCGCGCCGCTTGAACCAGGTACTCTTGCCCGAACCCGGCAAGCCGATCGCCAGCACAACTACGCCGCGGGAGGGTTGGGCCGCTGCAGCCGGCGTGCTCGCGGCCGGCTGGATCTCCGGCGCGAATGCCGGCACCGGAGAGCTGGGCGCGGGGCCTGTTTCCTGGGCGCCTGCCTCCTGCGTGCCTATTTCATGAGCTTTGGCGGCGGGCACCGCAGGTTGTGGCGCCGGAGCGCCGGCATCGGGCCCTGAAGCCCGGCGGCGCCGCCGCCTGGGCGAACGCCTGCGGCCTGAGGCGCCGCTGGAGGGCTGGCCCTGGCTTCTCGCATTGGAAGCGCGAGGCTGCTCCTGATGCGCCGCTTCGGGCATTGGGTATTCAGGCCGGATGGGTTGCAAGTCCTGCTGCGGAAGCGCCGCGCCGGTGCGTCCAACGGAATCGGATTCGGAGTGCGGGGCGCTTCGACCACCCCGGCGGCCTCGTCTTTTGGCCATGCACCGCTTCTAACACACTCGCGAGCAAGCCTGCAAACCGGGTTTACAATGCGCAGGCATGAAGATTTCACTGGGCGCTGACCATGCCGGTTTTGAATTGAAGCAGAAGATCAAGGCCCACCTGGTGAACCAGGGATTCGAAGTGGGCGACCACGGCACCGCATCGGCCGAGAGTGTGGATTACCCCGATTTTGCACGGGCCGTAGGACACGACATCGCGGAGAACAGGGCCAAACGGGGGATTCTGGTGTGCGGCACCGGCATAGGAATGGCGATCGCCGCGAACAAAGTTCACGGAGTACGCGCCGCCAATGTGGTAAGCGCCGATGCAGCGCGGCTCAGCCGCGAGCACAATGATGCCAATGTGCTGGCGCTGGGAGCACGGCTGGTGGATGAGCAGACCGCATTGCAGATCGTGGATAAATGGCTGGGGACCGAGTTTGCCGGCGGCCGCCACCTGCGCCGGTTGGAGAAGATCAGCGAATTGGAAAGGCAGTGAGCCTAGCAAGTACTACCGCGCCCGCTCCCGCCGGAAGAGGCGAACCGCCGCGGAGCACCACCAACAACCGCCAGCCCTCTCAGCATTTGGCGATTGCCGGTTCAATGTCATCCACCGGGATGAAGCCGGTGGGGTACTCCCCGGTGTAGCAGGCCGTGCAGTAGCTGGTTTCAATCCCCTCACCGCACGCATTCCGAAGCCCTTCCAGCGAGAGATAGGCCAGCGTATCGGCGCCAATGTATTGCCTGATCTGCTCTACGTTCTTTTCGGCAGCGATGAGTTGCCGGCGCGAGGGTGTATCGACGCCATAGAAGCAGGGGGAGATGGTTGGCGGGCACGAGATGCGCATATGCACTTCGCTGGCGCCGGCATCGCGAACCATGCGAACGATCTTGCGGCTGGTGGTGCCGCGGACGATGGAATCATCGATGAGCACGACCCGCTTTCCCGCCAGAACGGAGCGAACAGGGTTGAGCTTGAGCTTTACGCCAAAGTCGCGCACGGCCTGCTCGGGCTCGATGAATGTGCGCCCAATGTAGTGATTGCGGATGAGGCCCAGGCGGAATGGAAGGCCGCTTTCGGCTGCGTACCCCATGGCGGCGGTTACGCCGGAATCGGGGACCGGTACGACGATATCGGCATCAATGGCGGCCTCGCGCGCGAGCTGGCGGCCCAATGCGTCGCGGCTGTCCTGAACTGCGCGGCCGAAGATCACGCTGTCAGGCCGCGAGAAATACACGTGCTCGAAGATGCAACTGGAAGGCTTCAGGGCCGGCGCGTAGTGCCGCGATTCCGTGCCGTCGCGGGAGACGACCACCATCTCACCCGGCTTCACGTCGCGAACGGCCGCAGCGCCGATCAGATCAAAGGCGCAAGTCTCGGATGCAAAAACCACAGCGTCAGGCCGCCCGGGAACCGCGAGGCGCCCCATCACCAGGGGGCGGAAGCCGCGCGGGTCGCGCACCGCGCACACGCGGTCGCCGGTGAGCATGACGAGCGAAAAGGCGCCTTCAATGCGGCGCAAAGCGTCGCAGACAGCCTGGGTGAGCGAAACCTCCCGGGACAATGCCACCAGATGGACGATGACCTCGGTGTCACTGGTGGTTTGGAAAATCGAGCCCTGAGTTTCGAGCCGGGCGCGCAGTTCGGCGGCGTTCACCAGGTTGCCATTGTGGGCCAGCGCAATTCGCCCCTTGTTGCATTCGACCAGGATGGGTTGAGCGTTCAGCAGGGCTGAGTCGCCGGTGGTGGAATAGCGAGTGTGGCCGATGGCGTGGGTGCCGGGGAGGCGGGCAAGCGCCTCAGCGTTGAAGATGTCGGCCACCAGGCCCATGGCCTTATACACGGCGACCCGGCCATTGTCAGAAGCGGCAATTCCGGCTGATTCCTGCCCCCGGTGCTGCAGCGCGTGCAGGCCGAGGTAGGCGAGCTTCGATGCCTCAGGATGCCCGAAGACTGCGACCACGCCGCACTCGTCTTTGAATTTGTCGGTCATCGGTCAATGCCAATCGTCCGTCAGCCCATTTATGCCTTGCGCCCGTCGCCGTAGCCAACTGCCGATACTACCGCCAGCAGCAGGCAAATGAACCCAAGAACGGCGAGCGCGAGGCTGCCAATTGCCGCCGCCGGTACAACCGCATGCCGCTCGCGCGCACCCATCGGCAGCACCGCCGCGGAACCGGCGAGCGCCACCAGCGCCCCGAGCAGAGAAAACAAAATGCGTTTATGGCGAGAGTTCATGGCCGGCTTCAGCTCTTCTGGACCACGTTCGGGACCAGCCGCTCTTCCGTCTCAATGTGCAGCATGCGCTCGAGCGCGCGCATCCATGCATCTTCCAGGTCCGATACGGTTGCTGATATCACGATTTTGCCGTGAATCGCAATGGAGAATCGCCGGGGAACGGTCGTGCCCAGTGGAACCGCGGCAATTCCATAGGAGGAGGCTAATTGTTGGATTGCCGAAACCCGCTCCGGGTCGCACGAAATCACCACCCGGGTGGCGCTTTCGGCGAACAGTTGGATCTCGGGAGAGAGATCTGAATCTGCCGTGAGAACAACATCAGCGCCAAGCCGGCCGCCGTTGCGGAAGCAGCACTCCGCCAGAGCTATTGCCAGGCCACCTTCCGAACAATCGTGGGCTGACTCCGCCAGCCCCCGGGATGCCAACTCGGCAAGGCAGCGGTGCAATGCCGCTTCGGCCGAAAGGTCGAGTGCAGGCGGAGAGCCCCAGAGTTCGTCCAGGACCTCGCTGGCGTACTCTGACGATCCGAATTCGTCATGCAGACCCGGCACGCCGGGCGAGTTCTGCGGACGCAAAAGCACGATGGCTTGATTCACCGCAGAAAACCACGCCGGCAATGCGCGCGAGGCATCTTCGAGAATTCCGACAACACCAACGACAGGCGTGGGATAGATTCCCTCGCCCAGAGTCTCGTTGTAGAGGCTTACATTCCCGCCGGTAATCGGGGTGCCAAGCTGCTCGCAGGCATGGGCAAGGCCTTTGACCACCTCCGAAAATTGCCACATGACGCCCGGTTTTTCGGGATTGCCGAAGTTCAGGCAATTGGTGGCCGCCGCGGGCACGGCTCCTGTGCAAGCCACGTTGCGCGCAGCCTCGGCTGCGGCATGGCCGGCGCCAAGGGCCGGATTCAAATAGCACCAGCGGCTATTGCCGTCGAGCGACATGGCGAGTGCGCGATTCGTGCCTTTGACGCGAATCAGCCCGGCATCGCCGCCGGGGCCTTCCAGGGTGTTGGTCTGCACCATGGAGTCATATTGCTGGGTGATCCAGCGTTTGTCGCAGATGTTGGGTGAGCAAAGCAGCCGCAGGAGGTCGGCGGTAAACTCCGCCTTTTTCCCCAAACCGATGTGGGCCGGCATGCGGCCGGGAACGGGTGCCCGCCATGGCTCCATGGGGCGGGTATACACGGGAGCCTGGTCGGTCAAAGCCGTATTGGGAATCTCGGCCACGACCCGGCCGCGGCTGCGAACCCGCAGAACGCCATCACTGGTGACGCGCCCGATGGTAAAAGCGTCGAGCCCCCATTTCGCGAATACACGGAATACTTCGGCCTCGCGGCCGCTTTCGGCCACAAGGAGCATGCGCTCCTGCGACTCGCTGAGCATGATCTCGTAAGGAGCCATACCGGTTTCCCGCTGCGGCACACAATCCAATTCAATTTCGATGCCGACCCCGCCGCGCGCTCCCATTTCACAGGTGGAACAGGTGAGGCCGGCGGCGCCCATATCCTGAATGCCCACAATGGCGCCGGTTTCCATGGCCTCAAGGCAGGCTTCGAGCAGCAGCTTCTCGAGAAACGGGTCGCCGACCTGCACGTTGGGGCGCTTCTGCTCCGAGCCCTGGCGAAACTCCTCGCTCGCCATGGTGGCGCCGTGAATGCCGTCGCGCCCGGTCTTCGCCCCCACATAAATCACCGGGTTGCCCACTCCGGCCGCACGCGCGTAAAAAATGCGGTCGCGACGCGCAATGCCGAGAGCAAACGCGTTCACCAGAGGGTTCGAGGAATAACACGGCTCGAAACGGGTTTCGCCACCGAGGTTGGGAACGCCAAAACAGTTGCCGTAGCTGGCAATGCCGCTGACCACGCCTTCCAGCAGCGAGTGGTTCCGGTGCACTGTGGCGGCGCTGCCGAGATGACCGCCGGGCTTGGAGACAGGCCCGAAGCGCAGTGAATCCATTACGGCAACCGGCCGCGCTCCCATGGTAAAGATATCGCGCAGGATTCCGCCCACGCCGGTGGCAGCGCCCTGAAACGGCTCGAGAAATGAAGGGTGGTTATGCGATTCAATCTTGAAGGCACACACCCAGCCATCACCAATGTCAATGATGCCCGCATTCTCGCCGGGGCCCTGCACCACGCGCGGACCGCGTGTCGGCAGCGTCCTGAGGTGCACGCGCGATGATTTGTAGGAGCAATGCTCGCTCCACATCACGCTGAAGATGCCGAGCTCGGTATAGGAAGGCTCGCGGCCGAGGATGCCGGCGATCTTCTGGTACTCGGCGGGCGTGAGGCCATGCTGAGCGACCAACTCGGGCGTGATCGCGGGGGCAGCGAGGGGCGTGGGCTGCGGTTGACCCAGGCTGGTAACTTCGGCCATCAAAACGATTCTCGCATGCCGGGCGTAGCTTTCACCACGGAGGCGCGCAGGCATGGAGAAAATCATTGCCTGAGTTGTGCCTCTGGGACAGTAGTGAGTCGCTATGTGGCGTTGGCTTCGGAAACGTCAAGCGCCGGCTGGCCGGCCAGCCGCGCGCGGGATGGGGCGCCTGCCGCGACGGCCGCGGGTTTCAGGCAGCTCTTAATCAAAGGAACAGCTTCGCGGGCGGCACGCTCGCCCACGGCGATGAGCTCGGGAGCGCGTTCGAACTGGTCATAGCCAAAACCCGAGACGTCAGGCTGCAGCACCACATCGGACGCCGCCTGCCACGAACTGCACATCTTGGACTGCGCAATTGAAAAGCACTGGCCGATGACGTCGAAAATGTGGCGCGGGCCCCGGCCGCTCACCCAATGCGCGCTCAGGTAAACCGAAATGACGCGGTCGGCGTGGAATTGCTTGAGCGGCTCGCTGGGCACAGGGTAGGCCAGCAATCCATCAATGAGCAGGCGGCCATTGACGTTCACGGGCAGGAACATGCCGGGATAGGCGCAACTGGCGCGAATGGCATCGACCAGAGGGCCGCTGCGAAACAGCGCCGGCTCGCCGGTTACAAAATCGGTGGCAGTAACGATCAGCGGCGTCTTGAGATGTTCGAAATCGGCGCACTTCACCAGCTTGGCAAGAAACGGCGCCATACGATCGTTGCTACAGAACCCAAAGCGCGACACCGTCCAGCGGGCAAAATCGCGGAAGCGGACCAGCGCGGCCAGTTCCATCATTTCGCGCACGGAGACGCCGCTGCAGTACATAGCGCCGATTACGGCGCCCACGCTGGTGCCGGCGACAAAATCAATGGGAACGCCTTCTTCTTCAAGAACCTTTATTACGCCGACGTGAGCCAGACCTCGAGCGAAGCCGCCGCCCAGAGCCAGCCCGACTTTGAGGCGCGGCGCCGGGGGCGCAACCGGATGCACAAAGCCGCCGGCAAATGCGCGAACCGTGTGGGCGAGTCTGCTGAGTGCTTTCAAGATTGCCTCGGGCAAGCCTGGAACCTCGATCACTGCCCCTGAATGCCGGCCTTCGCCTGGCCGCCAGCAGGAGCACTGCCCTGAATGTAAGATGCTTTTCCCTGGCAGGGCGATTTCCTGCGTTGCAAGAAGCTGCATAGAATCAGGTTATGGCGCGCGAGATCTCGGCCGGAGGAGTGGTGCTGCGCTTCCTGCGCGGGCGCTGGCGGCTGGCGGCAATCGTGCCGCGGCGCGACAATGATGACCCAGGGAAGCCGGCGCTGGCGCTGCCCAAGGGCATTGTGGATGCCGGGGAGCGCGCCGAGCAGACCGCATGCCGCGAAGTGTTCGAGGAGACTGGCCTCAAAGCTGAACTCGTTACCAAGCTGGGCGATATTCGCTACGTGTACACGCGCACCTGGGGCGACCGTGCCCGGGTGTTCAAAATCGTCAGCTTTTATCTTTTCCGCTTTGCGTCCGGAAAAATCGGCGCCATTGCCCCCGAAATGCAACATGAGGTGACTGAGGCCAGGTGGATTCCGCTGGACGATGCGCACCGCCTGCTGTCCTACAGGGGCGAACGCGAGATGGCGGTGAAAGCCCAGGAGTATGTCGCCAACCATCCCGAGCTGCGATAAAGACCGCCGAACCGCCGAATTGTTGCCCGATTGCCTGGCTGTGTTATTTTGCTGAGCGCGATGCAGCAACCGGTTCATGTTGAAGGGCACTTCACCGGCAGCGCCTGGGTGCGAGACGTCGTTATCGGCATGTCGGATGGATTAACGGTTCCGTTCGCGCTGGCGGCCGGAATGACGGGCGCCGTGGCCGAATCCGCATTGCCGCATCCGCATCACATCATCCTCGCGGCCGGCCTGGCCGAGATTGCGGCTGGATCGATTGCCATGGGCCTGGGCGGCTACCTCGCCGCGCGCGGCGAGGCAGAACACTACGCCAGCGAACGCAGGCGCGAGCAGTGGGAGGTGAAAGAGAAGCCGGGGGCAGAGATCGCCGAAACCGAGGAGATCCTTGAGGGGTATGGTTTGACGGATACAGAAGTCAAACCCATTGTGGCGGCGCTGCAAAGGCGGCCCGAGCAGTGGGTGGATTGGATGATGCGCTTCGAACTGGGGCTGGAGAAACCTGAGGCCGGACGGGCGCGAGCGTCAGCCCTGACCATTGCCGCGTCATATATCGCAGGCGGAATCATTCCGCTGGCCCCGTATGCGTTCACGCGGCTGCCCATCACAACCGCGCTGCTGGTTTCGGTGGCGGTTACGGCGGCCGCCCTGGCGGTGTTTGGGGCGATCAAGGGCCGAGTAAGCCAGACGGGGGCGGGACGCAGCGCCTGGCAGACGTTGCTGATCGGAGGACTGGCGGCCGCGGCAGCGTTTGTGCTGGCGCGGGCCATTCCGGCGGGGAAATAACGAGATTTCGAAATTTCGAAATTTCGAAATTTGAGATTTGGCGGATGGGGAAGGTGCTTGACTGAATGAAGCTTCATTCATTATGATGGCGGCAATTAATAAACGCGCGCGCCGTCGCCATCCTCACCCCACAATCGAACGGCGCGCGCACTGTTCTTTTCGGCCCCTCATCCAGGTGACGAGACAGACACGGAGGAAAGAAATGTCCGAGTGTCTC
>JAFAIN010000240.1 GCA_019236695.1 Acidobacteriota bacterium | reverse complement strand
TTCATCGCGGCAACCCCGTCAAACGACTGGCTACGCTCCGCAATGCCGTGGTAGTCGGCGAAATTGATTCCTCCCGGCCGGTCACCCTTTTGTTCCAGCAACAGCATGATGCTGGCCGCGCCGGGATACGGCAGCGGCTCGAACAGAATGGGATTCACCGCGCTGAAAATGGCGGTGGTGGCCCCTATGCCGAGCGCCAGCACCACGATTGCGGCCGTGGCAAACCCGGCGTTCTGGCGAAGTTGCCGCGCCGCGTAACGCAGGTCCTGCATCGCCGTTTCGAAGCGGAATCCCACAATGTCCACGCTCTCCTCCCGCAGGCGTCGTGCGTTTCCGAATTGGCGGGCGGCGGCAAACCTCGCTTCTTCCGCGGCCAGGCCATCGGCTTCGAGTTCCCCAGCCGACAGTTCGCGGTGAAGCGCCATCTCCTCGTCCAGATCCTGTTGGAAGCGGTTGCGACGAAAAGCCAGTGCAACTTTTCGCAGGAAGCGAGCCGGCGTATTCATTGCCATTCCTTTACGGTGAACCAAGTTAAGCGTTCTGCAAGACGCGATGGATTGCCGCGATCATCTGATCAAACTCCGAGAGCTCAACGCCGAGCTGCTTCCTCCCCGCAGGGGTGAGGGTGTAAAAACGCGCGCGGCGATTGGTTTCCGTCATTCTCCATTCCGCTTTGGCCCAACCCTGCAACAGCAGACGCTGCAGCGCGGGATAGAGCGAGCCTTCTTCCACGGTCAGAACGTCATCCGAGAGCCGCTTGATCGCCTGGGCAATTCCATAGCCGTGCAACGGCGCACGCGCCAGTGTCTTGAGAATCAGCATGTCGAGCGTTCCGGGCATCAATTCTGGTTTGTTTGCCATAAGCCCATAGCATAGAACGTCTATGCATAGAACTCCAACGGTATCAAACGCAATTCCATTCTGCAGGACCCGCTAAGTCATTGCCAGTCAATGAAACGCTGCTTTCCGGCACTTCACAGGTGCACGATTCCGAAACGGGCTGTTCGAAACTGAACACCGGCCCGCGAAGTGCGCCAGACCCAACGCTCGATTGCGTTTCGGAACACAGGCCGTCTAAGCAGGGGGCATTTGTCTCAAAGCGAAGAATTGAGAGTTGTCCTCACCAACAGGGACCGGCTGCATTGACCCCATGGCAGCACTGCGATATGAGTAAAGGACGCTTTTTGCCTTATGGCTGACCCGCAAACGGCAACTTTTAACCTGACCATCAATGGCCGGAAACATTCCGTGAGCGCCGACCCGGAGATGCCTCTGCTGTGGGTGCTGCGCGACCTGCTGGGATTCTCCGGAACCAAATACGGATGCGGTGTCGGCGTGTGCGGCGCATGCGCTGTTCATCGCGATGGCATTGCAGTTCGCGCCTGCCAGATTCCGCTGCGCGATGCCGTTGGGCATCGCTTCACCACCATTGAAGGATTGTCTGATGCCGGCGACCATCCATGCCAGCTTGCCTGGGTGGAAGAAGATGTTTCGCAATGCGGCTACTGCCAGGCGGGGATGATCATGACGGCTGCCGCTTTGCTCCATCAGAACCCGCACCCGACCGACGCTGAAATCGATGCCGTGATGTCCGATTCGGTTTGCCGTTGCGGGACTTATGGAAGAATCCGGCGCGCCATTCACCGCGCCGCGAACGGGGTGGCCAAGTCATGAATGTGCAGCGCCGCACCTTTCTCAAAGTCAGCGCCGGCGCCGGGTTTGGCCTGGCATTTCGCCTCCACGCCTTCGCGACTCAGCAAACCGCCGCGAATTTTGAACCCAACGCCTACATCCGCATTGACAGCGACAACACCGTAACGCTTTGGGTTACACGCTCGGAAATGGGGCAGGGCGTCCGAACCAATTTGCCGGCGGCGCTGGCGGAAGAGCTCGAGGTTGATCTGGACCAGGTGAAGTTGCAGCAAGCCATGCCGGGCAGTCGTTTCAAGGGCATTCGCTTGCGGACCAGCGGCAGCGGAAGCAGTTCGGCAACATTCATGAGCTTGCGGCGCGCGGGTGCGGCCGCGCGCGCAATGCTAATATCGGCAGCCGCCGCCAACTGGAACGTTGAACCATCTTCCTGCACAGCCCGCTCGGGCGCCGTGATCCATGCTGCTACCGGCCGTCACCTGCGCTACGGCGAATTAGCGGCGGCCGCGGCCAAGCAGCCCGTTCCCGAAAATCCTCCTTTGAAAAATCCCCGCCAGTTCCGCTTGATCGGCAAGCCGCTTAAGCGCACCGATGCGCCCCAGATCGTCCGCGGAACCGCCACCTACGGCCTCGATGTGCGGGTGCCCGGCATGCTTATTGCGGTAATGGAACGCGCGCCTTTCATGGGCGAGGGCGTTGCCGGCTTTGATCCCACAAAGGCATTGGCGGTCCCCGGCGTTCGCCACGTGGTTGCGATCAAGAGCGGAATCTTTGGCGGCGTCGCCGTAGCGGCTGACAATACCTGGGCCGCGCTCAAAGGGCGTGACGCGCTGCATATTGAATGGCTGCCCGGGCCCAACCGGAATTTTGATTCGCAAGAATTCATTCGCAAGCTGGAAGCTGAGGCTTCAGCGGAGACACCCGGGTATCCGATTCGCCGCGACGGTGATGCGGGCAGCGCGCTGGCGAACGCTTCTCCCGGCCAGACGCTGCATGCGCTTTATGAGTACCCATTCCAGGCTCACGCGCCGGTTGAGACCATGAACTGCGTCGCGGATGTGCGCCCCGATTCGTGCGAATTGTGGCTGGCAAGCCAGACTCCGGAGACGGCTCACCAAAGCGCGATGCGAATGCTGGGCCTGCCGCCGGAGGCAATCAAGGTACACACCACGCTGCTTGGTGGCGGGTTTGGACGCCGCCTGTTCGTGGATTACGCGGAAGAGGCAATTGAGCTTTCCAAGGCGATTGGCAAACCGGTAAAGCTGATGTGGACGCGGGCGGATGACACTCGCCATGGCTTTTTCCACCCCGCTTCGGTCGAGAAGCTCAGCGCCGTGCTGGGTGAAGGCGGCACAGTTTCTGCGTGGATCCATCGTTCGGTGGGCTCGGACCTCTCGATGTTTGGGCTGCCCTCGCCCGATGAAAGAAAAGACCAGCAGCGCTACGCCAAAGACGAATCACCGTGGGGCGCATTCGACACGCCCTACAACTTCCGCCATCTCAAGATCGATTATGTCCCGGTCAATAGCCCGGTACCGACTGGCTCGTGGCGCGCGGTAGATTACCCGTCGCGAGTGTTTGGGCGCGAATCGTTTCTTGATGAAGTGGCCCATGCTCTCTCCAAGGACCCGCTGCAACTCCGCATCGACCTGCTGGCGCCCGGCGACGTGCTGACTTTAGGCGAGCAGGAAATTGATCGCGGCCGCATGATTCGCGTGCTGCAGGCCTCCCGTTCGCGTTCCGGATGGGACACACCTTTTGCCGCTCCGGCGGGCCGGCTCGGCGGACGGGGCCTCGCGGTGAACATTTATCACGCCGACAGTTACATGGCGCAAATTGCCGAAGTATCGGTTGCCAGAGATTACTCGGATATTCGCGTGCACCGCATCTTGTGCTTCTTCGACTGTGGCTTGCCGATCAATCCTGCCGGCCTCGACGGCCAGGTGGAGAGTGGCATTACCTGGGGCCTTTCCGCAACTCTGCACGGCAAGATTGATATCCGCGAAGGCCGCGCTGTGCAACAGAACTATCGCGATTTTGCCGTCATGCGCCTGGGCCAGATGCCCGCCATCGAAACCCACATTATTCCGACTGAAAATCCCCCTGGGGGGTTCGGCGAGCACCCCGTTCCTCCGGTGGCACCCGCGGTAGCCAATGCCATCTTTGCCGCCACCGGTAAGCGCATGCGCCGCCTGCCCATTACGCCGGAGCGCCTGCAAAGCTCAATGTCCAGAACTGAGGAAAGAACGTGACATCAAACTGTATAACCGGGCTGCTCCTGGCGAGCTGCCTTGTGTTCAGCCCTCCCGGCTACTTCCAGCATCAGCCAGGCCGGTCCCAGGCTGCCTCCGTAGAGCGTTACCTGCAATCCGCGGACGGGCTGGTGCCCTACAGCGTCACGATGGAAGTAACGGTTCACTCGGGGCGCAAGTCGGTGCGGCTGCTGAATAAGCCGCCACTCGGCCCATTTACGATGGCAGTCGTGCAAGGGACGGATTTCCAGGATGGAACCATTGATGTGGACGTCGCCGGCCAGCCGGCAGCAGGGGCTTCAGATTCCGCGCGCGGATTTATTGGAATCGCGTTCCGCGTCGGCCCTGATCCAGGAGAGTTCGATTGTTTTTACCTGCGCCCGACGAATGGCCGCTCCAGCGATCAACTGCGGCGCAATCACTCTGCGCAATACATCGCTGCTCCGGAGTTTGAGTTCGATCGGCTGCGCAAGGAAGCCCCAGGTGTTTACGAATCTTACGTTGACCTGGTGCCCGGAGCGTGGACCCACATGCATGTTGTCGTGCAAGGCCAGTCGGCGCAATTGTTCGTCAACGGGGCTGCGCAACCCACACTGATCGTGAACGATCTTAAGCATGCACCCGTAACCGGACCTGTCGCCTTGTGGATCGGAGATGAGACCGACGGCCATTTCAGCAATCTCAGAGTCCAGCCTCTTCGTTGAAACCGTTATGAGCCTTCGGTGCGATCCCCAATTCCGCACTTTCGCACTTCCGCAGTTAAGGCGATTTCGTCCTGCTCGATATCTGGGGAAAGACCTCCGCGCCGGCATCTGTTTTACGACATTACCTGGACCGGCTTTGTTGGTTCAGTTCCCTCCGACCGCCAACGTGTTCGGGCCACTTCCAATTTTCGCCACGAACCGCCACAATAGGGGTAGACATGGCTCGGGGCTGGGAAAGCAAGTCGGTTGAGGAGCAGCAGTCGCAGGCGGGGACAGCGTCATCCGACCGCCACAACGCAAAACCGGCACCCGAACAGGCAGCATCGCGCAATCGCGAGGCGCTGAACCTGGCATGCTCGCGCATCCGGCAGCAACTGGAAGCCTGCAGCAGCGAGCGCTACGCCGCTCAACTGCGCAGAGCGCTGGCCGACCTCGAAGGCCAGTTGCAATCCGAGTAGCCGGTTTTTTCACCACGCAGAAGGCGGAGAACTCTTTTTCAGGACACTAGCGCGTTTCCAGTGTGTGGCCCCCGCCTGTGAGGACGCACCCGCGTTGTAAACTGACTGGAGAGGCACGTTCGGAAACGGCCCTGTAGCTCAGTGGATAGAGCAGCGGTTTCCTAAACCGTTGGTCGGCAGTTCGACTCTGCCCAGGGCCTCCATTTTCAACCGCTACCTCCAATTATTCATTCCGCCCGAAGGGGCTGGTACCCTGTATAGTATGTGCCGGCTCGCCCCCGAGGACCGGCTGCGGGGTGCCGGTTCGGCTTTGAGGGCCGGAGCCTTATTTGATGTAGCGGCGCACATAATCGACGACTTCATTGGCCGCCTGCGCCTCCGGGGAATTTGCCCTGGCATCGGCCGGCAGCACGTGAAAACGGATCTCGCGCTCGATAATCTCCGCCATCAGCCCATTAATAGCGCCGCGGCAGGCGGCGACCTGCTGCAGCAGCGACCCACACTCCTCGCCTTCCTGGACTGCCTCGCGAATGCCATCCAACTGTCCCTGAATGCGGTTGATGCGGGCGATCAATTCCTTTTGCGCTCCGGCAATGTGGCTCAAGCCATTCAACTCCCTTAAGAAAAGTCAAAATATACTCTTGACAGTATAGTACCGGGGCCGATAAGGTGGGAATGGAATTCAGCAGGGGGCCATTATCGGGCACCTGCTGGAACTGGGTCCTCGGTAGGCGAGGCTCCCGCGTAACACAAAAGCCACTGCCCAACGGCCTCGAAAGATGCCGGCAGTAGCGGTAGAACAGGAACTCCCGGCTTAAGGGTTTTCCCAATGTGGCTGATCCCGCGAGGCGGGATCTTACGGGACGCGGTGCTGAAGCTTGAACGAGTGGGGAACTGACTGAAAGACTGAACCCGAAATCGCCGCCCGGCGACTCCGTGCGATTTCGGATTCACGAATCCTTTTTCCTGCTCGCGGAGAACACTCTCCTTCAGGCTCTCCCCTCCCTCCGGAAAGGTATATGACAACCACAGCACACGAAAGCCAGCCTCCGAGTACCGGCGGCATTCCGGCATAGAACGAGCTCGTGTGATCCGGCAGGCATTCCTGCCTGCCGCCTCGCCTCTGCTTCTTCTGTGCACAACGCGAACCGAAGAACGCTGAGGGCGAGGCGTTCGCTTCTCGGAAGCGAGCCTTTTCCTCCAACGCTCTCACAAAGCTGACCGTGGCCGCAGGCGACCGCGGAATATACACCCGTGTGCGCGCGTCCGGAATGCTGCATGCGAAGACGAAAGGAGGAGGAGAAATGATCCGGCTATCGCCAATCTTCGATCTGTTTCGACATGGACACGTAGAGGAAGCCCCGGGGCCGGCCCTGTTTGTTCTTGTGAACGTAATCTTCCCGCACGAGCTTGAACTCGCTTGCGATTTCACTGCGGACGCAGAAGCGGGGCCTGGCGTGGCGGCGCCTTTTCCAGGGTTGCGCATGCACTGGGTGAGCGCAGAAGGCGGCGGGCTGCGAATGAACTGGGGTTCCACTACACGGGGAGGAGGCCACCAGCCATGAACCGAGGTGAAATTCTGGATGACATTCGCGAAGTGGAAGGATCCGGCGAGGGCCGGGTCGTGCGGAGGGCCTGGCAGCGTGAGAATGCACATCGATTTCTGAGCTCGATTCGCAATGCAGGGGCCGCGCGCGGCGGCCCTGCGCGCGGCGTCACCCCAGTTGGGTGAGCCGCTGCTGCAAATGTTCGGCGGTGCGTTCGGCCAGAGCCGAGATCGTGAATGCCGGGTTCACGCCCATTGCGGTCGGGATGATCGCGCCATCCATCACGAACAGGTTGCGATTGCCGTGGACTTCGCCATAGTGGTTCACCACGCGTTCGCCGCTGCGCCCGTCCATAGCACAGCCACCCAGGGGATGAACCGTGGTCAGCCGCTGCCAAAGAATTTCGTTGCCCATTGGATTTTTGAGATAAACGCCGCCCAGCGCCGTGGTGATTTTCTCCATGGCGCCGTCAATATGCTGGAAACAGGGCTCCTTCGCGTAGTGCGGATAATCAGCCACCGCATGATTGAAAAGCTTGTCGATCACGATTCGGCCGCCGGCGGAATCGTGGCCCATGCCGAGGAAGCACAGCGAGTGGCTGAGTGCGCCGTCCTTGTGGAACCCCAGCAGATCGCGCGTGGTGCGGTGCCAATCCTCAAGCTTTTGTTTCGTACTGCGCTCAGCCGTGCTCTTCTGCAGCCCTTTAAAAGCGGCCATCAGTTGCGCCACAGGGTCGAGCATGCCCACCGGAATGGCGCCTTCTTCCAGAATGACGTGCCGACCCAGGTCGGGTGAATCCCACAGTTCCACGCTCGAAACAATAGTTGGGCCAGTTGCGATTCCCGCATCGAGAGCAGTGTTGTAGGCGAATCCGAGGAAGTCGCCATTGCCGGAAAACTGCGATCCCAGCGCGGGGCTCACCTCGAGATTGTGTTCCGCACGGCTGCGCAGCAGGATTTCGGTGCTGCCCAGGCTGCCGGCCGAGAGCACGAGGACCCTGGCTTTCACCTGGCCGTGCCTTTTCCTGCCTTCCTCATCGTGAGCTTCGTAGTGCAGCACGTAGCGACCGCCGGCGGAATCGGGCGCCACATGCTGCACCCTAACGCGGGTAAACAGTTCAGCGCCCGCAGCCTGGGCCAGGGGCAGGTACGTCATATCGATCGTGTTCTTGGCGGAAAAGTTGCAGCCGGTTACGCAGCTTGCGCACCCGACGCACCCGGCCATTTCAGTCGAGGCTCCCTCCGGATGGTCGCGTGTGGTTACGGCAATTGGAACCAGCTTCCACTCGCCCACGCCGCCGGCCGCGCTCTTCAAGAGCTGCGCCTTCAGCGGCAGTGGAAGGCCGTAGGGCTCGGCGCGCAGGACCCCTCGAGCCCGATCGTAGTAGGGGCCAAGCGCGTCGCGCGTGATCTCCGCCGGCCAGTTCTCGCCTTCAAACAGCGCCGCCTCCGGCAGGTACATTACGTTGGCATTGATGAGCGAAGTGCCGCCCAACCCGCACCCCACCAGCACATCGAGATCCTTGCCGTGCCTGACGTCGTAGAGCCCCGTGGGCGCGAGCGGGCTATTGAGCCCATGGCTGAGTTCGAGATCGCTCTTGAATGGGAAGTCAGAGTTCACTCCACCGCGGTACTCCTTGCCACGCTCGAGAACGCAAACCGACTTGCCGCGACCCGCCAGGCGGGCTGCCGTGATGCCGCCGCCGTAACCGGAGCCGACAATGACCACATCGTATTCGCCCTGCAGGTTGGAAAACGGGCTGGAGAGCGTCCGCCGGTAGAGTTTGCGCGAGGGCACATCAAAAGCCTTGCCCTTGGTTTGGGGCTGCAGCAGCGTTGCCGTTCCCGCGGCAGCGCCCAATGAAACGAGAAACTTGCGGCGGTTCATGACGTAACACAAGCTACCCTCTCGCGCGGGCGCTTGCAATAAAAAGGTCGCGGCGATATCTGAATGGCTGCCTACCCCGCGGGTGCTCCGTGTGGCCGTGATTTCTCTGCGTTCCCACCGTGCCGTGTGTGTTCCATTTCCGTGCGCCTCGCGCACTGGCAAACCCGCATGCTTTGCCGCCATCTCCATAATGGTGGAGGTGCGTATGGCGGGCGAAGAGTTTCTACGAGAGGAGCGCGAGCCATTCAACCGTGACCGCGTTATCGGAATTCTGGAAAATCTGATCGATGCGTGCCGCGACGGTGAGAACGGCTACCGGGATGCGGCCGAGCACATCACGGATTCGGGGTTGCGTTCCTACTTCCAGGGGCAGAGTCTTGAGCGAGCGCGTTTTGCCGCGGACCTCGAGCTTGCAATTGAAAGGCTGGGCAAATGGGAGCAGACCCACCAGGGTACGCTGGCCGCTACCGTGGCACGCGATTGGTTTGACCTGAAGCGCTTTTTTGGGGGCGACGATGCCGCAATCCTGGAAGCTGTGGAGGCGGGCGAGGATCGCGCCCAGGGTGCGTACCGGGAGGCACTCAATGCAGAGCTGCCGCCCGACATTCTTGGCACGGTGCGTTCGCAGGCGCAATCGGTTTTTGCCGCGCATGACCATGCGCGAACTCTGCGCGAGCGGAAGAAGGCTGCCTAGCCAGGTGCGGCTTAATTGCTGAGCTTGCGGCTGATGGCCTGCAGCGTGACGTTGGGAGCAACCTGCGGATTCGGCATCGGGAATACGCCCGCCTGGCGTGCTTCCGCAACCGAAATCCTGGTGATCTGCGAGGGGGCATAGCGCGACAACGCGTCGGTGGCGGCTTTGACTGCATTCTCAAAGCTATCGCGGCCGGTCAGCACCGTATCGATGTACAAGAACCTGTCGCCGTGGTCCATCAGTCTTACGCCCACCACGGCGTGCCCGGGAATCAGGATGATCACCGGATCCATGGCCAGGTTCTCGAACATCGAGGCATACGTCACAACCCCATCGATGCAGTTGGCCGAAACCGAGCGCAGCGATTCGTGAGGCATGCGAATGCGCTCGCTGACATCCGTGCGCGCGCCGAACGTAATGGAACTCTTAACATAGGACAGCCCTGTTTCCTGCAGCGCGCGATAGATGGCGCGGGCCTGCGCAGTAGTCGATTGCTCCTGTTCCCCGGGCGTTTTCCACGTTTCATATCCCGGAAGGCGGCGCCCGGGCATGAACTCCTTGGCGCGAGCCAGCAGGTCTTCCACGGTGGGGTCGTGCGGCGTGACCCACGAGGCAATGTAGCGCCCGAACTTGAAACCGTCGCCCCAGAACATGTCATCCACCGCGCGAAGCCGCAGCGGAACCGTTTGTTCATCAAGCACTCTCCCGCCCAGATCTGTAACCGTGATGAGCCCGGTTGCGGCGGTGATTTCGGTATTCGAATAAAGCCGCGGCAAGAAGCTGGGAGCGAAAAGGAACTTGCCGGTTTCGCCTGCGGGCACCTGGATGGTTTGGATTTCAGGATCGCTCCAACCGGGCACTTGAACCACCAGTCGTTCCCGCAGCAACTCCGCTCCGGGGTTCGTCACCTGGACTGAAATCGTTCCTGTAGTGCGGTCCGAGGGGCGCTGCAAAGATGCGAAGTTGGCAAATGCCGGGAAGATTTCGCCGTTCACACCGGCTTCAACCGTGTAGCTTGGCCCGAGAGGCCGGGCGGCGGGCCGAATTACCTGCGATGCGGCCTTGTCTCCAGCATCGTCAGCGGCCTGGAGAACCGGAGTGCAGGCCATGAGCGCGATGAGGCCCAACCGAAAAACTGATGAAATCCCCGGCACATCGCTAGCTTATGCGGCCTGTGCTGGGGTTCAATCGAGCGTTCCACCTAAAGGCGGCACTTTAGGGAGCTAAGGTCATTGAACCAAATTCCGCTGTGGCTCGACATTTGGTAATAGGGCATCCATAACCTGTTGCTTTTCCGCCGGTTGCGCATCTAAAATCAATGTGCGACCATTATGGTCGTATTTCGGCCGCCGGGCATGCTGAAGCTCACCAAAAAAGCCGATTATGGGCTGATTGCGATGCGGCATTTGGCGCAAAACGCCGAGCAGGGCTCGTGCAGCGCCAAGGACCTGGCGGATGCGTACGGCATACCTCAGGAGGCGCTGGCCAAGATCCTGCAGCGACTGGCCCGGGCGGGCCTGCTGAAGAGCATGCACGGGACGCGGGGCGGCTACACCCTGTCACGCGATCCGCATCAGATTTCGGCCCTGGAAGTCATCGTCGCCATCGATGGGCCGCTGTTTATGACTTCCTGTTTCAGCGATCGCAATTGCGATCAAACGGACCGTTGTACAGTGCGTGAGCCGTTGCGGAAGGTAGGAGAAAGCATCCAGGAGGTGCTAGGCCGGCTCACGATTTCGGAGATGACGGACCCTCCGGCAGAGGGCGAGCGCAAAGACGAGAAAAGAGGATTTGTGAAGCTGGGTGCTGCTGCCATCCAGCCGGTGTAACGAAACGGAACCAGGAACCAACGTTCAGGAGCATGCAGAGCATGAGCACAGAAGTCCTTACCCGTGATTTGGCCGAAGGCAACGGCCACGCCGATGTGAAACTGCCCATCTACATGGATAACCACGCCACCACGCCGGTGGACCCTAGAGTGCTGGAAGAGATGCTGCCCTATTTCACCGACAAATTCGGCAACTCAGCCAGCCGTAACCACGTTTTTGGATGGACGGCCGAGGAAGGCGTGGAACAGGCGCGCGAGCGGATCGCGCGATTGATTGGAGCCACCACCAAGGAAATCGTCTTTACATCGGGCGCGACTGAAAGCGACAACCTCGCCATTAAGGGCGCCGCCGAGATGTACCGCGAGAAGGGCAACCACGTCATCACCGCCGTCACCGAGCACAAGGCCGTGCTCGATACATGCAAGCGGCTGGAAAAGTACGGTTATCGCGTCACCTACCTCCCGGTGCAGAAGAACGGCCTCATCGACCTTGATGACTTGAAGCGGGCCATAGATGACAAGACCATCCTCGTCACCATCATGGCTGCGAACAATGAGATTGGCGTGCTCCAACCGGTGGCCGAAATCGGCAAGCTTTGCCACGAGCGCGGCGTGCTGTTCCATTCCGATGCCACGCAGGCCGTCGGCAAGGTGCCGATGGACGTTCAGAAGATGAACATCGACATCATGTCGATCAGCGGGCACAAGATGTACGGACCCAAGGGGGTAGGCGCGCTGTATGTTCGGCGCAAGAACCCGCGCGTGCAGCTTGCAGCCATTATCGATGGCGGCGGGCATGAGCGCGGAATGCGCTCGGGCACACTGAACGTGCCCGGCATCGTGGGGCTGGGCAAAGCCTGCTCGATTGCGCAGGAGGAGATGCCGGCTGAGATCAAGCGCCTGGGCGGCCTGCGTGACCGCCTGAAGGAACGCATCATGGGCCGGCTCGACGAGGTATTCGTCAACGGCACCATGGAGCACCGCCTGCCCAACAACCTGAACATCAGTTTCGCCTACGTGGAAGGTGAATCGCTGCTCATGGGCATCAACGACATTGCGGTATCGAGCGGCTCGGCCTGCACCTCGGCAACTCTTGAGCCCTCATACGTGCTGAAGGCTCTGGGCACGGGCGACGACCTAGCGCACAGCTCGATTCGTTTCGGCATTGGGCGCTTCAACACCGAAGCCGAAGTCGATTACGTGGCTGACCGCGTAGTTGAAACCGTAAACCGGCTGCGCGAGCTTTCTCCCTTGTACGAAATGGCCAAGGAAGGCATTGACCTGGCCAGCGTGAAATGGGCGGCAGAATAATCCGAGTGATTGTGATATCCGGAATTTCAGGAGAGCAAAATGGCATACAGCAATAAGGTTATCGACCATTACAACAACCCGCGCAACGTGGGCTCTTTGGACAAGAGCTCGTCCGAGGTGGGCACCGGCCTGGTAGGAGCGCCCGAGTGCGGCGACGTCATGAAGCTGCAGATCAAGGTGAACCGCGAAACTCAGGTGATCGAGGAGGCGAAGTTCAAGACTTTCGGGTGCGGCTCGGCCATCGCGTCATCCTCGCTGGCCACCGAATGGGTGAAGGGCAAAACCGTCGATGAGGCGCTTGCCATCAAGAACACCGACATTGTGCGCGAGCTCTCGCTGCCTCCGGTGAAGATTCACTGTTCGGTACTGGCGGAGGATGCTATCCGAGCCGCCATTCGCGACTGGAAGACGAAACAGGGCGAGCCGCAGCCGGCGCCGGCCACGGCCGGGAAGACCACGGCCTGAAAGTTGGTGACGCGCGCTGCGCGACCGAGGCACAACAACAATGGCGGATCCGGTAAAACTCGCGATGGGCGGGGGCAAGCCCACGGCGGCCGGCGGCTCGGCTGCGGCCGACGGCGCGCGGCCTGCTTCGGCCCGGGGCGTGCAGGTGACGGAGCGCGCGCTGGCGCGAATCCGCGCCGCCATGTTGAAGGAAGGCATGTCTCCTCTGGAGGGCGGGCTGCGGCTTGGGGTGCAGGGCGGTGGCTGCTCGGGCCTCACCTACAACATCAGTTTTGACTCGCAGCCGCGCGAACGCGACCGCATCTTCAGCTTTGAGGACGTTCGCGTCTTTGTCGATCCCAAGTCCTACATCTACCTGCATGGCATGGTGCTCGATTGGGAAGAGAGCTTGATGAAGCAGGGATTCAACTTCATCAACCCGAATTCTCAGAAGTCCTGCGGCTGCGGAACTTCATTCAGCGGCTAAGGCGGGCTCAGCGGTTGAGCCGGCCGCCATTGCGCCCAATCGCGGGTGGGAGCCGGAGTTATTGCCCGCGCGAGAATTTGTGCCAACCGACACTCCAATTCGGGAACAAGCTCACCCGGACCAATGCTGGTCCTGCGGGGAGATGCGGGCGTCGCTGTTTTGCGAGGCTTGCGGCAAAGTGCAGCCGCCTGCCCCAGCCGATTACTTTGCGTACTTCGGGCTGCCGCGCAAGCTTCGCATCGATGTGGCCGCCCTGGAGAGCGAGTTTTACCGGCTCTCACGAAAACTGCACCCCGATCTCTACGCGCGTGCATCGGCGCGGGAGCAGGAGTGGAGTACGGAGCGCAGTTCGCTGCTGAACGACGCCTATCGAACTCTGCGCGACCCGATTGCGCGCACCGAGTATCTGCTGGGGCTTGAAGGCATGCACCTGGAGGAGCAATCGAAAGCCGCCACCGACCAGGCCCGCGAAACCGGCGAGGCAAAGAAGCAGGTGGTTCCCCCGGAACTGCTCGAAGAGGTTTTCGAGCTCAACATGCAGCTCCAGGAGCTTCGCATGGCTCGCCAGGCCGGAGAAGCCGCCGATGACCAGGTGGTCAGCGATCTGCAGGCCGCCCGGAAGAATTTTGAAGAGCGGCTCCAGGCGCTGCAGGCGGAGCTGGAAAAACTGTGGACGGAGTGGGACGAAAAGATGGAGCAGGGTGAGGAACCATCACCCGGAAGCCGGCCGGTGCTCAGTGCGATGGTCGATGTGCTGAACCGGCGCTCCTACATCCGCAACCTGTTGCGCGACGTGAACGCGGAACTGCAGGCCGCCGGACCGGATTCACTTTCATGAACGCTGATCGCATTGTCGGGATCGATCTGGGCACCACGAATTCCCTGGTCGCCTACATGGAAGGAGATCGCCCGGTGGTGATTCCCGGCGAAGATGGCGCAAACCTGGTGCCCTCCCTGGTAGCCCTCGATGCCGCAAACGAAATCCTGGTGGGGAACACGGCGCGCAAGTTCCTGGTGGAAACACCCGAGCGCGCGGTGTATTCGATCAAGCGCCTGATGGGCCGCGGCGCGGAGGATGTTCAGGACGAACTGAAGCTCTTCCCTTTCCGCCTGGCCGCCGATCTTGCTCCCGGCGAGGTACTCCGCATCCGGCTGGGTGAGCGCGAATTTACTCCGCCTGAGGTTTCTGCCCTGATTCTGCGGCAGTTGCGACGCAACGCCGAGCGTTTTTTCGCATCGCCGGTGCGCAAGGCGGTGATTACGGTCCCAGCCTATTTCAACGACGCGCAACGCCAGGCCACGAAGGATGCGGGGAAGATTGCGGGGCTCGAAGTTCTCCGCCTGGTGAACGAGCCGACCGCGGCAGCGCTGGCGTATGGGCTAGACAAGAAGCGCGAAGGAATTGTTGCCGTGTACGACCTGGGCGGCGGCACCTTCGACATTTCGATCCTGAAGCTCCAGCAGGGCATATTCGAGGTGATTGCCACCAACGGTGACACTCATCTTGGCGGCGATGACATGGACAATCTGCTGATTACGATTGCCCTCGACGACATTCTTGGCGATACGGGCGAGAACCTGCGCCACAGCGGTGAAGCGGTGCAGGCAATCCGAAAGGCCGTTATTGACGCCAAGATCGCCCTTTCCTCCGCTGAGTCGGCCAATATCGAGGCCGAACTGCCGGGTGGCCGCCGCTACCAGCGGCAGATTACGCGAGCGCAATTCGAGCAGCTTATTGGGCCCATCATCCAGCGGACAGTTGGCCCATGCCGGCAGGCCCTGGCTGATGCCGGCCTCAAGCCCGAACAGGTGGATGAGGTTGCTCTGGTGGGAGGCTCAACCCGCATTCCACGTGTGCGCCAGTTGGTGCGCGATCTGTTTCGCCGCGAACCACACAGCGAGCTGAATCCCGATGAAGTGGTGGCGCTGGGAGCGGCCGTACAGGCACACATTCTGGGCGGCGGCTCGGAAGCAACAAAGGATATGCTGCTGCTTGACGTAACTCCGCTCTCGCTCGGAATCGAGGCTCTGGGCGGCGTAGTAGCGAAGATTATTCAGCGCAACTCCACCATCCCTGCATCGGCTACCGAACACTTCACCACCGGCGTGGAAGGCCAGACCAGCGTAGCGATTCACGTGGTGCAGGGCGAGCGCGAACTGGCCAAGGATTGCCGCTCGCTGGCGCGCTTCGATTTGAAAGGCATCCCCCCCATGGCGGCCGGGCTGCCGCGCATCGAAGTGAAATTCCTTATCGATGCCAACGGCATTCTCCACGTGAGCGCGCGCGAGCAGCGCAGCGGGAAGCAGGCGGAAATCGAAGTCAAGCCGACCTATGGCCTCACGGACGATCAGGTGGAGACGATGATCCTCGACAGTTTCGATAATGCCGAGGAGGACTTTCGCCGGCGCCAGGTTATCGAAGCCCGCAACGAAGCGCAGACCATCCTTGCGGCGCTCGATAAGGGCCGACTCAGCGAAGCCTGGCTGCAGCTCACCCCCAACGAACGCTCGCGCATTCATCGCCTTGAACAGGAGTTGCTGGTGGTTCGCAACGCGGAGGATTACCGGGCCATTCAGTCCAAGTTTGCCGAGCTCAACCAGGCCACTATGCGGCTGGCCGAACTCATCATGGACACTGCGGTTTCTACGGCCCTGAAGGGCAAGACCATGGGCACAGCTGAACCGGAAGAAGGACCAACCGCGCCGCATCCCTTCGCCGCCGCCGATATTGAGGAAAGATGAAACGGAGATCCGGACCCAATAGACCAATAACCCAATAGCTCATTTTTTATGGAAGAAAAATCTCAAACTGCGACCCTTGATTCACTTCCCGCGCCCGGGAACGTGCGCATCACATTTCTGCCGGAAGGCCGCACCGTGGAGTATGAACATGGCAAGCTCGATTACAAGGATCATGGCAAGCCTGAGTCCATCCTCGACATTGCGCTGAACCATGATGTCTTTCTCGATCACGCCTGTGGCGGCAACTGCGCTTGCACGACCTGCCACGTGTGGGTCAGGAAGGGCGCCGAGCACCTCACCGAGATGGACGACGATGAAGCAGATCGTCTCGATATGGCCGCCGACCTGCAACTCAATTCGCGTCTAGGCTGCCAGGCGCAGATCAAGGAGCCGGGCGAGGTGGTAGTCGAGATTCCGGCGTGGAACCGCAATTATGTGTCCGAGGGCGGGGAGCACTGAGGCGGTCTTGGATGTGTGCCCCGGCCATAGCTGAGGGATCTGCGTTGCGGAGTAACCACAAGGAAAGAGGTACCACGTGGCTGATCAGTTGAGCTGGGATGATGCTGAAGATATCGGAATTCTGCTGGCCGAGAAATTTCCCGATCAAAACCCGCTGGAAGTCCGGTTTACCGACCTCCACCAACGGATTACCGGCTTGCCCACTTTTTCTGACGATCCCAAAGCTTCGACCGAGGGCAAGCTTGAGGCCATTCAGATGGCCTGGTATGAGGAATACAACGAGCGGACAAGGTGATTCCTATCGGGAATTCCCGCACGCACACGGAGGCTGACCGAATCGCTTCTGCCATGTCAACGCCGGACGCGGCCGCGCTCCGCATCGAGACGGCGCGGCTGATTCTGCGGCCGCTCTCCATGGCTGATATCGATGACGTGTGGGAGTATGCCTCCGATCCGCTTGTGACTCGCTTTACCCGGTTCGATCACCATACCCGCAAAGATGTTACCCGGCAGTGGCTGGCTTCGGCCCTCGAAGGAGCAACCGGCGACAACTTTCTCTTCGGACTGGAACATCGCGAACTGCGCCACGTAATCGGCGGTTGTGCGATCCGGGCATGCAACAAGTCTGACTCGCATGCCGAAATGGGATGGGCATTGGCGCGGGCCCACTGGCATCAGGGCTACGGAACTGAAGCTGTCCGGGGCGTGATTGGCTTCGGGTTCGAACAACTCCGCCTGAACCGGCTTGAAGCGCGATGCATTCCGGCGCACACTGCCTCGCGCCGGCTGATGGAAAAGTGCGGAATGCGATTTGAAGGCGTACTGCGCCAGGCCGAGTTCTTCAAAAATGCCTTTCAGGACCTGGCGCTCTACAGCATTCTGAAACAGGAATGGGCGGCTTCGGGTGATTTGTCATCCCGACCCTGAGCTTGCCGAAGGGGAGGGATCTGCATTTCGAGCGCGACACACCGCTAGCTCCCTTCAAATCCGCGCACAAACTCCACCAGCGAGCGCACTGCCACCCCTGACGGACCTTTGGCGATCCAGGCCTTGTTGT
>JAFAIN010000180.1 GCA_019236695.1 Acidobacteriota bacterium | reverse complement strand
CATTTGCTGGGCGGCTATGCTGGCGGCCAGGCGCAGTTCGTCCGGGTGCCCTTCGCCGATGTAGGCCCGGTGAAAGTTCCGGAGGGGTTACCGGATGAAAGAGTGCTGTTTCTAACGGACATTTTTCCCACCGGCTACATGGCCGCGGAGAACTGCAACATCCACCACGGCGATGTGATTGCTGTGTGGGGTTGCGGGCCGGTTGGGCAGTTCGCCATTCGCAGCGCGTTTCTGCTTGGCGCAGGGCAGGTCATTGCCATTGATCGCGTTCCGGAACGCCTGCGCCTTGCCGGCCAGGCAGGCGCGCGCATTCTGGATCGCGACGAAAACGGCGACATTGTAGAAGCGCTGAAGGAAATGACCGGTGGGCGCGGGCCTGACGCCTGCATTGACGCGGTGGGTATGGAAGCGCACGGCGGCCCTCTGGCGCTGGCCGACGGGTTGAAGCAGGCAATGCGGATCTCGAGCGACCGCGCCATGGTGTTGCGCGAAGTTATTCAGGCCTGCCGCAAGGGGGGAACCGTTTCGGTGCCGGGGGTTTATGGCGGCATGATCGATAAAATGCCCTGGGGAGCCGCGTTCAACAAGGGGCTGACGTTCCGCATGGGCCAGACGCACATGAACAACTACATCCGGCCGCTGCTGGAGCGCATCGAGCGCGGCGAAATCGATCCCTCGTTTGTCATCACCCACCGGCTCACGCTGGAAGAGGCGCCCGGAGCGTACCGCACCTTCCGCGACAAGCAGCAGCAGTGCATCAAGGTTGTGCTCGACCCATGGCAGGAGAAAAAAGCCGCCTGAACCGTCAACTGCAGGCGGCTTGGCTGGCGCTCAGAACGGAATATCTTCGTCCGTAATCGTCGTGCTCTGTGCCAGGTCGTGTTCGGGCGTGCGCTGGTCCATGCCGTCGGCAGCGGCGCGGCTGCCTGGCGCCGAAGCTGCCCGGGCCCGATTCGAGCCGCCGCCCTCCTCGCCCGCTCCTTCGCCGCGCCCGCTCAACAGAACCAGCTCATTGCCGATAATCTCGGTACGGTACTTCTTCTCGCCCGTCTGCTTGTCGTCCCAGGAATCGGTGCGGATACGGCCTTCGATGTAAACCTTCGCGCCTTTCTTCAAGTATTCGCCGGCCAGTTCCGCCAGCCGCTGCCAGAGCACGATGTTGTGCCATTCGGTGCGGTCCTGCCAGTTGCCTTCCCGATCCTTGTGCCGCTCATTCGTCGCCAGCGAAAACTTTGCCACCGCAGTTCCCTGCGGCGTGTACTTCACTTCGGGATCCTTGCCGAGATTACCGATGAGGATGACTTTGTTGACGCTCTTAGGCATGTGATTCGCTCCGGGAGGTGGTGAAAGATGCAGGTGAGTTTAGCACGCGGCAATTCACAATGGCGGGTGGTGAAACAGCAGAAAGGCGGACGACTATTCGCCGAACAGGTCTTTCCACGATGGGTCGAGCCGCGTCCAGTGTTCAGCATCAATCCAACTGGTTTCCATGGAGGAAATGTGAAGCATGCCATGGCCGTGCGGGCAAACAAACTCGGTGGCCCCGGAATCGAGCAGCAGCCGGCTCTGGTCGCCCACCATAACCGCCAGCCCAAGTTTCGAAAGGCAAACCCGGCAGCGGTATCGCTGATCGCGCAGCGACCACATCATGGCGGTTACGCCCAGCGCAAGGCACAGCCAGATGGAAAGGGGCCATGCGGTAGGGTCAATGGCTTCCTCGCCGGAGTGCCCGATAACACGCACCAGCTCTACTGCGGCCAGCGTGGTGGCCAGCAACAGGATGGCGGTTTTCAGGGCAAGGAACGACCACCAACGGGCGGCCAGGCGTGAAGCCGCGCCGCGAATCAGGTCGCGGTAGCGCAACCACGCCGCCAGCAGCGTAATCAGCAGCCCGGCAAAAAATGCCATCACATACGGAAGAAGAGTCAGCCTCACCTGGCGCTGGACTGGAGTGATGACTACGTGACCGGTGGGCGATTGAATAAAGCGCTGCACCAGGTCGTTAAGGTCATGCTCGGCATCAGCCGGGCTGACCCCCGGTTTCCACAGGATTACGGGCGCCACCAGCCGGGCGACCTGAATTTCACGCCGGTACGGGACCGAATCGTGCAGCCGGTTCTCATGCCCCGAGGAAAGCTGGATGGGCGGCGGAGGCATGATGATCCAGCCATCCGCATCATGCGTAACGAACCAGAACGAGCGGGGCAGAACGCCGAGGATCTGCCAGCGATAAACACCCAGTTGAATCTCACGCCCGGCTATGCTGCGGTCGGCGTGCAGCTCGCGGCGCCAGAAATGATCGCTTACTACGAGGCAGTTGCCGCACCTGCCACGATCGGCCTCGGTGAAGGTGCGGCCCAGAGCGGCGCCGGTTCCGAGCACCGAGAAGAAGTTCGGGCTCACGTGCCCCACCACCATTTCCGTGTCGCGGCCCGGCAGACGCGCCGAAAACGCATACTGCGCAATACCATCAAGCGTGGTGCTCTGCGATTGCCACACGTTGGCCCAGGTATCCGGCACCGTGCTGCGAAACGAGCTCCAGTATGAGCCCACATATGCAGCCAGGCCGACCCGCGAGGCGTTGCCGTAAGGGAGCGGTAGAACCAACGAGCGCGTAATGGGGAGAAAACCGGAGAGCAGCACCACCGCGGCCACCACCAGCAGGCATGCCGCAAGAACCAGCCGCGGGGAGCGAAGCGCTGCGTCAACCTTTCGCGCGCTCTCCTCTTTCCCCATCCGCGTCCAGAGCGCCTCGGCAAATGAATGCCACACCCAGTGAGAAAGTTCCTTTCGGGTCGTTGAGGACGGGCGATCGTGTTCCTGCAGGAACAATGCCCAATGCCACAGCCGCTGGCGTCGTTCATTCCGCCATTCATTTCGCTGGCGGCGAGGGACCAGCAGCCCCGCCAGCCACACCACCGCCCAGTAGCGCGAAAAGAGCCGGGGTCGCGAGTTCGAAGCCATTCCGGTGTCTCTATGAGGATAGACACTTCCGAGCTGCGGAAGGTTTCAACTGCTGAAGAAAGCAGGGGCGAAGGCGGGAGTGGTGGTTAGTGTTTCATCGCTGCCGTATCTGAATGCCGCCGTTTACGGTCTCGAGGTTGATTTCGGCGCCGCCGCTGCCCAGGCGGCCTTCTACCCGGCTGCCGGGACCATACCGGGGGTGTTCCACCTGCAGGTTGAAGTCGCTGTGGATGGAGCCGTTCACGCTGTGCGCCCGCACTTCGGCGTTGGCGTTGGCCGGAATGACGACGATGGCGCTTCCGTTGACCGAGCTGACCTTAACGTGCCCCGAAGCCGGGAGCTGGTCGAAGGTTGCTTCGGCCCGGCTGTTAACCGTGGTGACTTCCGCACTGCTCATCAATCCGCTCGCGGTCACTTGCCCATTGACGGTCGAGGCGCGCACTTCCCCGCTGACTCCCGAAATCTCAAGCCGGCTATTGACTACATGGGCGTGCAGCCGCGCGTTGTGAGGAACCGAGATCGTGTAGTCCACGCTGGCCGGATTGTGATACTCGCCGAACCAGGAATCGTGCTCGTGGTAGCGCGTGCGCAGTTCGAAGTCGTTCGGGGAGGATTCCACTTCGATTTGGGCATCGTCGAGCTTCTGTTTGGAATCGGCTCGCTTGATGGCATCCACTTTCACCTGGTTCGTGTCGCTGCCCGTAATGCGGACAGTTCCGTTCAGGTTCGAGATATCAACCGAGCCGTTCGCCGCCAGCGGGTACGAATGGTGAAATTCCTCGGTGAATTCCTGCGCATGGGCATAGGCGCTGAAGAGCAGCGCCAGCACTGTCCCAAGCAGAGCTCCCAGCCAGGTGCTTAAATTGTTCTTGCGCATCGTATTCCCCACGCCCAATAGACGGTTACGCGGGGAAAACGTTACTACTGCTGCCTGGCTGGATAGCGGAATGGGCTCTGATCGCTCTTTTAAGCACTCGCCATATATCCCTTCACCCATCCAGCCATGCAGCCATTCAGCCCCCCTATGACGCCAGCCTCCTGAGCGGGCCGCGGTCAAAGACCGCGAATGACTGCCGGTCGGGGCAGGCGATGACCACGCGCCGAAGCGGAGCCTCGGGATTGGCGGCGGCAAAGGCCTGAATTTCGCCCAGCATGATCTCGGCTGACTGCTCTACCGGAAACGCCGCTTCGGCCACCCCGATTGGCGGCATGGCCACACTCTCCAGCCCCAGAATGTGTGCCTGGTCAAGCGCATTCAGGGTGGCTTCGCTTATCCGTTTTCCGGACGTAAAGGTACCCGCCTGCCGCTCGGTTCCAATGCCCTCGAAGCCAGGGCCAACCACTGCGGCCAGAATGATGCAGCGGAACGGCAGCTCCCCTGCTGTGCTGTGCGTGGCTTCCCCCGCCCCGATGGGGCCGCGCTGGCGAGCCTCCCGCTCAATCTGGATGCCTCCGGAGCGGAGAATCTCGGCGCCCAGGTCACCGATCAGCATCAGGTCAGAGTTGGTGGGGAACACGATTCCTTCCACGTCAGTCTGGTCCAACAGGCGGCCAAGGCGAATTTCGAGTTCAAGCCGGGGCTTCATACCAAGGTATGAAATCCCTGGCGGCCAGCCGGTTGGCCGGGATTCAGGGCTGAACTCGTCCCGGAGTGCCGCAGGCGGGACGGGGGCATTGAGGAAATCTGCTAGACTGGGCCTCAAATCGCCTGGTTGCGACCACTCTTATGGCCTGGCTGCAGAACAAGTTCGAAAAAAACTTTCTGATTACGACGGTCGATTATGTTTTCAATTGGGCGCGCAAATCGGCCATCTGGCCCATGACGTTTGGCCTGGCCTGCTGCGCCATTGAGATGATTGCCTCTTCGACGGCGCGTTTTGACATTGCCCGGTTCGGTTCCGAGGTATTCCGCCCCAGCCCGCGGCAAAGCGATCTCATGATCGTGGCCGGCACCGTCACACTGAAGATGTCTCCGATTGTGCGGCGAATTTATGACCAGATGCCCGATCCCAAGTGGGTCATCTCCATGGGCGCCTGCTCGTCCGTGGGCGGCCCGTTCAATACCTACGCCGTGCTGCAGGGCGTGGATCGCATTGTTCCGGTTGACGTGTATGTAGTGGGTTGCCCGCCGCGGCCCGAGAATCTGTTTTACGCGCTCCTCAAGCTGCAGGACAAAATCGATCAGATGTCACTGGCGAAAAAACCTACCGAAGTCCAGCTCAACCCCGATATGGCCGAGAACTTCAAGCGCCAGGTAATGATTGCCCAAACTTTACAGCCCAAATAGCTGCCGAATTGCAACGTCAATGTCGCGCCCGGCGTCTAAAGCAGCTTTGGGGGCTAAGTGCGCCGGGTCGTCATCGCTCAAAGAGCAAGCGAAATGGAACGCCTGCGCCCGCTCTGGGAATACCTGTACGCGTTTTCGCCCTCCGCGACGCTCTTTCAATCGCACTGGCTCAATAGCCTCGCGGTACGCGGCCTCGGTGAAGCGCCGTTCGTGGTGGCAGCCGAAACCGGTTCCGGGGCGGCAATCGTTCCGGCCGCAATCACCGGGGGAGCGCTCGGCTTTCTCGGCGAATGCCTGTTTGATTATCGCGACATCCTCAGCTCCGGCGAACCTGACGCGCTGGCGCTGGCGATTGCGCAAATTGCCCGGTCCGGACTTTCGCTTCGAGTGCGCGGCCTGCGCGAGGACGCTCATCCGCAATTGTGGCAAAGCCTCGGCCGCGTGAACTGGAGCGCCGCGCCCTGCGTGCAGAGAAAACAGATGGGCGCTGCCGAGTTTTGCGCTGCGCATTCCCGGCTGGCATCGCGCTTTCGCAAACTGCAGCGTGCAGGAGCCGAGCTTAGAAGGCACTCAGGAGCCAATTCCTCTCTTGTCCGCTGGATTTACCAGCGCAAAGCACAGCAGATTGCCGACAAGCCGCCTCCCAATCTCTTCGCGGTCCCGGCGCGGGTTGAATTTATGGTCGCGTGGTGCGCCCGGGCGGCAGCCGGATGCGAAATATTCTGCCTTGAGGCCGGTGGCAAAATTGTGTCGGCGCTGGTCACATTCCGCGACAGTTCCACCCGGCGCTTCTACACCGTGTACTTTGATGCAGGCTGGGAAAAATTCTCCCCGGGCACCGTGCTGGTTTATGAGGCAACCCGGCTTACCCTCAGTGAAGGGCTCGACGCTGACTTCATGACGGGCGAACAGCCGCACAAAACGCGCATGGCTTCCGCTTCCACCAGGCTGTATTCCGCCGAGCCGGCCGCCGGCCGAATGGCGGCACTTGCTCAGGAACTGGCCGCCTCCACCCCTGCGGCCGCATAGGCCCGGAGTGCTAATCGATGGTCTTCAGCCAGGCTTTGGCCTCTTCCAGCCTGGGGAAGAGTTTTTCCTCCTCCTGAAATGCACGGCAATGGACGCATCTCCGGCTCCCCCGCAGCTTCACCGGATGCTTGAGGTGCAGCATCTCGTGGTACACGATGTACTCCACGGCAAACCGCGGGATTGCCGGCTGATCGAAAATCCGGCTGATCACAATCGTGTTGTGAGCCGGGTCGTAATGCCCGAGCAGGGAATGCGAGGCCTGGCGGCTCCAGGAGAGAAGCGGGCGGCCAAGCAGGCCGTGAAAAAACCGGACGTTCAGGTCATCGAAAATCTCTTCGAGGTTCCAGGCGTGCCCGTGCGGCGAGGTTGTACGCTTGCGCCCGCGCAACTGGCGAACCAGGTGCGCTTTCTGCGTCATCTCATGGCTGGAGACGTAGCGCCGGTAACGCACCGCTTCGGCCCGCCGGATGGGCTTGCGATACAGCTTGGCCAGCAGGATATGAGCGATGGATCGCAGCACCGGCTCGGGCGCGCCCTCCAGCAGATCGCTCAGGCGCACCAGCGCCGCGCCCTCCCGCAGGCGAATGGTGTTGTTCACATTGGCAAAGCGAAAAAATGAAACGCGGAAGGCCGGCTGGGGCGCTCGCGGACGCAGTTCGCGATAGCATTCCGCAAAAATCTGCTCCAGCGCCGCCACCGGTGGCCAGGTTAGCACGGGGAAACTAAGCTGCGGGCTGGCACCAGCGGAAGCCTGCGCTGGCATCGATCTCAACAATTTCGCCGCTTTCGGCCAGGTCGCGCAACAGCGCTTCGGTATCGCGTTCCGAGATTACAAACCCCTGTGCCTGTAATTGAGGCAGCAATTCGGCGGGCGTGACCGGCAGGTATTGCCCGGACTTGGAGCGGCACGCGCTCAGCAGCTTCCGGCACAACTCGCGCGCCGATACAATTCCTAAACCGGTGGGTTCATGAGCGCCTGGGGGCATGCTGGTAGCTATCTTGTTCCGAAGCTCGGGCTACGTCAATTGCCCGAATTCAGTGCAATCGGAGTGTCAGATGCAGGTTTGCTCTATGTGGCTGCTACGTCTCCACTTCAGGCGAACCATTGCAGTAATAAATTGCCAGTTTTCCTCAAGCGGGTTTTGCGGCAGAGCAAATCCGAAGCGCGGGGTGGGTTAAGGTGGCGGTGTTGCTTGCGATTTTGCAGGATCGAAAATTGAGCTGGCGAAGATTTGCTGGCGTGCTGGCGCTCGCGGTGGCGCTATCGGTTGCGGTGTGGGAGGCCCGTCCGCCGCGCATTTCCGGAGCCGGAGCCTTTCCCGCCGTCAGTGCCACCCTCGAGCCGCTGCGCCATGATTTCAACGCCGAGCAGGGCCGGGTTCGCCTCGTGATGCTCATTGACCCAACCTGAGGCACGTGTCTTCGGGGGGCCTCCGAAGTGGAAAGCAAAGTGGTGGAGCGGCTGCACGATCCTGACTTGCGGCTCTACATCGTGTGGGTTGCGGTGAAACATGCGCAGCAACCGGCAGAGCTTGCGGCGAACGCCGCGCGTGAGGCGCAGGCGTTCCGGCGCGCAGGAGTGCTCAATTACGTGGACCCCCAAAGTGATGCGGCGGCGGCGTTCGCATTGCCATTGAACCTGCAGCGGCGCATGGGCGTGCAACTGCCGGCGTGGGACGTCTATCTCAGCTACTCCCGCGGAGCACGCTGGGATTCCCAGGGTCCCCCGCCACCCGCGTTCTGGATGCACCAGCTCTCGAACGCACCCGGCGAACTGTGGCTCAATCCCGAGCGGTTGCGTGCCGAGGTTCAGCGCATGCTGGATGAGAAGAGCTCTAAGCTCTAAGCTTTGAGCTCCCAGCCGGTGCGCACCGGCGTACGGCCTGAAAAGCGAGCGCATGCCGACACAAATGCGGATCCCTCACTTCGTTCGGGATAACAATTTGGAGGGAAAGGTCTAAGCTGGAGCGCATCGGCTGAGAGCTGAAAGCTTAGAGCTGAGAGCTTACAGCTTAGAGCTTCGTCTCCAACACGCGCGCGATTCCCCGCACGATCTTTCTCATCGGCAGCTCTCCGGCGGGGGAGGCCAGGAACAACTCGCCGGCCTTTTGACTCCGGAAATACCAGCGTTTCAGCAGCGCCAGGGAGTCCTCGAGCTCGGCGAGCGAACTCTTAGGCGCGGCGGGGGCCCCGTCCAGCGCTTCGCGGATCCGCGCTTCCATAGAAACCGGTTTGGCGGCGGCCGAAACCACACTGACCGGGAAATCGAAATCCGGCGCGATGAGGCCGCGTGCAATGGGAAAGAACCGTACGCAACCTGCATGGATGGAAGGCATAACCGCGAGCCCGTTGAGTTGATCGATGCGCCGGGCCAGTTCGGGCATCTGTGCGGCGGCCAACCCCGCCTTTTCCAGCCGCTGGTGCGCGGCTGCTGCCGCTTCAAACTCCAGGGCCGAGGAAGAGCGATCGCGCTCCGCTTCCAGCTCCCGCCTCAGCGACTCGCCGCCGGAATCCAGGTACTGGCGGACGCGCCGGGCCTCCTCCGCATACGCTTCATCACTGCAGCCCCGAAAGCAGGGCGCCAGGCACATTTTCATTTCTGAATAAATGCAGCCGGGGAACGCCGGGTCGGGATGCAGATCGTCAGGGCAGCGGCGCAGGCGAAACAGGTCAAGCGAGTCGTTCAGGAACTTTTCCGCGGCTGCACGCGAAGCAAACGGCCCGTAGTAGAGAGACGGCCCCCCCACCCCTGTAATGCGCGCAGTGACGCAGGCGCGAGGATAAGGGTTGCGAAGATCAAGCTTGATGACCGGAGCCGGCCGAAACCGCAAGCGCTCCCGATAATGCTGCCGGAACCAGGCCCGCAACACGCGGTAGAGCACAACCTGCGTCTCAAATTCCGAAGCCACCAGCCAGAACTCAATGCGCGCGACCCTGCCGCGCAGGCTCAGCCGCTTCGAAGCCCCGCCGTGTTCGCCCAGGATACGCATCAGCCTGCGCCGAAGATTGGCGCTGCGGCTCACATAGGGCTCTGCGCCCTCGCTCCCGAACAATGCGAAGACCGCCGGCGCTGCCGGGGCGGCGGCGAATGCTGCAGCGTCGTTTTCGGGAGAAAACGCTATCGCGCAGGAGTCCACGTTACCAATGTTACCGGCTCGCCTGCGAATTCACGACGCAGAGAACACAGGGGACGCAGGGCACGATAGAGATGAATCAAGAACCTCTGTGTCCTTTGCGTCCTCTGCGTCTGTGGTTGGCAATAAGACGGCACCATCCTCCCCAAGCCCCGCAAAATTTTCCGGCGGTAAGCCAGTCTAAGTAAAATACTTGGGTATAAGAGAGTAACTCTTATGGCAGGCCGCAGGTGGACACTGGCGGCGATCAGTGGGTAGAATTCCTGAATTACCGCAGGGTTGTATCGCGGTTGTAATTAACTTTTCAGTAAACCGAACCAGCGGGCAGACCTTAGGGCGCCGCAGTTCCGGCGGAGTTGGCGGTTTGACCGAAGTTTCCCCCTTAAACGAGCGTTCGCGGGCATTGATCATTGACGTGGCGCGCGCCCTGCAAATCCATTTTCCTGAGATTACGGATGGCTGGCGGGCTCAGCTCGCTGCCGAATACGGCTTCGATCCCCGCACCCAGGCCGCGCTCAAGCGCCTTACGATTGATACCGGGTGCTCCTATTTTTGCCAGGGCGAATTCGCCCCGTTTTTCGAGAACGTGTCGTACTACTCGCGGCGGCTCGCCAAACTCGGCATTGACACGCGCGCCGTGGCCCGCTCGCTCGACATCCATCAGAGCTTCTGCGAGCCGCACCTCGACCGCATTTTTGCCTCGCGCAAAACCGAAGCCATGGCCGCGCTCGACATGCTGCGCTCAGCCACCTTCGTCTATGTTTCAGGCGCATATTTCGACGAAAAGAACGCCGAATCAGCGGCGCTGCTTTCTATTCTGGAGGCTGAACTTTCCGCCGGCAGCCTGGCCGCGCTGCTGAACCGCGCTCTGGAAGTTTCGGCGCAAACATTCGGCGCATCAACCGGCGCGCTCCTGCTCAAAGACAGCGAAGGCCGGCGGCTTGGATTGCAGGCCGGCATCGGGCTCGACGTAGAAGACTATGGCCTGACCATCGCCGTGGGCGATGGCTTCACGGGCGGCATCGCCGCGAGCGGCACGCCCGAGCTGGTGCTCGACACCCGTTTTGATGAGCGGGTCGTCAGCCGCTCCATGCGCAACCTTTCCGCATCCCTGTGGGGTGTGCCGCTGGTTACTTCATCCTCCGGGGTGCTGGGAGTGCTCATCATCGGGTTCTCCAAGCCCTATTACGAATGGCTTCCCAAGGAACGCGACCTGCTCAAGTCGCTGGCCGACCGCTCCGCGCTGGCGATTGAGCGCGCTCGCATGACCGAGGCGTTGCGTGAGCGCGAAGCCGTGATTGCCGAACTTTCGGCGCACCTGCTGCGTGCGCAGGAGGAAGAGCGCAAGCACATCAGCCGCGAACTGCATGACGATACCGGCCAGGGCATGATGGTCATCCGGCTGTACCTGAGCATGCTGGAAAAAACGGTGCAGGCGCCGGCAGCGCGCGACAAGTTGCGCGAAACCCTGGAAGTGGTTGACCGCACAGTAGTCGGCCTGCGCCGCATCATCGCGCGGCTCTCGCCGCTGGTTTTGAAGGAGCTGGGCCTGGCGGCGGCGGTCCGAAAGGAAGCCAAGGAAACCACCAAGGCAACCGGCATCCATGTGCGGGTAACGTTTGATGACTCGGTCGGAAGGCTCACGCCGGCCAAGGAAACCGCCATTTACCGCGTGGTTCAGGAGGCGCTGCACAACGTAGCCAAGCACGCGAACGCCGAAGTTGCCACCATCCACATTGCCCGGGAGCAGGATCAGGTTCGACTCGTAATCGCAGATGATGGCGTGGGTATGGGCGTAGCCATGGCGGCGCGGCCGGGCGCCGGCGGAAATTCGTTTGGCCTGGCGGGAATCAGGGAGCGTGTGGCTGCCTTTGGAGGGTCAGTCCGCATCTGCTCTACGAAGGGCCAGGGCACACGCCTCGAGGTGGTGGTGCCCGCGGCGGAGGAACAGCCGGCCATGCAGGGTTCGAAATCTGCGGGTGGCGAATCTGCCGGCCCGGAGGGCGGCAGCCGGGCCATGCTCGCGCATTCGGCCGAAAACGGGCGGCCGCCGGCGCTTATGCAGGACTAATGCAGGAAAAGTGAATGCCAAAAATCAAATGTCTGCTGGTTGATGACCATACCCTGTTCCGGCAGGGAGTCCGCCGCCTGCTGGAGAGCGAAAGCGATTTTGAGGTGACAGGCGAAGCTGCCGATGCCGGCGACGCGGTTGAGAAAGCTCGCGACCTTCGCCCCGACGTGGTGCTGATGG
>JAFAIN010000200.1 GCA_019236695.1 Acidobacteriota bacterium | reverse complement strand
CGGTTATATAGAGGTCGCCGTCCTTATCCACCGCCACCTGCGAGGGAAGCGAGAATGTTCCCGGCTCCGTCAGCGTATGCTTCTTGCCTGCCACACCGATCTTTCGAACCACCGTAAACTTGTCGGCATCAAACGCCACCACCTGGTCATTGCCCGTATCCACTACGTACAGCAACCGGTTTTCGCGATCCAGCGCTATGCCGCCCGGCAGGTTGAGTGTTTCGGCTCCGAAAGAGCCCTTCAACTGGTGCTGGGGATCGAACACCAGGATTTTGTGCAACCGGCCGTCGCTCACGAACAGGCGATCGTCATCATCAATGGCCAATCCGTTAATCAGCCCGAAGTGAGCTTCAATGTCATTGCGGATGAATTCCACCGCCTTGGTCTCGGCGTTAAAAATAAAAATGGCGTCCACGCCCTCATCGGCCGTGTAGATGTTGCCCTTGGCATCCACCGCGATCCCATAAGGACGAACGAGCTGGTACGGAATCTTGATCTTCGGCCCTGAGCTGGCCGCATCCGTTCCCGCCAGCCGGTCCATCCAGCTCTTCTTCGGCTTGGTCTTCGCCTGCGCGTCAATTGCCGTCCAGTCGATCTTCTCGCCCGTGAGCATGTCTTGGAACCTGATTCGGGCGATGGCGGGCGGGTTCGGCCACACGATGTTGCGGATGTCGAAAGCCAGGCGGGGCGGCAATTGCGGGGCCTCGGTCTTGGCATTCTTCTTATTGCCCGCAGCAGCCCATGATGCAGCCGAACACAGCAACAAGGCGGCATACGCAAAGAGCTTTGCGGTTGACCGAACTTGCCGATCACCGAACATCGTTGCCTCCGGATTTCTGCAGCATCACCGTTCCTTCGGCGTGGCAGGTCTTGCAGAAGTTCATGTTTGCTTCCTGGTCCTTCACCAGCATTCCCGGCTTGTCCCCGCTGTGGGGTTGATGGCAGGTCAGGCAGGTCATCGGGGCTGACGGCTTGGTGGTTATCCCGGCCACATCGGAAACGGGGTGGCCATCCACCGGGTGCCCGGCGCCATACTTCAGCGGCAGAATCGGAACGGTTTCGAAATAGTTCTCCGGCAGCCTCACGGTGGCGCTGAAAATCGCAATCAGGTGCTCGTTTTCCAGCTTCTTCGGAGCGGCATCGGGTCCATGGCATTCCAGGCAGAGTGAGTTCACGTTCGTAGCCCGCAGCAGGTGCTGGTTGTCGCCCCCGTGCGGCTGGTGGCAGGTCGCGCATCCCTGCGCGAATGCCGGCTGGTGGAGATACTTCTTGTTGTGCTGCTCAGCCTGTTCGGCATGGCAGTTGAGGCACGCATTCACTGGGTCCGGCTGAATGAAGCCAGGCGTCTTGCCGGCATGCGGGTTGTGGCAATCCGTGCATTCGCCCTGCGCGCCGGCATGCGGCATCTTTGCTGACGCAATCTGTTTTGCCTGCTCGTCATGGCAGGTTACGCAGAGCGCCTTGGGACTGTCGGCGTTCAAAACCACTTTCCCGTTCTTCGGCGCCTGGTGGCAGGTGTCGCACGCGCCCTCGCCGAACGGCATGTGCACAAAACTCTGCATCAGCTTTGGCGACGCCGACTGGTGCGGATCGTGGCACGTGAGGCAGTCAGCCGAGGCGAAAGGCTGCCCTTTATGGGCTTTCACCAGCGCTTCATCCTTGGCGTCGTGACAATCGAGGCAGAGCGCCGGCGCATCCTTGGTGAGGTGAAAATCGAACTCGCGCTTTCCGGCAGCGCCCGTCTTATGAGTCACGTGGCAGGTGTCGCAGCCCAGGTCAAGCGCGGCATGCCGGCTGCCCTTTTCCGGGACATTCATCCCCTGTGTATGGCAGCCGAGGCACAGATTTTCTTTTGCTCCGCCGGTCAACGGCTTCAGCAACTCGTTCTTTTCATTTGCAACGTGCGGGTCGTGGCAGGCCAGGCAATCGCGAACCGCAGGATTGTGAACCTTGCCTTTGAGGGTCGCGGCCTCCTTATCGGTATGGCAACTGATGCACAGCGCCGAGGGTGTAGCCGCAATCAGCCTGGTTCGCGTAACCCCATTCGCCACCCGGACTTCGTGGCAGCTCAGGCATCCCAGCTCAATCGCCGAATGAACCGCCTTCCCTTTGGCTTTCTCCGCGTGGCACTCCAGGCACTTGGCGCCATCCACATTGGCCGGCAGCGGAACCGGGTGCTTGCCCGCCCACGCCGCGCATGACGCGGCCAGAACGATCACAACGGCTCCGATAGTGCGGCTCCCAGTCACTCTTCCCTCGGTACTAGAAGACCGCAACCGGGGGCGCAGGGGTATGACGTACGTCACATCAGTGGGTGACCCGTAACGCGCTAGAAATAAAGGCTGTGAGGTTGGTGTACGAGAGCCATTCCGAGCCCGCCATGGCGAGTGAGGAATCCGGGGAGCCCGTTTGCATACGCTGGCGGTGGTCGTATTCCGCGGCGATTCGCCCCCGCCTGTTGTTCATTGGGAGCGGACAACTACGACCCTTCCTGCTCCATCCGTACAGCCCGTGGAAACAGGATGTTGTTTTCCAGGTGGATATGCTGGTGCAGGTCGCCTTCGAATTCCCGCAGGGCTGCCAGCATGGCGCAGTAAGTGGGGCAGGCGCCTTCCGGCGGCGCAAAGCCATTCGTCAGTTTCCGCAGCGACTTCAGAATATCGCCGGCCTGGTCATGCTCCGCAATCATCGCCTGCACCGGGTTGCGGACTGTTCCAAAGAAAGGCGGCGGAACACCGTTCCCCTCGCGAACCGACTTTTCCATCCGCTCGACGTAAGGGAACAGCACCTGCTCTTCCTTGAGCATGTGGTGGGCAAGATCGGTTCGCAATTCGGCAAACTGCTGCCGCACCTCCGCAAGCTCGGGATGCCCCTCGCCGTGGCGTGCCAGCACCTTCTCAATGAATGCCTGCACGCGCGGGCTCTCCTCGCGGACGTACACATGGTGCCGGTCGACAATGTGGCGAATCAGTTCACCGAGCGAAGCCGCGGTCCAATTGCCCGCTGTGTTGTCGGCCTCGGTTTCGAGTGCGGCCAGTTGGGCCAGTACTTCCTCCACCCGCGCGCTGCCGCCTTCGCAGGCATCTTTTAGTTTGCGGGTCCCGGCGCAGCAGTAGTCGATGGCGGCCCGTTCCAGAATCTTCACTGCAGCGGGATGGCTGGCGGCAATCTCGCGCACCGGGGTTTCAGCATTGATGTTCATTCGTTCCTCCACCCGCCAACCCTAACCGGCGCGCGCAATTCCGGCAGTGACTGGAGTCACAGCCGCGACGTTCCAGCCGGTCAGGGCTCCTGCTGCTCGGCTTGGAGTGCTTCAAGGTTCGGAATCACCACGTGCCGCCCGTCTGTACCCCGGCCCTTCCCGCACCGCTTCAGCAGGCCATCTCCGAAAACATGCCGCTCGAAACCTCCGTGTTCACGTTGTAGAGCCGCATCACGATGGGGCTCGCCAGGCAGGGCGCGATCCACTCCTTTATTTTTGGATAGAACTGCAGCATCAGGCGCTCCGCATCCGCTTTCGAGTGCCAGAGGCTGATGGCAATGATCCTGCCAAGTGCAAAATCGCCCTCCAGCAGCAGCGCATCCACAAATCCAGGTTGCTCGTTTAAACCAGGTATGATTTCGGCCCTTATAAGATGGATCAGTTCCGCTTTCCGTTCGGGTTTGACAGTGAATTCGAGCATTCTCGCGTACATAAGAACACTCCTTTCTCACCATCATCAGTGTTGGCCGCGCTGCGATACGTTGCTGTGACCAGCCGCACTATAGGGTGTGACGCGTGACGCCCGGCTCACACGATTGAAATTCGCGCGGACTTGATTGGCTGGATTACTTTGACCGGTCGCCTTCGGCGCTCTGCAGGTCCAGCGACACGCGCTCGCCATTGATCAGGACAAAGCTGCCGTTGATGAGCTGCTGCCCGGTGCAATCGAACGATTCGTACCGCCGCAGCAGTGCCATCGGAATAATCAGCTCCACCGCGGTTGCGCGATCGGTGCCCGGCAGCACAGTAGTGCTGAAGTCAATGCCGTCGAAGTCAGTGGCACTGGGCAAATGCGCCAGCACCGGCCGGATCAGGTGGGCGAGATGCGAATCGAAGGCCAGCGCCGCCAGCCGGTATTGCGACCCGTTTACCGAATCCTGCGGCAGTTGCGTTTTCACCGTGAGCTGAAGGTAGGCGCCTTCATGGAAAGAAATGAACACCGGGGGCGCGTAATCCACCCAACCGGCCTGCGACGAGAGCTCGGCTGCCATTCTGGCGAGCGCATCTTCGTAAGTGCGATGCAGTCTCTCTAAAGATTGGAGCGACGCATCATGCAGAGCGGGAGGCGCCGTGTGCGGTTCACCGGCAGGAGCCTGATCCGGCGTCGAGGGCTGCGCCGCGGCCGCCGAGACCGAGGCGGCAGGCGTGCCGAGCGCCAGCCGCGCCTCTAGCAGTGACGCATTGGAAGCTTTGAGATCATCGGATAGCCAAAGCATGACCCGGTCGCCATTCAGGTAAACCTCGCTCTCGAGCAGCGCGCCCTGCACGGCAGCCTGGTCGCTGGCAGAGATCATGCGCTGCGCGGCGGCTCGCGGCGCTACCAGGACCACGTTCTCCGCCCCTTCGCTGCCCACGCCCAGCACTTTGCCGCGGACATGGTGCGACACCTCGATGGCATAAGCCTCGAACGGAACGTCATTCCCGAACTCCGG
>JAFAIN010000097.1 GCA_019236695.1 Acidobacteriota bacterium | reverse complement strand
CAGCACACCGCGGATATGACGAACTGCTGGCCATCGCCGGCAAACTGCAGCGAGCCGGCATTGCGGTGGGCGAAATCATTACGGCGGGCACGCCGGCCTTTCCGTGCGCGGCGGAATACAGCGGTTTTTCGGCAAGCGGATTTCTGCACCGCGTTTCGCCGGGCACAGTGATCTACTGCGATGCCACCAGCCTGGCCCAGCTCCCCGGCGAATTCGGCTATCGCCCGGCAGCGCTGGTGGCCTCGCGAGTGGTGAGCCATCCGCGCGCCGATGTAATTACGTGCGACGCGGGGCATAAGACCGTATCGGCGGATGCGGGCGTCCCCACGTGCGTGGTTCTCGGCCATGCGGAACTCGAGCCGCTTGCGCCTTCCGAAGAGCACCTGCCGATGCTGGTTGGGAACGAGGCGGTTCCGAAGATTGGCGATGTGCTTTTCCTGCTGCCGCGGCACGTTTGTCCCACGGTCAACAACTTTGATGATGCGCTGATTGTGCGCGGCGGCGCCATCGAGGCCCTGGAGAAGGTTACGGCGCGCGGACGGGAAGCGCCGCTGGTGGGAGCGGCCTTCGGCCGCGAAGCGGTGTTGACCAGGACGTAACGGAACAAACGGTGCGGCCTGCGGCCGAGCGCGGCCGGAACGATGCCATTCTTCGCCGGCTGCGTGGGACAGGCGCGGAGGAAAGCCCGCGAAGGCGGGCGAAATAGCCTGGCCCGCGGCGCAAGCCGCGGGATGGCGGCGGCAAAACGATTCAAGCCCACAGAGATTTTCCCAAGGCTAACGCCTTGGGCTACGCTCTTTCGCCCGCTCTCGCGGGCTGCCTCTCCGCATTTTGCCCTGAGGCTACTGCTGCTTGGTGGTGTTTTCCTGGGCCAGCTTCACGCGCGCGGATTCCAGCTTCTTCTGTGTCTTGGTGACGTCGTTCTGGTCCACATCGCCGGGGACGGAGTGCTGCCACTCGTCAAGAGCGCGCTCCCAGTGGGCTGCAGCCTGTTTCAGGCGCCCGGTTTTCTGATACAGATCGCCGAGATGATCCTGGATAGTGGGATCGTTGTTCATGCGCTCTGAGGCCTTGCGCAGGTTGTCCTCGGCCTGGTCGTAGTTGCCCAGCTTGAAATAAATCCAGCCGAGCGAATCGAGATAGGCGGCGTTCTGCGGCTCGAGTTCCACGGCTTTTTTCACGTAGTTCAGCGCTTCTTCGAGCCTGACTCCACGATCGCCCAGCATGTAGCCGAAGTAGTTGAGGACGGCGGCGTTATGCGAATCCTCAGCGAGCAGCCTGCGGAAAATCTGCTCGGCCTCGTCGTACTTCTTTTCGCGGTCGTAGGTGTCGGCCAGCAGGAACTGCACGTACTGGCGATCCTCGGGCTTCTGGCTGAGCGGCGCAGCCTTCGCCAGGGTTTCTTCCGCGTCTTTCCAGCGCCGCAGCCGGTCATAAATCTGGGCCAGCGCCACCAGCACTTCGCGGTCTTCCTGGTTGCCCTTGAGCAGCGACCGGGCTTCGGCAATGGCTTCATCGGCTTTGCCCACGTCCGCGAGCTCGCCTGCGTAAACCAGCTTCAGGGTGCGGTTCTCGGGAAGCTTCTGCACGGCTTCACGGGCCACGCGGGTTGCGGCCTGCCAGTCTTTGCTGTCGCGGTAGGCTTCAATCTCGAGGTCGTAGCCGCGCACAGCATTTTCCGCGCCCATGCTCTCCATCTTTTTATAGGCGTCAACCGCCTGCGGCAGCTTGCTCTGCTGCTTGTAGATGTTGCCGAGGTGCTCGTAAAACACCGAGAGGTTGTTCAACTCGCCGGGCGTGTACTCGTTTGCCGGCTTGGTGCTTTTTTCGATGAGCTTCTGCAGGATCTGAATGGCATCATCGTAGCGTCCCTGGGCTTCGTAGATCTCGGCGCGCGTGAACGGAATTTCCTGCGAATCGGAAACAATGGCTTCCGCCTTGGCCAGCGCCTCCAAAGCCGGGTCAAACCTGCCGAGCCGGCGATAGATCTCGGCGATGCGCAGATACGTCTGCGCATCCTGGGGATCCGCTTCGGCAACAGTTCGATACTGCTGCAGGGCCGCATCGGCATCGCCGCTGTTCAGCAGATTCTGCGCCAGACCGCGCACAGCATCAAGGTTGTCATGATCGAGATCGACCGCCTTCTTGTAGGCTGCGACCGCCGACTTATAGTCCTTTTCCTGCTCATAGGTCAGGCCGAGGGCAGCGTAGGTCTTGCCGGTGCGCGAACCCTCGGGCATGGCGTTCAGCATTTGCGCCGCGCGCTCATTCTGCCCCTCATCGTCGTACAGCAGCGCCAGCGTGGTGACGGCCTCTTCCGATTGCGGCTGCAGGCGGATGGCGGTATTGAACTCGGCTTCCGCCTTCGCGGACTCGTTGTTGGCCTTGTAGAGGCGCCCCAGCAGCAGGTGGTCATCTACGCCCTTGGGATCGATGCGAACAATCTGCTCGTACTGCTCGATGGCGAGCTTCAGCATCTGCTGCGATTGCGCTCCCTGCGAGGGATCGCCGAGGCTGCGCAGGTAAATGCGGCCGAGCAGGCGGCGGGCCTCAATGTTGTTGGGGTCGCGCTTGATGAGATCCTGCGCCTCCGTAACCGCGTCGCGGATGCGGCCGGTTTTGGCGTAAAGTTCGGCAAGCGATGAGTTCAGGTACTCGGAACTCGGGTCAGCCTGCAACGCGAGCTTGTACTCCTCAATGGCCTTGGTGGCGAATTCAGGCCGCTGGTAAAGCGAAACCAGCTCCTCATAGATGTGCGCCAGCGAATAGTGGTAGTAGGCGGCAGAGCGGTCGGGCGAAATGTTGCCGCTGACGTCAGGCTGGGCAGGCTGCGCGGTTTGCTGCGGAGGAGGCGTAACCCTGGGCAGCGTTGGGCGGGGCTGAGGTGGATCCTTCGTGACCGGCGCCTGATTTGGGTTTTGCGCCAGGCAGGCGGCGCAGCAAAGCAGCACAACAGCAAACACTTGGCGGATACTCATCTTTACCTGCAAGGACCAGACAAAAGCTCAGCAACTTGGATGCTCTGCGAGTGCCCGGTGTTCCCCTTATTCTACCTCTTGAGCGGCAGAACGCAGGTTACGGTGGGCACACCCGGCGCCAGGATTGAGTAATTGGGAAATTGAGTAATTTTGGAATTGGCTGAGTTGCGAACAGCGAGGGCGATCCCTGATTTTTGCTGTATGGTGGAACGCGAAATGCAGATTCTGGGGGTGATTCCGGCACGGCTCGGTTCAACCCGGCTGAGCCGCAAGCCGCTGCGCGAGCTGTGCGGCCAGCCGATGGTGGGCTGGGTTTATGAGGCGGCGCGGCGCAGCGCCCTGCTTTCCGAAGTCCTGGTAGCCACCGATTCGCCCGAGATCCTGGATGTATGCCGCCGGAACGGATGGAATGCCAGGCTCACATCGGGCAAGCATCGCAGCGGCACGGAACGAGTGCACGAGATCAGCCAGGCGATTGCGGCTGAGGTTTACATCAATATTCAGGGCGACGAACCCCTCACGCGGCCGGAGCACATTGACGCGCTGGTTACGCTGATGTCGCGCGATAAGACGGAGGTGGGCACATTAAAAACCGCTTGCCCGCCGGCTGAACTCAACAATCCCAACGTGGTAAAGGTTGTGACGGATGCGTGCGGCCGTGCGCTTTATTTCTCCCGCGCAACCATACCCTTTGACCGCGAAGGAACGGGCGACGCGCATTGCTTTAAGCACCTTGGCTTTTATGCGTATCGCAAGCCCGCGCTCGACCGGTTTGTGGCACTGCCTGAATCGAACCTGGAGCTGACCGAACGCCTGGAACAGCTCAGGTTCCTGGAGAACGGCATTGCCATCATGGTTGCGGAAACACCTTTCGATACGGTAAGCGTGGATACGGAAGAGGATCTGCGGCGCGCCGAGACAGCATTGTCGAGGCGGTGACGTGCTGCTTTATGCCATAACGGACCGGCAACAGCTTCCCGGGGGAGACAAAATTGCCGCCGTCAGCAAGTTTGTGGCGGCGGCCTCGCTCGCGGGCATCGATTACATTCAGCTTCGCGAAAAAGATCTGGCGCCGCGCCAGCTCGAGCTGCTGGCGTGCGCCTGCATGGAACGCGTGCGCCAGGCGAGGGAGCAGGGAAGCAAAACCAGGCTGCTGGTGAATTCGCGCTGCGACATTGCCATGGCCTGCGGCGCCGATGGTGTGCACTTGCGCTCACGCCGTTCCGGCGAGATGCCCGCGGGCGACGCGCGTGCCATCCTGGCAATGGCCGGCATGGCGCATGCGGTGATCGGCGCCTCCTGCCACAGCCTGGAAGACGTTCTGCTGGCCGAATCCGAGGGCGCCGATTTTGCCGTGTTCGGGCCTGTATTCGGCAAGGCCGGCATGGCCGGCATGGGACTTGAGGAGTTGAGGAGAGTCTGCGCGCGCGAGCGCCCGGGAATGCAGGTTCTGGCGCTCGGAGGGGTGTCGGCGGCGAACGCGCGTGATTGCGCACGTGCGGGCGCGGCGGGGGTGGCCGGGATCCGGCTCTTCCAACAAAGCGAACTGCGCGGGGTGGTGCGCAGCCTGCGGGAAGGAATTCCTTAAAATGAGCCCATGAGCAAACCGCGGGGAATCGTGCTGCTAAGCGGGGGGATGGATTCGTGTGTTTGCGCGGCGCTGGCGGCACGCGACTACGAACCCGCAGCGCTCCACGTCAGCTACGGGCAGCGCACCGAGAGTCGCGAGCGGGCAGCATTCCATGCGATTTGCGACCGCCTGGGAATTGCGCAGCGCCTGGCCGTCCGCAACGAAACGCTGCGCGCAATTGGAGGATCAGCGCTCACCGACCATGAAATTTCTGTCCCCGACGCTTCCAGGGAAATCGGCAGTTCGATTCCCCTTACCTACGTCCCTTTCCGCAACGCTCATTTTCTGGCTGTTGCGGTGAGCTGGGCGGAAGTGATGGCGGCGACGAGGATTGTTATCGGGGCTGTAGAGCAGGACAGTTCCGGGTATCCTGACTGCCGCCCGGCATACTACTCGGCATTTAATGAAGTTATCCGGACCGGCACGGCGGAGGGCGCCATCCGGATTGAAACCCCGCTCATCGCGATGCGCAAAGCCGAGATCGTACAGCTTGGGCTTGAATTGGGCGCTCCCTTCGATTTAACGTGGAGTTGTTATGTCCGGCAGGACCGCGCCTGCGGCACCTGCGAAAGCTGTATTCTCCGGCTGCGAGCATTCGAAGCGGCAGGGGTTCGTGATCCTATTCCGTATGCCGAGCGGCAGGCGTGAAGGGCACGAAGGCTTCGATCGCGGGGCTTCGGTCGCAACCGCAGCCCGAAAAGGGAGACTTCAATGAGAAAAGGCTTCATTGCGATTCTGCTGTCATTCGGTTTCATGCTGTTCGCCGGCGCTGCCCAGGCGCAGTTCGCGCGGGTGCAGGGCGAGGTGAAAGATGCCCAGGGCCAGCCGATGGTCGGCGTGCAACTGCTCTGGACGAACAAGGACAACGGCCAGAAGATCACCCTCAAGACCGACAAGAAGGGCAAGTACATCGCCATCACTTTTCCTCCCGGAAAATATGATCTGGAAGTCACCAAGGACGGGCAGAGGGTCTGGACATTGAACGCCGTGCCAATCCGGCCTGACGGCTGCTGCGGCGGCGAAAAGGACTTCAGCCAGCCGTATAACAAGATTGACATCAACCTGCAGCAGGAAAAAGCCGCGCAGCAGGCCGAAGTGGAGTCAGTCGCGAAAGGGGCGGCAGGCGGGCAGCCGGGGCAGCCGGGAACGCCGCAGCGGCAGCCGCAATTAACTGCAGAACAGAAGAAACAGATTGAAGAAGTCCAGAAGAAGAATGCCGCCATCCAGGAGGAAAACAAGAAAATCGGCGATCTGAATACCCTGATGGCGCAGGCCAAGACCGCCGATGACGCCAAGCAGTACGACCAGGCCGTAACCGCCATGAAGCAGGCCAGCGGCGTGGGGGGGCAATATCCGATTGTGTGGGCAAATCTCGGCACGTATGAACTGGACTGGGCAAAATCGGCTCCTGACGCGGATAGCCGCAAAGAGCGCGCCAGCCAGGCGGCCACCGACATTGGCAAGGCGCTCGAGATGTGCGCCGCCGATACAACCGGAAAAGCGCCGGGATGCCTGCCTGCGCAGATGGCGGAAGCTCACAATTCCCTGGGCAATGCTTTTGCCAACATGGGCGAGTCCGACAAGGCCCTTGCGGAGTTTCAAACTGCGGCCAAGGCCGATCCCTCCTCGGCGGCACGGTTTTACTTCAATGCCGGGGCGGTGATGACCAATCAGGCCGGGAAGCAAAAGACCGATACCGACCGCAAGAAGTTCATCGAGGGCGCGAACCAGGAGTTCGACCAGTCCATCGCCGCCAACCCAAAAGATCCGCGCTCCTACTGCGAGAAAGGCAAAAACCTGCTGGGTCTGGCCACAATGAAGGGCGACAAGCTGGTTCCGGTTGAGGGCACCAGCGATGCATTCAACAAGTGCATTGAGCTTGCGCCGCCCGACAGCCCGATGGCCCAGGAAGCCAAGCAGATGCTGGCAGCAATGGGCGAAACAGTGAGCACAAGCTACAAGGCCAAAAAGAAGTAGCGGCAACACCGGGCGGCTGAACCGGCCGGAGCCCGATGGCTGGAGCCGCGACTGATGAACCTCAGCTTTTCCCACGCCCGGCGGATCGTGCTGGAACAGGCGCGCTCAATACCGGTTCCCGCAACCGAAAGTGTTCGGCTGGAAGCGGCAGCGGACCGCATCCTGGCGGAGCCGATATCGGCTGACCGCGATCTTCCCCCTTTTGACCGGGCAACGCGAGATGGCTACGCCGTCCGGAGCTCTGATCTGGAGCAGATTCCGCTTCGGCTGGAAGTCACGGGCGAGCTCCGTGCCGGCGCCGACCCGCAGACCTCTTCCTGCCCGGTGGGTTCCGGCGAAGCAATCGAAATCATGACCGGGGCGCCCATGCCCCCGGGCGCAGACTGCGTCGTCATGGTGGAGTACACCACGCGCGATGCGGGCTATGTGACCATCCGGCGCGGGGCCGCGGCAGGGGAGAACGTAGTTCGCCGCGGATTAGAGGCCGGCGCCGGCGAAGTATTGCTGAAGATAGGGACGCGGCTTGGCCCGGAGCAAATCGCAGTTGCCGCAGCCTGCGGACGCGACCCGCTGCGCGTATTCCTGAAGCCCACTATCGCCGTGCTTTCTACCGGCGACGAAGTGGTCGATGTGGCAGCCACGCCCGGGCCAAACCAGATTCGCAACTCAAATGCCTTTGCCCTGCGGGCTCAAATTGAATGTGCGGGAGGCGCGGCTCGCGTCCTGCCGGTTGCGCCGGACGAGCCGCGGCAATTGCGGGCACTCATTGAAGAAGGCCTGGCCTGCGATCTGCTGCTGCTCTCCGGCGGCGTATCGATGGGCAAGCACGATCTGGTTGAGGCAGCGCTCGAGGAACTGGGAGCAGAGTTCCTGTTCACGGGCGCCGAAATCCAGCCTGGCCGGCCAATCGTTTTCGGCGCGGTGCGCAGTGCGCGTAACCCGCACCGGAAAACAACCTGGTTTTTTGGCCTTCCGGGCAACCCCATTTCGACCATGGTGTGCTTCGAAATCTTCGCGCGGGCGTTCGTACAGGCACTCTCCGGCACAGAACCGGCGCGGCTGCGCACCGCAATGGCGCGACTGCAGTCGGGATTCAACGTGAAGGCCGGGCTGACCCGTTTCCTGCCTGCAATTATCAGCGGTGATTTTTCCGATCCTCAGGTCGCCGCCGTACCGTGGCAGGGATCAGGCGATGTTGCGGCTGCGGCGAAGGGCAACTGCTGGCTTATCGTGCGGCCCGATTGCGAGCGGCTGCAGGCCGGGGAGCTGGTGGGTGTGCTGTTTCGCTAAAGCAACCGCGGGGCAGGGACGGTTCACCGCGGAGGCGCTGAGGCGCGGAGGGGCAAAAAGCGAAAAAGTGGCGACCGCGACCGCTTCCCAAATGTCTTCGTCTTGCTCCGCGCGTGCGCGGTTAAATTGATCCTTGCTGCATTGGCGGTGGGCGACCGACCAGGAAATTTCCCCTCACGCCTTCTGCACTTTGCCGCTCTTGATGCAATTGGTGCACACGCGCATGCGTTTGGTGCCGGCGCCCACGCGCGCGCGGATTGGCCTGAGGTTCACGTTCCAGCGGCGGTTCGAGATGTTATGGGCGTGGCTGATGTTGTGACCGAACTGCGGCTTTTTGCCGCAAATATCGCAAACTTGTGCCATGAATGACTCCGGATAGTCGTTGGGGCTGCAGGGATAGCCGCTGCGCAGCGAGCTCAGCGAAACGTTTATCTTAACAGATGCGGCTCGACTACCGCTTGAGCAAGTCCACGGGCTCGTGGATATCGCGCACGCGGAAGTATGGGCCCAGCGCCGGGTAGCGCTCCGCGACGGTGCGGTACATTTCCCAGGCCACGCGGCGGTACGAATAATGACCGGCGGGAGTGGTGCGCAGCTCGGCAATGTAGACGGCCTCGGAAAAATCCATCTTGAACAGCGCGCGCTGGCGATGGGCGAGAGGGCTCAGGTAGGTTGCGGCCGCTCCGGAGGCAGGGTGCGAGGCCAGGCGGCATTGGGCTTCGCCGATTCGCCGCATAGCGGCCTGGAACCGTGCCTCCAGCCCGGCATCCACGAATTCCTGCGGAGTCTCGTAACCCAGCCCGCCATTCGCGAATGGCTGGATTACCTGGATGCAGCGGCGATGGCGATGCATGTCACGAAAGCCGCCGAGGTCCATGGTGATATCGAAGCGAAACCTTTGCCCCGCGGCAAACGCGCGCGGCAGTTCGTCATGCGCGCCGCGATGCTTCACCCCCAGCGCGATGATCTCGCGGCGAGCCGGTTGGCTGAGCGCCTGCACGCGGGCCTGGATCTGGCGGTAGCGGTACAGGGAATGAGCGTAGAGGAGGGTAGTGGCGAGTTCGATTTCAAAGGGCTCGGATTCATCGAGGAGATCTACCGGGGGGGCCGGCTCGAAGGCCGCGCCGCCCATCAATTCGGCGGCAGCGCGGGTGAGTTCATCGCGGCTAGCGCTTTCAAATTCGCTGGGCTCGGCATATTTCACCAGGGTTGGCGCCACCCTGACTTCCCGGGCCATGGCCGATCGGATGCGGGCAGCAATCGCGGGGTTCTGCGCTTCCACTTCAGCCGCAATCTGGAGTGCGGCTTCGCGGGCAAAATCGCATGCCGGTTCGTTTGCCGCGCCTTTGAGCCGTTGCCCGAGTTCCCGCACTTCCGGGTAGGAGGAAGACAGCAGGCGCGCGATTTGCGCTTCCAGTGTGCGCGCATTGACAATCTGCCCCAGTGACGTATTGGTTGCGAGCGGAAGCAAGTACCGCGACGCGTCAAAGGCGCGGGCGCGCAGAGTTCGCTCGTAGGAATCGCGCTTCATCTCGGCGGGCTGGGGCGTGCGCGACAGCAGATGGCGGAACACCACCTCCGAGCTCTGTTCGTATTCGGAGAACAGAAACTCGGCGGCTTCCACGTATGTGCGGCGCCCTTCTTCATCGCCGGCGAATTCGGGGACGTAATAGCCGCTCTTGCGAAAATCCTGGTAGCGGGTGCTGCGCTCCTGGCCGTCCCATCGCTGCTCATCCACGAGAACAATTGCCGCCAGCATGGAGAGCCGCTCCACCGCCATCGCGATGTGCGCGAGATCGGCAATCGACCGGTGTCCGTACTGAAAGTAGAAGGTGTTGAGGAACTTTTCAGCCCGCTGGCTGGAGATTTCGCGAAGCGATTCGCGCATGGAGAGCGCCGAGCGCGAATATTTGGCCATCGCATACGCCTGCACTTCAGGTTCCACGCCGTACACCGCAAAAACCTCGGTTTGGGGGGCGCGATCGCGCTCGGCGTCCAACTCCGCGGCGACAACAGTCACGTCAGCCATGCCACAGATTTACCACGAAAGCAGGTGGGAAACCGCGCAATTACTGAAAGCGAGCAAATTGCCAGCAATCCGGTAAATGTAACGGCAACCTGTTTCAGCATCCGTGGTTCCAACACTTCATGGAGCGCCACTCCGAAACGGTCGAGAGGGCAATTCGCGCAGTAGAAGAACTGCTCGCCTCGCCAACCATCTCTCTTCGCACTGCCGCGAACGCCCGGCAGGTCCTGAAGATGCTGCACGAAAATGGGGGGAGCGACGGCGAACAGAATGCAAATGCCGCTCCTCAAGAATCTGCCCCCAAGACCTCCCAAGCAACCTGATTTTCAGCTTTCAGACCTCAACTCTTGGCCCGGGAGCGCTGGGCAGGCTGCCTCATTCGCCTCCGATGCGGAAGCGAATGCCGGCGCGAATGTTCACCGGCAGACCCGGGTAGCCCACGACTTCTTCGTAGCGACGGTTCAGCAGGTTCTCCAGATTTGCGTAAGCAGTCAAGCGCCTGTTCAACGCCAGCCACGCACCGGCGTTGATCAACTGATAGGCGGGCGCACGGGTAATTGGGGGAACGAGTCCGAGGAAATCAGAGTCAGGCCGGCTGCCGATGAAGCTTCCGCCCAGGCTGCCTCCCCAGCGGGAAGCGGAGTAGCCGGCCAGCACGTTCCCGGCATGGCGAGGGCGGCGAAGAAGCGGGGCGCCGGGGGACAGCAACGGGTCGCTCGCCAGAGGTGCAACCAGAATCTGCCCTGACGTGTACACATAGGCGGCATCAATCCGGAGCCGGTTATGCAGGCGCGCAGGGCGGCCATGGACTTCAACTTCGGCGCCCTGGGCGAACGCGCGGTTCACATTGACGTACTGCCCGAGGAAGGTGGTGGAATTGAAATTGAAATCAATGACATCGCGAAACTGGTTATTGAACCAGGTGGCCGCCAGAGCGTACCGGCCCGAAAGAAATATCTGCTCCAAGCCCGCATCGAGCCCGCGGTTGGCCTCGGGCCGAAGATGAGGGTTGGGCAGGATGCCGAAGCCGCCCTGGCCGAATGATTCCTCGAAGCGAGGCTCCTTGATGCCTTCCGCATACGAGAACCGCAGGCGGGTGCCGGCGAAAACCTGGCCGCCGCGCAGCAGTTGCCAGGCGAAGGACGCTCGGGGCACGCCGCGATTGCCGAAACTTTCGTTGTGCACAAACCGGCCGCCCGCGACCAGCGTCAATCGCTGCCAATTGAAGATTTGCTCGCCATAAAACGCAAAATTGCGGCGCAACCCGTGAGTGCTGACCTGCGCCACCGTATCGCCCACAAAGCCATTCTCGTCTTCAAAATCCGTGCCCAGGATGCTGCGCGACCAGGCGCGGGGCGAGTATTCCGATTGCTCGCTTCCCCCGGCGCGGTTGATGCGGGCGAAGGAAGCATAAGGAAAATCGAAATTGCCGAAGGCAGGCGTAGCCCGCCCCGGCTCCTGCACCAGGTCCTCATCGAGCCGGCGATGGTTGTATTCGTACAGCGTGATGCGGTGCTGCCACCGGCCGGGGGCGGCCACGTCAAGTTCGGCGCCGGCGAGAAAGTTGTTCTGGCGTGAGCGCGCGTCCTGATCGGGCGGCAGCAGGGGGCGGCCTTCAAAGTTCCATTCGCCCGGATTGCCGGCGCGGCTATTGGAGTGGCGGGTGCGCAGGCGAAAGTTCACGCGGCGCGAAACCACCACTCCTACGTTTGCCCCCTGAAGCGAATTGCCGTAAGCGTCATTGGGCCCTTTGCCCAAAGTGTTGAACTGATCCGCAAACAGGTTGAAATCGTAGCGGCCCCGCGCCCCGGCGAGCGAGGCGTATCCGCTCGCGGTGGCGAATGTTCCGCCATCGGCGCCCAGGCGAAACTCGGGAACCACCGCCGAGCCTGCGCGAGAAAAGATTTGCACGACGCTGGTCATTGCATCGGAGCCGTAGAGCGCGCTGTCGGCGCCGCGAACCAGCTCAATGCGATCCGTCTCCGCGAGCGGCACCACGCCAAAATCAAAGGTGCCTCCCGGATCGTCAACCGGCACGCCATCCTCAATGACTTTGTTGTATCGCGATTCGCCTCCGCGCACGAACAGCGATGCCAGGCCGCCGCGCTGGCCGGCGGTGTTCACGATGGCGCCGGGCATCATGCGGAGCGCGTCAGAGGCGGCAACCGGATTGAGCGTTTCGAGTTGCTTGCCGTCCAGCGAGCCGGTTCTTAAACCTCCGGCATCCTCGGAAACCGGCGTAGCGTCAGCAGTGACCACCACGGATTGAGCAATGGTCGCGAGCGTGAGGCGGATGGTTACGTGATCGTCGCCGGCCCCGAGCGGCTGCTGAACGGGCGCAAACCCGGGTGCGAGCACGGCGACGGTAAGCTGGCCCGGGCCGGCGCCTCCGCGATCGAAGTCCGCGGTTCCCTCTGCCGCTGACCGGGTGACCGCAATGACGGTGGTTCCGCGCAGCAACTCAATGCGGGCTCCGGCAACCGGGGCACTGCCGGGATCCACGACTTTCACTGTTATGGCGGAGCTTTGGGCGGCGGCAGGCAATGAAGCCAGCAAAACCATTACAGCATGACCCAGGCGGCACATGCACCCTCCTTTACACGCGAAAAGGGGTTGACGTTAGAATTCGCGCCGGTCTCCTGGCTTGGCGAAGAAGTTCACCGCCGGGCCTTCCCATCCCGCAGGACAGTGACCCCGGCACGAGCGACTGGCGGATACATGCGAGCCAGATCGTCGCCTCACAGTTGCGCGGCAGCGCGGGTGTTGCACCCGCTTCCCGAACACGCGAACTCGAAAATGGCAAAGAGCCGATTACCCGCCCTGTGGAACGGGCGAGTTTGGAATGTAATGCCGGCGGCGGGCGCGAGTCAAATTGCCGGCGGCCTGGGTTGGGTGGCCGCGATCAGCGGCAACGCAAAAACCTCGAGCTGGTCTCCTGGTCTTCGCAATAATGGCATGGAGGGCAGGCGGCTCTCCCAAAATACTGGTTTTCTGGTTCGCTACATATATTGCGAACCAGAAACCCTCTATTCGGGGAACTCTTCAGACCAGGTAATATAACAATCCGCTCGCGGGAGCTGGCCCGCTTCTGCTTGGGAACCGCGATTCCCTTAGTGCTGTAAGCGTTCACATGAAAGGGTAATCAGCGTTTGACGGTTTTCGCGTCGTCGCGGAGGTAAAGATGCTGAACGCCTACGATCATCAGAAGCAGCCCGACATCCTTAACAATCGTGAACGTGAGCTCCAAGCCTTTTTGAGGGTCTAATCGCCAATGACTACGGACAGCCATTCCAAGGACAAACAATCCGGCAGGCACGAAGGTCATGATCTGAGCGATTGTCCGGTCCCTTGTTATTGGCTTCGGTAACCACGCGAACCCGCTCAAGAGAGTCCCAGCGCCCACTCCGAGATTGAACCATTGTCCGGCTGCGAGCCACCAAGCCTGATCGTATACGGGAAACGCCATTGCACCGGCGCAAAGAAGCGCCAATCCGATCCGCCGGTCGTGATCTTCCGGCGACTGCAGTACGTAAAATCGCTCCGCCAACAAAGCACCCATCGCGTACCATAAAGCGAATAAGGAACCGGCCGCGAGCTCTGCCACTCGTTGGCTCGACGTAGCGATAATCGCCGGGCGCACCATGTTATCCGCCCAAAGCGCTGGTATCAGCCACAGCAGAGCTATTGCAGCCGCAAGCAAGAGATTACGGAAACGGCCAGGTGAGCCTCGCCGCCCCTCAACCCAAAGAAACAGGGCAAAACCCAGCGTCGCGACAACTTCGGCGATTGCATATACCCACCAACCGTATGCCCCTGCCGAGTCCGGCAGCAGGTCGCAAGCGTCTGCGAGACCGAACCCGATGATCCCGATGGCGAGAGCGCGGGGCGCAGCCTTCCTTCGTAAGCGGAGGAGAATAAAAAATCCTCCAGCGAGCCAGAGCCACCCGGCATTTGTCCAAAATTTAATCATCGGGTGTTTGTGCGGGCACTTTAGCCCACGAAGTGATCAATTTAGCGGAGCTTCTCCGATTTCAACCCACCCGGTGCATCCACCCAGGCCCCATTCTCGAGTCGCTGTTTGAAGATACGGAGTGTCCGTGGGGATTCGAGCACAAAGCCAACTCGAAACGGCACTGTTTTCTCACCCATTTTCTCTTCGAGCAATGGTGCGACCAAGACAACGGCCTTGCCTTGGCCCTGGAACCACAACAACGTATCGTCGGCCTCTGGCGTCTTTGGACCCGGCCCATAGGTGTCTACATCAACCCGAAAGTAGAGCTTGGCGCTATCGCAATAGCCCCACAGGTCGACCTCCTTCTGATTGAATACCTCCCCGGATTTTCGGCGAATCACGTTCTTTTCGAATGCTCCGAGAAAGTGACCGCCGGCAAGCAGCTTATATTCCAGTGCTCCGTCCACATAGAATTCCGGATCGCTCGACCCGTCATCATGCTTGTTGGGCCAGCGTCCAACCCATGGAGCGAACCTCTTCATTGCCACCCCGGCTGGGGGCACCCTGCCTTGCGCCTGATCCCAGTTTTGCATCCCGGGAGTCAGCTGAACCCGGAGCTGGTCAACTCCGG
>JAFAIN010000058.1 GCA_019236695.1 Acidobacteriota bacterium | reverse complement strand
TCGCCCAGCAATTGAAGTCTCCCGCCATGATCGTCGGCGTCTGGGTATTCGCGGGTGTGATTTCGTTTTTTGGGGCGCTGGCTTGTGCCGAACTCGGCTGCGCGATTCCCGCCACTGGGGGCCAATACGTCTACCTGCGCGAGGCGTACGGACCAATGATCGGCTTCCTCTGCGGATGGTCCATGTTCACGGTGGCGCGGACCGCACAAGTGGCCTGGCTCGCCGTAACGCTGGCGCTCTACTGCTCGTATTTTGTTCCGCTTTCGCCGTTGGCTTCCAAGGGGGTTGGCCTGGCGGCCATCGCGCTGTTCACCGCCGTCAACTACCGGGGAGTAAAGGCCGGAGCAGCGGTGCAGAAATTGTTTACTCTGGCCAAGCTGGCCGGGCTGGCGGTCATTATCGGCAGTGCGTTTTTGTGGAGCGGCAAGGCCGCAGCCACCGCGCCGGCCGCGGGCGAGCTTTCAGCGCGCAGCTTCGGTGTGGCACTGATTGCGTGCGTGCTGGCTTACGACGGCTGGGTACAAATGAGCTTTGTGGCGGGCGAGATTCGCAATCCCCAGCGCAACGTGGTGCTGGCCCTTGCGCTCGGGGTCGGCGCCATCATCGTCATCTACCTGCTGGCCAACCTCGCGTACATGAGGGTGCTCTCGATTCCTGAAATTGCCGCCAGCCCGCACGTGGGCGCCACCGTGACGGAGCGGGTTCTGGGACGCCGCGGAGGCGGAATGGTGGCCGGCATCATTCTGCTTTCGATTATCGGAACTCTGAATGGGTGTTTCCTCACCAGCCCGCGCGTGTACTTCGCGCAGGCGCGCGATGGGCTGTTCCTCAGCAGATTCGGGAGAGTGCATCCCCGGTTTCACACGCCGGGATTCGCCATTGCCGCACAGGGTGTGTGGGGCGCAGCGTTGCTGCTCAGCGGCTCCTACGAAACGCTGCTCGACTACGCCATGTTTGCGATCTGGCTTTCATACGCCGCCATGGTTGCGGGTGTGATCGCGTTGCGGCGGCGCAGGCCGGAGCTGCAGCGGCCGTTTCGCATGCCGGGATATCCCGTAACAGCGGTACTGTTTGTAGCGTTTGCTCTCTGGTTTCTGGGCAACATGCTACGCACCCGCCCGGGACCATCGCTTGCAGGGCTGCTGCTGATCGCCATTGGCGCGCCGATATACTGGCTTACGCAGCGGCGGCCGGCCAGGGCCGCGGTCCGGGAACGGTGAAAACTGTTCCCGGCGCAGCAGGTGGGGCGCGGCTCCCATGTTCGGGCACGGCGCGTCAAACAGAGGGTTCCAGCGACACAGGCTGATGGCCAATCCGGTGCAGATCGGCGCTCCTGTCTCGCCGCCGCCGCGGCGCCCTTCCCGGTACGCTTCCCAGAGAAAAAGGAAGCACCGGCGCATTGTCCATGAAAACAGCGTGCTGCTGATGTCGCTGGGCGGCGGTGTACTCGCGCTCGTCATCGCGCTCAGCCTGCTGTGGACCGGCGACTTCAGCTCCAAGACGCAATGGACCGGCACAATATTCATGGTCCTGGTATGGCTGAGCTGCGGATTTGCCGTGCGGGGCATGGTAGTCCGCCCGCTTCAGACGCTTTCGAACATGCACGCCGCCATTCGCGAAGGCGACTTCTCCATGCGCGCCCGCTCGGCCGGCCGGTTTGACGCGCTCAGCATGCTGATGTTCGAGATCAACGCGCTGACCGAAGCCATGCGCGAGGAAAAGCTGGGCGCGCTCGAGGCGGGGGCGCTGCTGAACAAGGTGATGGCGGAAATTGATGTGGCGATCTTCGCCTTTGATTCCGAGCATCGGCTGCGCGTGGTCAACCGCGCCGGCGAGCGCCTTCTGGCAAAAAATGCCGAACGCCTGGTGGGCTCGCGTGCCGATGAACTTGGGCTTGAGGAAGCATTGGAGGGTGCAGTCGCCCAGACCCTCGAGAAAAGCTTTCCCGGAGGAACGGGCAGATGGGGCGTGCGGCGCAGCACTTTTCGCCAGGGCGGAATGCCGCATCAACTGGTGGTGATGGCTGACCTCAGCCGCGCCCTGCGGGAGGAAGAGCGGCAGGCCTGGCAGCGTCTGGTGCGCGTGCTGGGGCATGAGCTGAACAACTCGCTTGCCCCCATCCGATCTATTGCCGATTCGCTGGAGATGATCCTGAAACGGCAACCCCGGCCCAGCGACTGGGAAGACGATGTGCGGCGCGGCCTGCGCGTTATCGCCGACCGTTCTGAGGCGCTGAGCCGCTTCATGCGCGACTACGCCCGGCTCACCCGGCTGCCGCAGCCGGAGCCGCAGCTTGTTCCCCTGGCGCCGCTTATATCCCGCATTGCCGGGCTCGAAGTCCGCATGCACGTCACCGTCGGCCAAGCTCCGGACATTGCCATTGAGGCGGACCCTGACCAGTTGGAACAGGTAATGATCAACCTGATCCGCAATGCTGTGGACGCCTCCATCGAGGCTGCCTCAGGCGGCGGTACGGCCGAGCAGCGCGCGGCCTCGGCACAAGGCGTGCGAGTTTACTGGTTGAGACATTCTTCCAACGTGGAAGTTATCGTGGAAGACAACGGACCGGGAGTTGCGAACCCCAGTAATTTATTCGTCCCGTTCTTCACCACCAAACCTGGAGGATCGGGAATTGGCCTGGCATTAAGCCGGCAAATTGCCGAAGCCCATGGAGGGACCGTGTTCCTCAGGAACCGGGCGGAAACGCACGGATGCGAAGCGCACGTGGTCTTGCCCATTCGGCAATTTGAGGAATAGCTCTCAGCTTTCAGCTTGAGCTTACTGGAATCGCAAGGCATGGCGCGATACTCTAATGTTCAGGTGCAGATAAGGTTCAGTCTTCGAATTTTCGCGCTGGCTTTGCTTCTGGCCGCGGCTTCGAGCGCCCAGCAGAACCCCCCGCGGCCTGTGTTGCCGGAGGAATTTGCCGGATGGAAGCAAACCTCTTCCACGCTCACCGCAACTGCCGCACAGGCAGATCCTTTAAATGCGGCGCTGCTCAAGGAGTTTGGCTTCACAGGAGGGCAGCGCGCCTCCTATGCGCGCCAGGGCCGCACCCTCCAGGTGCAGGCGATGCGCTTTGATGATGCCGGAGGAGCCTACGGCGCGTACACCGCGTATGTGGCCGCCGACGCGGTCAGGGAAGATGTTGGAGATGAAGCCGCTTCCCTCAGCCATGCCAAGCTATTTCGCCAGGGCAATTTGCTGGTCGCCGCCCAATTCGATCAGGTAACCGCAATGTCAGCGGCGGAGTTGCGCGAATTGGCCTCGGAGCTGCCGAAGGTTTCCGGGCCGAAGGCCAGCCTGCCTTCCCTGCCCTTATATCTTCCCCGTGATTCTCTGGTCGCAAACAGCGTGCACTACGCAGCAGGGCCGGAGGCTTTTGCACGCCTCGCCAGCCCTGTGGGAGCCGCCACGGTTCAATTCGAGCGCGGCGCGGAAGTGGTGGCTGCGCGATATCGAGCCGGAGACACAAATGCTGCGCTGCTGCTCATTTCTTATCCCACGCCACAGATCGCGGCCGAGCGCGCTCGTGCTATCGCATCTGCGGTCTCTTCGCAGCCGGATGCAGTCGTACGCCGCTCCGGCCCTATCGTTGCGCTCGCCATCGATAGCTCCTCGCCCCGGGAGGCTCGCTCACTTGCATCGGCCGTCCACTACGACGCCAACGTCACATGGAATGAGCCAACTTTCCTCGGACCACGCAACAATGTCGGCAATCTGGTAATTGCGTGCCTGATGCTCGCGGCAATTCTGATCCTCCTCGCCCTGGTGGCAGGATTTGCGTTCGGCGGCTTCAGAATTCTGATGAAGAAACTGTTTCCTGACCGCGTATTCGACCGTGCCCGCGACCTGGAGATCATTCGCTTGAAGTTGTGGGACTAACTTGTTGAAAACATGGAGAGTTGCCAGAAAACCGGGTCGCAACCTGCCGGTTTTGGACAGGGGTTCAGGTTTTGACTCTATCTTGTAAGTAATTGAATTTAAAGACATTTAGGTCACAAATTTTGCTTGACACCTTCTCTTATCGGCTCATAAGATTTCGCCATAAGTTTTGACGGTCTAACCTCCGTTGGAACTATTCTCCCTTGAAGAAAGCGCCGCCCGAATTGCCCGGGCGGCGTTTTCGTTCTTGCGGTCAATTTGACGGCTTATTCGCTCCCAGCTTGCATCGCACGTTCTGGTAAAAGTTCCACACATTTTCGCCGTCGCCCTCGGTGAGGCGGCGATAAATTTTGATCGAAGGGAACAGCTTCGCACCGCGAACGTTCAACGTGAGGGTGGCAAACTCAGCTCCGGGGTAAGTCTCCATGGCCCAGCCGCCTCCCCATTTTCGCCGGACGACTTCACCGAGATACCCGCCCCACAGCTTGCACATCATGACCATCTGCTCATCCACCTGTGCGGCGGCCTGAGCAGCCGGATGAGAAGCGAGGAACGCGCGATGCTCGCTGGAGAGCTGTGCCAGGATGCGTTCCAGCCCTTCCAGGCTCGGTTCGGAATAATCGAGGAGGACGCCGAAGTCGCGCGCCAGTTCGATGGCTCGTTCAGCGTATTCCTCCATCATATTATCGAGAGTGTCATGGGGCATCAGGAAGCCGCCTGAATATACTTTACTGTGGGCACGAGGATCTTTGCCAAGCTGGTTGTGCTGGCGGCGGTGCTGATTGCCATTGCCACGGCAACGCTGGATTTCGCCGTGCAGCGTTCGTGGGAAGCATCGCTGCATCATCCGGCGGCGGTGGGCGCGCCTGGTGCGGCCCCGGATCAGGGCGACGTTGGCAGCCTGAGGAGAGCCCTGATCACCGGCTCGGCGGTTGCGCTGCTGCTTGCCACCCTGCTCGCCGCGGTTGCGGCACGATCGATAGCCAGGCGGCTGCAGCGGATCATCCAGGCGGTAGAGCGGCTGGCCTCAGGCGAGCTTGCCACTCGCATCACCGATGCCAGCCCGGATGAAATCGGCCAACTGGCCACCGCAATTGATCGAACTGCCGCGCGGCTGCAGGAAATGTTTCGCGGCGCGGAGCACAGCCGCAACCAATTCGAAACCCTGCTCAATAGCATTGAAGATGGCGTGCTGGCGGTTTCCAGCGAAGGCCGGGTTCTGTGGGTGAGCCGCGCCATGGGCCGCCTGCTGCCGCATGTGCGCATGCGCGAATCCTTGCCGGAAATGATTCGCGATCCCGAGGTTTTGCATGCGGTGCAGAACGTGCGCATTACGGGAGCAGCCAGCCACGCCCGCGCCGGTTCCATCGCTCCCGGCCGGGTATTCCAGTGCACCGCTGCGCCGCTGCCCGGGGGCGACGTGGTCGTAGTGCTGCATGACCTGACGGACGCCGAACGCGTGGAGCGCACTCGCCGCGACTTCATTGCCAATGTGTCGCACGAGCTGCGCACCCCATTGACTTCCATTGAGGGGTTCACCGAAACGCTGCTGGAATCGGGAGCCGCTACAGACTCCGAATCGCGGGAATTCCTTGAAGTAATCCGCCGCAACACGCTTCGCATGTCGCGGTTGACTGAGGACCTGCTCACGCTCGCCCGGGTCGAATCGGGAGAGTGGCAGCTTGAAAAGGGGAGCGTTCCGGCCGGCTCGCTGCTGGAGGAAGCCGCCACCGGCCTGCAGTACGTTGCCGGGGAGCACTCACTGCAGGTTCGCGAAACAGTGGAGGCCCAGGTGCTCGCCGACCGCGATGCCATTCATCAAGTGTTCTCAAACCTGGTGGAGAATGCCGCCAAGTATTCCGCCGGCGACACCCCCATATTTCTGGGCGCAACGGCGAACGCTGAGGAGGTGGAATTTTACGTGAAGGATCAAGGTCCAGGTATCGCCGCAGCGCATGTTCCCAGGCTCTTCGAGCGCTTCTATCGCGTCGATAAGGCCCGTTCGCGAGAGGCCGGGGGCACGGGGCTGGGCCTCGCCATTGTGAAGCACATCATCATGAATCACCAGGGCCGGGTAAGAGTCGAAACGGCTGTGGGCCACGGATCAACCTTCTTCTTCACCCTGCCCCGGTCAGACGGGGCGTAACGGCATCCCGGACTGCCGCTACCGGGTTTGGGAAAATTCACGCATGGGGTGCTGTTTGTCGCAATGCTCCCGCGCTGCGCAAGCCTTCGTTTACCTCACCACCATCTGGATCAACTGATTCGAGCCGCTGGGGCTGGTGCTCATCAAGATTCCCTGGAGAGCCTTGGTAGGGTCGGGCGGGCCCGCATTCACCGCGGTGGCCAGATAGCTGCCGTCGGCCTGAAGCTTGGCCTCCACTTCTACGACCTCGCCTGCCTTCAAACTGCTGAATTGCGCCACAGTGGTATCAAACTGCGTGCTCGGGCCCACGGCGATGTGCACCGTATCGCCAATGCTCAACACCTGCGCATCCATGCTGCCTGATTGCAACGCCGTGATTTTCACCGGCGTCAGGCTCAACTCCGGCGGGCCACTCGCAGCCGTCACGCTGGGTTTGAGAACAGGGGTGATGATGTAGTTCCCGTTGCCATCGACCGAAAGCGAGTTCTTGAGGTCAAAGTCGATCATGATCCCGAGCGAGCCGTTGGCTGCAAGGGTGGCGGTTACTGGCGCCGAAATAGTAGGGTTTGCCAGTTGCACGGAGGGGGTGGTTGTCTCCGTGAGTTGCTGGATGGCTCCGCTCGCGTTGACGAGCGTGAGCCTTGGGCTCGCCAGGCCCAGTTCGATGCTGGTGAAGCTGGCAGGCGCCACGGCGGCGCCGCCCTCGACCAGCGCCGAAGCCAGCGTAAGCTGGCGTAGTTCGAAGCTGCGGGCCCAGCCCAGAACGGGATAGCGCTTGCCGCCGGCGTCAAACAGCGCCGCTTCGCTCACCGTCACATTAAACGCCACTACGCCATCGGTGGGCGCGTCCTGCATGAACAGGCTCACCTGGCCCTGCGGCTGACCGGAATTCCCGAAACCCGAGGACGATGAGGATGACGATTGCAGCGAGGCCGTGCTGCCGCATCCCGAAGCAAGCAGGCACAACCCAATCGCCGCACCGGCCATCGCCATCGAGCGGGAACGCAGAAAAATCTTCATCATGGTTGAAGCTCCACTGCAACGGCAATAAGAGTTGGCCCGCCCGATGAACTGTTCTTCAGCAGGATGCCGCGCGCCGATACCGACTGCCCGGTTTGCGGCGACAGCCCGTTGAAGTTGGTTGCAGCGCCCGTAATCACCACAACCGAAGCCGGCAGGTAGGGCGCCGAGGGCTTCAATGTGAACTGGTTTGTACCGACCTGCGCGATGGTGCCATCAATGGTCTGCTGCTTCAAAATCACCGTATCGGCCGTATCGGGCGAGGTATTGGCGCGCAGGCGCACCTCCAGTGCCTGGCCCGCCATCAGGTCAGCCGGCGCACCGAACCAGCAAGTGGCGCAGGCGATGAGCGTCGAGATCCCGTTCTGCTGCACCTGGAATTTTGTGCTGGTATCGAGGACCACACCCATCAACTCACCTGACTGCACCTGGCTGTTGTTTACCTGCACATTGACGTTGGTGGCGGCGGTATTGCCGGCCGCGTCACGAGCGATGGCCGTGATCACGTGCACACCGTCTGCAGCCGTGCTGGTGTCCCATGAAACCGGGTAGGGAGCCGTGCCCTGCTCGGTTCCAAGCTGCACGCCATCGAGTTCATAGCGGACGCCAACCACGCCGACGTTGTCGCTAGCCGTGGCGCTCAGCTGAAGCGCGCCCGATACCACCGAATAAGGCTGCGGAGTAATGATAGAAACCGTGGGAGGCGTGGTGTCGGGCGGGTTGACCACAACCAGCGTGACGCTGACGGTCTGCGGGCTGTTGGCGGCGCCAGTTGCCGTAACCTGCACCATGCCCGAGTAGGTGCCGGCTGCAAGCGTTCCGGGATTCACCCCGACAATGACACTGCCCGGGGTTGCGCCGCCACCGCTAACGCTCAGCCAGCCAGTGCCGGAAGAGGCCGCGAAAGTCAGCGCGCTTCCGCTGCTGCTCACCGCAAAGCTTTGCGTTGCGGGAGCGCTTCCGCCGGTGGTGTAGGAGAAGGTGAGGCTGGTTGGACTCACGCTTAGGGATGGCGGTGTGGTCACCGTGAGGCTAACCGCTACACTCTGCGGGCTGTTTCCTGCACCCGAAGCGGTGATGCTGACGGTTCCGTTATACGTGCCGGCCGCCAGCCCGGCCGGGTTGACCGAAACCGTTACGGTGCCTGGTGTGGTTCCGCTGCCAGCGGCCGAGAGCCATGTTCCGCCGGAAGCAGCGACCGCGTAGGTCAAAGCGGCGCCGCTGCTGGCGACGCTGAACGTCTTGCTGGCGGGAGCGGTCCCCCCCGTTGTGTAAGCAAAGCTGAGGCTGGTTGGGCTGAGCACAAGCGCGGGCAAACTGCTCACCGTCAGCGTGACCGGCACACTCATTGGGCTGTTGCTTGCTCCCGAGGCGGTTATGGTGACGGTTCCGCTGTAGCTGCCGGCAGCCAATCCCGCGGGATTCACCGAAATTGTGGCGTTGCCTGGCGTTGTTCCGGAGCCGCTGGCCGAGAGCCACGTGCCGCCGGAAGCCGCAACCGTATAGGGCAATGCCGATCCGCTACTGCTGAGGGCAATGGCCTGCGCTGCTGGTGTGCTTGCGCCAACGGTGTACACGAACGACAGGCTCGCCGGGCTTGCCGTGATGCTGGAGGCCGCCACCGTGAGCGTGACGCTCACCGTCTGCGGGCTGTTCGCCGCGCCCGTGGACGTAACCGTAACGCTGCCCGTATAGGTCCCGGCCGCCAGTCCTGCCGGATTCACCGAAACGCTCACGTTGCCGGGCGTTGATCCGCTGCCCGTGGCTGAAAGCCAGGTGCCGCCCGAAGCTGCCACCGTATAGCTAACGGCGGCGCCGCTGCTGGTTACGGCAAAAGTTTGCGCTCCCGGAACTGCCCCTCCGGCTGTGGCGCTGAAGCTTAATGTTGCCGGGCTTACGCTGATATTCGGCTTGACGGTTGAAGCCGTGACGGTAATCGGCACCTGTGTGGTTCCGGTGCCGCCGCTGTAGCCGTCAATTCCGGCCGCATACAGCGTGGCCGTGGTATTGGCCGTAACGGTAGGCGCGGTCCAGGTGAAGGTCCAGGTTTGCGCGGTGTTGGGCGAGGAGTGCACCAGCTCGCCGCTCTGGACCTTGGTCCCGGTCCCGGCAGTGAATGTGCCGGCCGTGGCGGCTACATCAAGGCCCCCATTGCCTGCAGCCCCCTTAACCGTAAAGGTAAAAGTGTTCGTGGAACCTGAGGCTACAGAAGTCGGGCCGCTCAGTGTAACCGTGGGCTTCGTACCGGTGCTATGGCATTGTGTGCAAGTCGAGCCGCTCTTGCCCGAGTATCCGGCAATGCCGTTACTGCTGGCATACGCGACCGGAACGACAAACAGCGACAGGCAAAAAATCGCAACAAGCGGCAGGCGCGCGGTCGTTCGGATCATTCATTCCTCGCCTGGCTGGTAAGCCAAGGTTTAACGATGGCGTTTGTGTTGCCAGGGGAGGCGCCGACATGCGGGTTTTCCCTGTGACGGCAGGATGCCTGCGCCGGCGGACGGGCTCAAGTTACCTCGGGCCAACGGTGAAACGGCCAGCCGGACGAATCCATCACTGGCCCGATGCCGAAGTGCTTGAGCTTAAAGCGGCGGGGTGTCGCGGGGCGCTTTTTGTTTTTGTAATCGTCGCCTGCAAGTCCTGGGTTTTGTCATCCCGACCCTGAGACTGACGAAGGGGAGGGACCTGCATTTGGTTGGTGTGTTCGCGGCGCGTGCGCGGCCGTACGAACTTCGGGGTAGTGCGCCCAGCAGGCGGGCGCGTTCACTTTTTCAGTGCAGCGGGCCAGTTCGCCACGAGATACAGCGGCGCTGCGCCCTGCTGCTCAGCCTTGTTGACAATGAACTGCTGGCCGTCCATGCTCACGTCGTACGGGGAAGCTCCCCATCCGGGCATCGATTCCCGGAACAGCAGCCGCGGGGAGCCAATTTCCAGGTCGTTGCCCCGCGCGGCAATGGCAACGGCATACACCTGATCGGTGAGATCCTTAATGAACAGTTGCTTGCCGTCCGCCTGCCAAACCGGGTATCCGGCGCCATCGGTCGAGACCTGCCACTTCCCCTCACCGCGGGGAAACGGCACAACGTACACTTCCGGCCTCCCGCTCTCTTCGGACATATAAGCCAGCCAGCGGCCATCGGGCGACAAACGATATTCCGCAATGCCTCCCGTCGCCCCCCGCTGTCTATAGGCATCGCTGCCCTCCGTCTCGCCGGCCTGGCCGCCCTGTGCGGAGTGAACTCCGGCTACCTCAAATGGCGCGTCGCTGCCCCGGAGGGGCTTGGCCCAGATCGTGCCGCCGGCGGCGAGGTAAACCAGGTATTCCCCGCCCGGAGAAACACTGGGCATCGCAACCGACTGAGGCACCCCGCCGATCGTCTGCTCGGCTCCAGCCGCATTCGCGGCCCGCGTCCGTATATCCGCATGCATATTGCCCTCAGGCCTTATGACGGCATAGAAAAGCGACTTGCCATCCGGCGACCACGAGGGATCCATTACCGTGCCTTCGTTGAAGGTGATGCGGGTCTTCGTTCCTCGCTCAAGATCCAGTACCCACAGATCCCAGTTGGGATTACCCTCAATCACCGCCAGCTTCTTGCCGTCAGGCGACAGGCGAAGCTGAAGAATGTCGGTGCGCTGGCCGACTTCCCTCAATACCTTGCCATTCCGGTCCAGCCACACCAGTTGCTCGCCCGAAGCGTCTCCCATGGCAGGCTGGTATGCCAGCATTCCATTTTGCGACGCTGTAAATACCGTCCGCCAAACCCCCGCGTCGTAGCGCACGTTGCCGGCAACCACCATGGCATCGCCTGTGAGCTTGCCTGAGGATGGATCAAACGCCTGCGCCACAAGGCTGTTCTGCAGGTGGTAGAGCAAGTAGCCCGAGGCCCAAATGCCGTCTGAATCGGTGGAAACGACGAGGCGGTTCTCTTTCCCGTCAAGCGAAGCAAAATAGATACCGTTAGCATCTGGTTGGCCCAGGCCATGGCTCATGGCCGTGTAGAGAAAATGTTTGCCATCAGGTAAGAACCAGGGCCAGCGATGGGTGGTGTGCTTCTGCGTATCAAGAACGGTTGCCGGGGTGGCTTTGCCGCCGTTCGCGCTGATCTGCATGAGCCCCGAGCGAAAATCGGGGGTGTAGATAATGACGTCGTGACCGCCCCAGGTTGCACCGCGCGCGTTCACCGCGCCTGCTACCAGCAGCGTCACCGGACCGCCATTGGCGGAAATCCGATTCAGGCCGCGGTCATTGTAGAACCCCAGGTTCCGGCCGTCCGGCGACCAGAATGGATGCGCTGCATTCTCGGTTCCGTCCAACCGTCGTGCATTCAAACTGTTGAGCGGGCGCACCCATAAGCTCTGGATGGAATTCGGACCCTGGGCGGCAAACGCGATCCGATCGCCCTGGGGAGAGAGTACAGGCACACCCGCAAGGTCGCCAATGCTGGCAAAAGCCAGCCCTGCAGGCGCCGAAATCTCGGCCGCAATAACTGGCGGCTGGCGGCCGGAATTGAAGTTGAATCCGGCCCAGCCCGCGAGCGCGGCAATGACAACACCTGCCGCCGCCCAAGCCAACTTGGGTTTCGGGCTGGTGCCGGCAGGGCGAGATGGCGTTTCCGGAGAAGAAGCAACCCATTGCAATTGGCGCGAAACATCGCCTGCGTCTTGCCAGCGCTCCTCGGGATCCTTCGCCAGGCACGTTCGAATCACATGATTGAGCGCAGCCGGCGCGCTCGCAATGCTGGCATTTAGCGGTTCCGGATCCTTCTCCAGGATTGCGGTCGCCACACTCAACTGCGATTTGCCTTCAAATGCCCTTCTGCCTGTCGTGATCTCATACAGCACGGCGCCCAGAGCGAAGATGTCGCTGCGCGCATCGGCCTCTTTGCCCTCGAGTTGCTCGGGCGACATGTATTGAATTGTTCCCAGAAGCGTGCCCTGAGTCGTAACCGGCGAAAGTTGCGGGCTTGGGGTCGTCATCGTTAAGGCGGCGGAAAGCAACGGCGCCCCGCCGATTGCCGCGGCCATGCCTGCGGATTTCGCCAGCCCAAAATCCAGCAGCTTTGCTCCCGATTTCGTGAGCATGATGTTGCCGGGCTTCAGGTCGCGATGGACAATTCCGGCGCGGTGCGCCCGCCAAAGCGCATCGGCCACTTCCGTGCCAACTTTCAGCGCCTGCTCCAGCGGCAGCGCGCCCTTGATCAGGCGCTGCGCCAGGGTTTCGCCCTCCAGGTACTCCATCACCAGGAATTCGGTGCCGTTCTCGGCGCCAATATCGAATAACGTGCAGATGTGGGGATGTTGCAACTGGGAGATGGCGCGGGCCTCGCGCTCGAATCGCGCCTTCATCTCCTCATTCGACGTGAGGCCCGAATTCAGGATTTTGATGGCGACCGTGCGATCAAGCCGCGTGTCCCGCGCTCGATATACCTCGCCCATGCCTCCTGCACCCAGCGGCGCAGCGATTTCGTAAGGACCCAGGCGAACTCCAGGGGCGAGACCCACTCGAATGCATTCTATCCCTATTTCATGCCCATTTCCGCGGCCCAAGGGTGCAGGACGCAAACGTTCAGCGGCAGCCAGGAACCTTGAAGGCGCCGATGCGCGTGGTAGAAGACGTTGCGCCCTCTTTCAGATAATTGCCCACAAACCAGAACGCGCAGTCGTCAGAAGGATCCACGGCGATGTTGGTGTAATCCTCCCATCGCAGCGAGGGCTGCGATGCGTGGCCCTCGGCCAGCATTGACTCCCCGAAGGTGAGCTTGCCTTTGGGATCGCCGTTGCGCCGCGCGGCGAATCTCTGGCCAGGGAAGCCGGGGCCAGGGAAGCTGGGACCCGCGAATTTCGGAACTCCGCCGAACCCGTAGCCAATGCCGATGTTGCCTTTGCGGTCGAGCGCGATGCTGCCCAGCCAGCGGTAAGACGGGCCGGCGATCTGGGCCGGAGCGTACGTACCCTGCTGGTAGAGCACGGGATTGCGCTCGGAGTCACCTTTTCCGGTGAGCCGAAACTCATACCAGCGCACTCCGCCACCGTGGGCGGCGGTAGCCACCGAGTGATCCACCACCAGCGCTTCGTGGTCGCCGAAATTGCGATACATCAGCCCCTGCATCAGTTTGTCGCCCTGGGAATCCAGGCGGCGATCAGTGCCGGGCTGCGGCACGCAGTTGCTCAACTGGCCGTCGCACAGGTAGTGGTAGGGCGCGACTGGAATTTTTTGTGGCGGCGAAATTGAAGTATGGGCAGGGTCCTGCCAGTCGACGTGGACCTTGTAGAAGTAGACGCCATCATCCTCGAACCGCTTCAGGAGCTGTGTGCCGCCGGTTGACATCATGATGTTGGGCGCTCCCGCAGCCGGCGGGCGCTTCCCGAGCACGTCAGAGTTCAGCATGAACACAGCGCCGTCAATGACTACGCACTGCTCGGTGGCCGGCAGTCCCTTGAGCATCTTTGCGCGCTCGGCGATGCAGTCATGCTTCTGCGTGACTACCTCGGGCAAAGGGTCGTCGCTAGTGCTGGTAGGAACGTAGTAGCCATCGGGCCAGACAGCCGGGCGCGGATAATCAGGAAAGAGCGGGCGCGAAAATTCATAGCGGTAGTACTGCCCCAGCGGGTCGGGTGTGGCGCTCACGGCGTAGCACATTGCGTATGGCGGCCTGAACACCGGCACCACGAGGAGCCAGCGTTTCGCGAGCTGGTCATAGCGGACAACCGAATCGGCGTTGTTGCTTTTGCTGCAACGATCGCCGAAGCCCGAAAACACAGTGTTGTTGGGGACGGGGCCGTAAAGCAGCTTTCCGGTGACCGGGTATTTGCGCCCTTTCTTTGTAAATACCGCAAGATTGCCGTTGAGGATTTCGAAGATGTGGTCGAGCCCTACGGCGAGGCTGATATCAATGCCGCCGCGGCCCGTTCCGGCCGGCCCGCCGCCATCACCTGGAAAAGCGCGGGCATTGAACCCTGCTCCGAGGCCGTCAAAGCTTTCCAAAACCTCGAGTGCGGGGTCCGAGCCGGGCGTAGTTTGCTCGATGGCGGCTGCCTCGGGGCTGACTTCCGGCGCAATGGGGACTGGCGGAGGCGGAGGAGGTGTACGGGCATCGCCAGGGGCCACGCTGCCAGCGCTGGCGCGGACTGGCTGGGCGGCCGGAGGAGTGCGGCCCAACCCGGGCCCCGGGCCTCGCACGGTGCCCTCCGTCACAGCTTTGCTCTCCACGGCAGGATGAATGATCACTGGCGAGCCGGGAATAAACTGCGCGGCCACCGTGGTTGACGCCAGGAACAGCAGAGCAAACGACTTCATCTTGAGACCCGAAATATAGCATCGGGTCATCAGCTTCGGTCGTTATTCCATCCGCAGGCTTTCGAGCGGCTGCACACTTGACGCTCTCCGCGCCGGGAAGAAGGCCGAGGAGAGTGCCACAAGCGCGAACGCGCAGGTGACGGTGGCCACAGCGAGAAGTTCATTACCACCCGATTTCACGCTTATGACCGATTGGATAATCCGCCGCAGCAGGAACGTGGCAAACAGGCCGGCTGCCAGGCCGGAGATCAGCATCATGCCCACGCGGCGGTAGATCATGGCAAAAATCTCGCTTGGGCGAGCGCCCAAAGCCATGCGGACGCCGATGTCGCGGGTTGAGGTTTCCACTTCATGGCTCACCAGGCCATACAGGCCAATCAGCGCCAGAAAAACCGAGAGCCCCGCGAATACGGCAAAAATCCAGTTTTCCACTCGCTGCAAGGTCAGGGTTTCGGCAATGATGCTGTCCATAGTTTCGGGCGCACGAAACGGCACGGTTGAATCAGTCTCGTGGAAGGCGCTGCGCAAGCCGGCAACGATCGCTTCAGGTTTCCCCGTTGTCTGCACTACCAGGTGCATGGAGGAAAGGACCAGCAACTCCCATTCTTTGGAGACCTGCGAGGCGGGATAGTCCACTTCGGCAAGCGGCGGCTCGAAGACGCTCTGCCTGATATCGCGCACTACTCCTACAATCGTGGTCTTCCCGTTTTCGTCAATCACCTTGCCCAGCGGGTCTTCTCCTCGGGGAATAAACCGCCGCACAAACGTTTCATTCACCACGGCCACGGGTTGCGACGTGGGCGAATCGAGCTTCTGGTCAAGCAGGCGCCCGCGCAAAAGCTGGTCGTCGAAGGCGGCATAGTAGCCGGGAGAAACAAAGCGCATTTCCGCAATCCGCTCTTCGTTGGGGGGATTGGGCGGCTGGCCCAGGATATGCACATCACCGTTCCATCCCCATTCCTGCACCGGAACAATCTGGATTACACCGGCGGCCTTTACGGATGGGATCCTGGCCACGCGTTCCAGCAAAGGCGTGTAGAAATCGGCCATTGGGTCGCGATGTTCGTAGCTGCCCGCCGAAAGATCAATTTCGGCAGCCAGGATGTGCTCCGGATCGAATCCGAACTGGGCATTCTGCAACTGCGCGAGCATGCGGAACACCAGCCCGGCCGTGACCAGCAGAACCAGCGCCAGCGAAACCTGGGTGATGACGAAGGCCGCCCGCAGCCGGTGCTGGGCGCGTCCGGCTCCGGCCCTCCCGCCCATAGCCAGCGCCGAGGTCAGCGACGCGACGGAAAGCCTAAACGCAGGAGCCATGCTGGCGGCCATGCTCACGACCAGCGACACGGCGAGCGAAGCAAGCAGGACTCCTGCGTTGACCCTGACTTCGCCGCCGCGCTGCAGGGCTTTTACCAGCAGGACTGAGGTTAGGCGGAGAAGCGCGAATGCCAAACCTACCCCGGCAATCCCGCCGAAAAACGCATAAAGCATCGTCTCAGCCAGGAACTGCCGCACCAGGCGAGCGCGGGTTGCGCCCAGGGCAGAGCGCACCGCAACTTCGCGCTGGTTCCGCGCGCCGCGCGCAAACAACAGCCCGGCAATATTGACGCACCCAATCCCGAGCAGCGCCACCACCGCATAAATCAGCAGTCGCAGAGCCGAGCCGGCATTGCCCAGCGTGTACGCGCTGAGTTCGATCAGCGTGCCGCGCCGTCCTTTCGTGTCGGGATAGATTTGCCCCAGTTCCCCGAGAACGCTGTTGAGTTCCTGCTCGGCGGCGCGCCGGCTTACACCCTGCTTGAGCCGGCCCACGGTCGGCAGCCAGTGATTGCCGCGCCCTTCGCGCTGCACCTTGGTGAGCGCCAGCGGCCGGTACACCGCATTCGCCCGGCCGATGGGAAAACGGAAGCCGGCAGGCATTACGCCGACCACCGTGTACTGCCGGCCGTCGAGTTTGACCCTGGCTCCAATTGCGTCCGGGCGACCGCCAAAAACCGAGCGCCAAACCTCGTTGCTCAGCACCAGCACGAAATTTCGGCCTTCTTCTTCCTCGCCGGAAAGGAAGGTGCGGCCCAGAATCGCCCTTATGCCGAATACGTCAAAGAAATTGCCGGAAGCGGAAACCACCGGCAGCGACACCGCGGATCCATCCATTTCGAAATTCAGGCTTCCAAAGGCGCTGTAGGCGGCGAGGGCCGAAAAAGACTTGCAGTCGCGCTGCCAATCGACAAACTCGGGGTACGACGCAGGCTGGGTAAAGTTCTGCGGCGAATACGTCCTCAGCGCAAAAATGCGGCTGGGATCGTCGTACGGTAATGGACGGATAAACACCGCATCCAGCACGCTGAACACGGTGCTGGTCAGGCCGATCGTAAGGGCAAGCGTGCCGAACACCGCCAGGCTGAAGCGGGGTGACTTCCGCAGCGCGCGGAAGGCGTAGCGAAAATCATGACCGAGTGAGTTCATGGGAGGTGTGCCGTTGCCGGGCAGGGCCGGCCACGCGATTATAGACGCGCGGGCCGCGCGTTTGTCATCGCGAAAACGAACGGCACGATGGAGCGCAATTCGGCAAGCCGGCAAGCCGGCAATTCGTCATCCTCATTCACCTTCGGTATCGATGTGAACGTTCTCCAGTTCCCTGATTTGCGTGATTGCAATGGCTCGAGCTCCCTTTCGCTCGAACACCGCCCCGGTGGCCCGCACATACTTCCCGACAAAGGGCATCAGCTTTTCACGCTGGCCGAAATCAGGCATGCCTGCAGAGATCGGAGTATAGATCTCTCCCGTGTTGGTCAGGATGATGATCGGTGAGCCATGCTTGACGCAATCGAGGGCACATTTAGGACTGAACCTGGTGGCAGTGCCGGCCGGGTTCTGGATGGGACAAGCCACGTCGCGAACTGCGCCCTCAATGGTGGCCGTCTTTGCATCCGGGTCCATCTTCGTACCCTGGCGGGCCACTGCCGTGCCGATCAGCAGGGCAGAGAGTGCGACGCCACAGGCGCCGCGCAACAGTGTAGGAGGCTTCATAAGATGTGGCCAGAGTCTACATCATGAATGTGTCGTTAGCACATGATATGTCCGGTTGATTTAGCACATGACATGTCCGCCAGGCGGGCGGCGAGAGTAGGTGACCATGAGAGACATGGTTGCTTACTCGGGGGCCGCAGTGGAGCGGGCGATGAAAGTGCAGGAGGTCATGTTGCGAGCGATCGCGCGAAAGATCACGTGGTATCAGGCAGCCGAGATCATCGGCATCACGGACCGGCACATGCGGCGCTGGCGGGAGCGGTATGAGAAGGATGGGTTCGATGGATTGCTGGACCGGCGGCGCTGCCGGCCGAGCGAAAAGCGGGTAGCCCTGGAGACGGTGGAGAAGGTTCTGGGGCTGTATCGGGAGAAGTACTTCGATCTGAACGTACGGCACTATCACGAGAAGCTGCAGGAGGAGCACGGCATCAAGCTGAGCTACACCTGGGTGAAGACAGCGTTGCAAGGGGCAGGGCTGGTCGGAAAGGGACGGAAGCGGGGAGTGCACCGCAAGCGGCGCCCGAGGCGGCCCTTAACCGGCATGCTGCTGCACATCGACGGCAGCCGGCATCGTTGGTTTCAGGATCAGCGCTGGCACGATCTGATCGTAATTCTGGATGACGCCACCAGCGAGATCTATTACGGGCAACTGGTGGAAGAAGAATCGACGACGACAGTGATGGCGGCACTGCGCGAAGTGATCGAGCGCAAAGGTGTGTTTTGTGCGCTCTACAGCGACCGCGGCAGCCATTTCTGGCTCACACCGAAGGCCGGCGAACCGGTTGACCGGCACAAGCTGACTCAGGTGGGTCGGGCACTGCGGGAACTCGGTATCCAGATGATTCCGGCCTACTCGCCGCAGGCCCGGGGCCGATCGGAGAGGAACTTCGGCACCTGGCAGGGGCGACTACCGCAGGAGTTGCGTTTGCGTAGGATCACCACGGTGGAAGCCGCCAATGAGTTTCTCCGCAACCAATATATTGCCGAGTTCAACCGCCGCTTTCAGGTCCCGGCCGGCCAGCGGGGCAGCGCGTTTCTGGCTTGTCCGCGCCGCGAGCTGGACCTGATTTTCTCGCTGAAATTCGAGCGCACCGTGAACCGCGACAACACGGTGAGCTTCGACAAACTGAACCTGCAAATCGAGCGGGTACGCTGGCGCGGAACTCTGGCCGGCTGCTCGGTCGATGTGCATCAGCATCTGAATGGAACCATCACCTTGAAATACGGGCCGCACATCCTGGGACGTTACACCGCCCAGGGCGCGGCCATCGTGGAAGCGAAACCGGCGTCCGGCACGGTGGAAAAGACGCGAGGTGGAAAAGTCAAAAAACGGACTTTCCCACCTCGCTTGGAAATCCCGCCTACATCGCGGGATTCCCACTTTCCCACCGCGACGGCGGCTGCTATCTAA
>JAFAIN010000001.1 GCA_019236695.1 Acidobacteriota bacterium | reverse complement strand
GCCGGCTGGGACTTCATCCGCGCGGTGCACGTGATTTCCTTGACACGCTGGCGGCCTTGAAACTTCTGGAGAGACGCGACGGCCGTTACTACAACACTCCCGCCACCGATCTCTTTCTCGACAAGCGAAAGCCATCGTATATCGGCGGAATGCTGGAGATGGCCAACACGCGGCTTTATCCCTCCTGGGGCCGATTGACCGAGTCGCTGCGCACCGGCCTGCCGCAAAACGAAATGATGGGCGGCGAGGCTGACCCTTTTGCGGCGCTATATGCGGATCCGGGCCGGCTGAAGGAGTTCCTGCGGGCCATGACCGGCGTGAGTCGCGGCGCCAATCGCGCCATTGCCTGCCAGTTCCCCTGGAGCAACTACCGCAGCGCGGTTGACGTTGGCACGGCCCAAGGCGATCTCATTACACAGGTCGCGCTGGCCAATCCCCACATCGAGGGAATCGGGTTCGATCTGCCGGAGGTGGGGCCGGTCTTTGAAGACTACATCGAACAAAACGGCCTCCCGGGGCGCGTGCAATTTGTGGCCGGCAGCTTTATGGATCAGCCACTGCCGAAAGCCGATGTGGTGATGATGGGCCACATCCTGCATGATTGGGATCTCCGCGTGAAGCAGATGCTGGTGGGCAAGGCTTATGAAGCGCTCCCCGAGGGCGGCGCATACATCGTGTACGAAAGCATCATTGACGATGACCGCTCGCAAAATGCTTTCGGGCTTCTGATGAGCCTTAACATGCTGGTTGAGACGCCGGGCGGCTTCGACTACACAGGCGCGGATTGCTGCGGATGGATGAAGGAAGCAGGGTTCCGCGAAACCCGCGTGGAACATCTCGTTGGGCCCGATTCGATGGTGATCGGCATCAAGTAAGAGCCATCGCAAAGCATTCACCCTTACTTCCCGGCGAGCGCATGAAATGCCTGTGGCGCCAGCACGCTTATGCCAAACAGCACTCCGGTGGCGGTGAGCAGCACCACCACCGTGCCCGCCAGCATGTTGGCCCAGCGCGAGCTGGTGAAGCTGCCCATCAGCTCGCGGTCGTTCACCAGCAGGTAGAGGAAGATCAGGGCGGGCGGCATGGCCAGCACGGCGATCACGTTCACGATCAGCACCACATAGACAAGCCGGAGCCCGGGAATCAATACCAGCCAGCCCGCGGCTGCCGCCAGAAGAAACAGCACGCCATAAAACGACCGGCCCTGCGCAATCGGAAGATTCAGGCTGTGCGGCCGGCGTGCTACCTCCCCGAAAGCGTAGGCGGAAGAGATGGAAATCGTAATCGAGGCCACGATTCCAGCTTCCACGATGCCCAGCGCAAACAACGTCGCCCCCAGCCTGCCGATGATGGGCTGCAGGGCCTGGGCAAACTCGGCGGCTTCATAGTTGCCCGCCGCCATATGGCGCGCAAACAGGGGCGCCGTGCACAGCGCCGTGGCCAGGGCGGCGGCGGCTGCCAGTGCGGCGCCCACCGCCGTATCTACGCGGCCAAAGCCAATGTCGCGGCGCGTGAGCCCTTTATCCACAATGGCGCTCTGCTGGAAGAACAGCATCCACGGCGTCACGGTCGCGCCAATGTCGGCCAGGATGATCAACAACGTGTCGCTGGTCAGGCCTCCGGCCGGCCGCGGGCGCCAGGTGAGCAGGGCGCGGCCCACCGTGGGCCACGCCGGATGGGTCATCAGCGCCACTGGGATGAACACTAGATTGCCGAGTGCGGCGGCCATCGTGACCCGCTCCCACGTCCAATAGCGGTGCGTGAGCAGTGCGGTCAGCAGGATGGCGAGCGCCAGCAGCACCGAAACCCACGGCGCGATTCCGAAAAAGCCCAGGCCGGCGCGCACCGCGATGAACTCGGTGACCAGCGTGAGGAAGTTTCCCACGAGCAGGTCGAGGACGGAAAACCAGCCCCAGAACGGCCCGTAGCGCTCGAAGATCAGTTCGGCGTGGCCGCGGTGAGTGGCGGCGCCCAGCCGCACCGTCATCTCCTGCACCACCACGGCCATGGCAAATGTCAGGACAATGAACGGCAGGAAAAAGCCCACGCCGAACCGCGCGCCCGTGGCGGCGTAGGAAAGCATGCTGGGCCCGTCGTTTTCACCCAGCATCACCAGAATGCCGGGGCCCACCAGCAGCCAGAGCAATCGCAGGCGCGCTCCGGATCCTCGCCCGGCTCGCGCCTCGCACACCCGTTGCCGGTCGTGCGCACGGTCAATGTCCTCGTGCGTAATCACAGCCGCGACCGCGTCTTCGGCGCCCGGATTCATCCTGTCAGCATAGTATATGCTGCGGTGTTAACTACAGTATCGCAGTTGTGGAAATCGGCAGCGCCACAGCTTGAACTCTCCGACGGCAATGCGACCCGCGGATGGTTTGCACCCCGCCCATGCAATATCGCCTTACGCTATTCTGAAGACCCTGTGGTGGAGGACTTGCAGCATGGCAAAGCTCGTATATGGATTGAACCAGTCCCTCGACGGCTACGTTGACCACATGAAAATCGGGCCACCCGGTCCCGCGCTCTCTCGTTACTTCCTTGCGCAGGCGCGCGGCGTGACGGGCGCGCTGTACGGTCGCCGCATGTACGAGATCATGCGCTATTGGGACGATGACCTTCCGGATTGGGACGCGGAGGAGCGCGACTTCGCGGCGGTGTGGAGGAGCCAGCCGAAGTGGGTAGTGTCGCGCTCGCTGAAGTCGGTGGGGCCCAACTCCATACTCATCGCGGATGACGTCGAGGCGGTCATACGCAGGTTAAAAGCCGAACTGGATGGGGAGATCGACGTAGCCGGACCCAACCTGGCAGCGAGCCTGACCAGCCTTGATCTGATTGATGAGTATCGGCTTTACATCCATCCCATCGTGCTTGGTCATGGCCAGCCATTCTTCGCCGCCCCCCGGCCGCGGCTCCGCCTTCTCGCCAGCGAACGAATTGGCGATGACGTGATCCAGTTGACGTACGTTCCTGCTTAATCGCGCGACTCGCCCCGGCCGACTGCGCCGACCTGGCAGGTTCGCCGTGAGTCGACGCCCGAATCTCGAACTTAGGAGCCACCTGGAAACCCTCGGCCGCAGCCTGCTTGCCGCTGATTCGTTTTCCTGGCCGCTATGGTTTGCGGGTAGCGGGTTCCTTCAGCTCGAAGGCAATCGCCGATTCGGCCGGCAGCACGATCTCCTTGTTGCCCGTGAAGGCAGCGCCTCCGGTCCCGGCGCCCGCTCCGGCGGCTGCCCCGATAGCTGCGCCTTTGCCGCCTCCGGCCAGCCCGCCGATCAGCGCTCCTAGACCAGCGCCGCCCCCAATGAATTCAGCCGACCGCTTCCCCTTGCCTTTTACCGAGCGGCTCAGGCTTGCCTGAACCGGAAAGTTGCCGGCCTTTTCCAGTCGCAGCCGGAGCAGCGCTCCGCCTTTGAACCGCCCCTGCGGCAGCGCATCCGAGACGATGCCTTCCGCTTCGGCGCCGGCCGGGATCGCAACCTTCCCATTGACCTCCACCGGTTCGGCGACCGTGGCCGTGAAGTGGTCTCCCGATTGGCTGATCTTCGATCCCAGGGCGTTGTTCAGCTTTACGGTCACCACCGTTCCGGCAGGAAGCGTTTCGATTTCAGCCGGCGCCGCTCGCCGTTCTTCCGAACGCGACGGACTTGCCGACGAGGGGCTTGCTGAAGGAGCTGCGCCGGGAGCCGGCGTGTTGGCAGAGCTTCCAGACCCGCTGGTGTCGGCAGGCGTGCTGGGCTGGCGGGCACAACCGATCAGCAGCGCAACCAGGGTGAGAAGAACAGTTGTTTTCATCAGCAGAAGGTAACAGATTTCCGCCCTCCGCGTGGCTCCCCTCCCGCGGCGATGCGCCAGATGTGGGTTCCGGACGCCCTCGGCCGGACAGCGCGAACAAGCTCGCCTCCAGTCACGAACCCTCCGCGGAGCTCTCGGGATAAGTAGCCCCCCTTCGACGGTTTCAGGAATGAGGTAGTAGTATTTGCCCAGCAGTTTTGTTCCGAGGTAATCGAGACCAGGATGGCAACATCATCACCCCAGGTTCAGGCACGTGTTCCAACCGCCGTTTCTACCGCCTCTGTCACAATGCCGGCGCCACGGCACTCGCTTCTGGTGCGCGCCACGCACTGGATTACGACCATCTGTTTCTTCGCCCTGCTGGTCACGGGGATAGAAATCGTGATTTCGCATCCGCGCTTCTATTGGGGCGAGACGGGCACCGTGATGCAGACGCCGCTGTTTCAACTCCACATCCCTGCCTCAAGAAGAACGGTCCCCACCGGCTACGGCTACGTCCTGCCTGATCAGAATGGATGGAGCCGGGCGTTGCACTTTGAAGCTGCCTGGATCCTCGTGCTGGCGGGCTTGCTTTATGTGATTTACGGCCTGGTTACGGGGCATTTTCGAAGGGATCTGGCGCCGCGCAAAGCCCATCTTGCATGGCGCTCGCTCCTGGCATCGTTTGCGAGGCCGCTTCGCTGGCAGCGGCCCGGCGAGGCAGAAGCCTCCTCCTACAACGGGCTCCAGCGCCTCACCTATCTTTTTGTGATTTTCCTTCTATTCCCTTTGGTGATATGGAGCGGTTTGGCCATGTCGCTGGGCTTTGCCTCCGCTTTTCCCTGGTCGGTCACTCTGCTGGGCGGCCGCCAGTCGGCGCGCACCATTCACTTCCTTGTCACGCTTGCCCTGGTGGTCTTTCTTTTGACGCACCTACTGATGATTTGCCTGGCGGGGTTCTGGCCCCGCACTAGCGCAATGATTACGGGCCGCACCGGCGTCCGGAAGGAGCGCTCATGAGCAACATTTCACGCCGAAAACTGGTCGTCTCGGGGATCGCTGCGGCTGCGGGCGTCTCGGGCCTGGGGCTGGCTGCCCGGCTGGCGCAGAACTATGGTCTGGTGCCGCCGGATCACGGAGGGCTCTATGGCCTCGGCGAAACCCTGACCTATGCCTCGCAGCGGCTTCTGACCCGGCATTCCCTGGCCCGGCAATTCTCCCGCGACCAGATTTCTGCCCGGCCCTTCCCCAACGAGCTCGCTCCACCCACCTATGAATTCAAGCGCCTCCAGGCAGCGGGATTCGCCGGTTGGCGGCTCGCCGTTGACGGTATGGTTCACGAGCCCGCGTCATTTTCTTTA
>JAFAIN010000342.1 GCA_019236695.1 Acidobacteriota bacterium | reverse complement strand
CTGAGTGATTGGAACCAGCATGGGCCAGGCAGTTTCTGCTCGTACACCGGCGGCTTCTCTGCCGTGGGTGCTCAGGATGACAGAGCGGGTTATGGGTACAGCAGCTTTTGTATTGCTGTAAGGGGCCGTGGCGCGGGCTGCCTCCGCTGTGAATTTTTGTTCCCCGAAGGCGCAATTCTTTTCCCTGGCGGCCGGGCATGCGGAACGGAGCCCCCAAACTGTTGAATGCACAATATGAATTTCCACCTCCGCATGGCCTCCAACGGCCCATAGCTTGCTTCTAAACAGGTTGGAAGCGTAACTGGGTGGTGGCTGTGCAGCGCCAATTTGTGGTACTTGCGTTCTTTTTCGCCGCGTTCCCTGGGCTGCAGGCTGCAGGGCAGGCCGGCAGCCCGGGCCCGCAGCAGCTTTCGATTCCGGCAGCGCGCCCCGCCGCAACCCCCAGCCTGGATGAAATCGTCGCGTCCATGGAACGCGCCGCCTCCGAAAATCCGGCGCGCTCCGAGCCCTACGTCCTGGTGCGGCAGTACCGTTTTTTCCCCGGAGGGGAAGCCGGCCAGGCTCCCGGGAGCGAGGTAACGGCGGCGGTTTCGTTTACCCCACCCAATGTAAAGAGCTTTGAAATTCTCGAGGCGCACGGCAGCGGGCACGGCACATCCGTAGTCCGGCACATGCTGGAAAACGAAGTCGAGCTGGCCAGAGACGTCAGCCGCAGTGAAATTTCGCGCCGCAATTACAGCTTTGCCCTGCTTGGAACCGGCACGCTCGACGGGCGCGCTTGCTACGTGCTGTCGCTTGCTCCACGCCGTGAAGAGCACGAGCTGTTGCGAGGCCGGGTTTACGTGGATGCGGGCAGCTACCACATCCTGAAGCTGGAAGGCCAGCCTGAGCGCAGCCCGTCCTGGTGGCTTCGCTCAAGTTACATCGTAATGCGCTTTGGCGAGGCAGGCGGGTTGTGGCTGCCCGTAGCCACCGAAGGCACCGGCGAAGTTCGCATCTTCGGCCGCTTCACTCTGGATTCCGAAAAAGTGTCATTGCGCGCCGGCACGCAACTGGCCCAGGCCCACGGGGCCGCGCATGAAGGGAAGCGCACGCGTGCCCTGGGAGCCGTGCTGCCGCGCCCGTGATGCAGCTTCATCCTTCCCACACGTAGGCATCGAACACCCGCTGTGAGCTGAACCCAAGCTGCCGGTAGAGCGCAACTGCGCGCGTATTCGCTTCCGTTACGGTAAGCGAAAGCGAATTGAAGTTCTGGCGGCGCAGTATTCTGGCGGCGCCGCAGATTAGCGCCGCGCCCAGCCTGCGGCGCCGGTACTCAGGAACCACGCACACCTGCGTCACGTGCCCTACATCCGAACGGACTCGCGAGCACAGGATTACGCCGACGATCTGCCGCGCCCGGTTCAAGGCTACGAACGACGAGTCCGGATCGAAAACGCCGCATCCCGGGAAACGCACAATGTTGTTCAGGAATCGCAGGGAGCCGCCCACTGTGCGGTATTGGTCGTTGATATCGGAATCCACGTGGCCCTGGTAGGCGGCCGTGATCACTCCGGCCGTGCCGTTGAAGTCCTGCTCAGACCAGCGGCGAATCTCGATATCGGGCGGGGCAGGAATTTCCAGCGCAGGCGCCTCGGAGAGCCGCAGGGGAAGCATCATGAAAAGCCGGCGGTAACGCCGGAACCCGGCGCTCAGGAAGGGATCAGCCACCATGTTGCTGTCGTGAATCAGCAGTTGCGCCTCAATGCGGTGGATGCCCGGCGATTGCTGCAGGGTCTCAATCACGTGCGCCAGCAGCCGCCGCTCCACCCGGCCGCCGTTGCCGCTGAAAGCCGCGCTGGCAAACAGGTCGCCGATGACCCCTTTGTTCTGCTCATACACAAAAAATGAATATCCGCGAATTTTGCCTTTCTCCACTGCCGCATAGCCGGGCAGAACCTTGGCATCGACATAGCGAAGGATCATTTCGCTGGAGCTGGCATAATCCCAGGAAAGCTGCCGCGACCACAGCCTCGCCTCTTCCTCCAGCAACGGGCGCAATTCAGCCGAAGTGAAATGCCTGAGGTCAAGAATCTCCAGCCCAACCGCCTCAGGACTTTTATGGATTCGCGTTGTCGCCGCCATAGCCACGCCACCCCGGCGTTTCCGAACAGCCTTAGTGTTTCACAGATGCAGCAGCCGGCACGGTTGACACCCAGAACAGCTCGAGCCGCTGCGCCTCATAGGCCCCGATCCATGACACTCTTCGCCCCCCGGCGGCTTGCTGCAGCGCCGGCGCCGAGCCCGCCGGCGCCACCACCAGGTGGTCGCCGCCCGGGATTTCCTGGCGATCATAGTTTGCGATTGGCCGGTTCAGGTAAAAGGCCAGGCCATACTCGACTTCGCGTTTTGCATGAAAAGCGGCAATCGAAGCTCCCGCCGGCACCGTCTGCGCGATGCGGCGAGCCAGCGCGCGCGCCGACACCCTGGCGTCAAGCACGGGTGCATCCACTCGAACAATGTATGCCAGAGCGATGATCACCGAGACCAGCGTAACGAAGCGCACAGCTCCCATTCCCCGGCTGCGGAGCGTAACCACCATGGCCGTGAACAGTACGGCTCCGGCGGCAATCGCAGTTGCCAACGCCAGGCGGCCGGGAGCCGACTTCAGAACCACAGCCGGAAGAAGAACGGCTGCGGCCACCAGCGCACCGGCAATCGCGGCATGCGGCACAAGCAGCAGCGGCGAAGGCTTCGAGTTCCGGCTATCGGAAATGAAAAGCGCGAGCAGCATAGGCCATGCGGGTACTGCAGGCAGAATGTAGCCCGGAAGCTTCGATTGTGAAAAGGAAAAAAACACCACCGGCACAATCGCCCAGGCCATTAGCGCGATGGCGAGAAAATCCCCGCCGGGCGTGGTTTCGGCCGCCCCCGGCCGGGCAGGCGGCCGGGAGGGCTGCCGCGTGGCATCCTCGCGGCGCGTGCTTGCCGCTTTCAGATGCACCGCCCGGCGGGCGAATGCCACCGCGCACCCCACAGTCCAGGGAACAAGCGCGGCGGCCAGCACAGGCGCGTAATACCAGAAAGGCTGGTGATGCCGGTAAACCCCGGTGGCAAAGCGCTCGAGGTTGTGTTGCAGAAAGAACTCGCGGGCGAATTGCGGGTTGGCGCGCTGCACCGCGATATACCAGGGCGCGCTCGTCGCCAGGTAGAGCAGCACTCCCGGCCACCAGAGCGACCACTGAACCAGCTTCCAGCGGCGGAGCAAAGCTGCGGAAATCACAATGATTCCGCCGGCCAGCAAAACCGCAACCGGGCCTTTGGCCAGCGTGGCCAGCGAAAGGCAGAAATAGAAGCCCAGCAGCCATCCGCGGGAAAGCGCGCCGCCGGGCAGCGCAGCTCGCAACCAGCACAACATTGCCAGCGTGAACATGGCGGTAAGCGCCATATCGGTGGAAGCGCCATGCGCAAATCCGATGCAGCCGGCGGCTGCAGCGGTCATCAATGCCGCGTCCAGCGCAAACCCGTGGCCGCCGTTTCGATGGCGCGCCCAAAAGCCGGCGAAGAAGAAGATCCCGAACACCATGGCTGAGGCTGAGAGCGCGGAGGGCACGCGCGCGGCCCAGTCGCTCACGCCAAAAAGCCTGTACGACACCATGGCTTCCCAGTAGTACAGAACCGGCTTTTCCAGCCATGGTTTGCCGTAGAGCACCGGGGTCACCCAATCGTTCCGCTGCAGCATCTCGCGCGCAATCTGGGCATAGCGCGGTTCATCCGCCCCGGTTAGCCCTACCGCGCCCAGCCCAAAGAAGAACAGGTAGGCGCAAAAGGCTGCGGTTGTAACCAAATGCAACCAAAAACCTTCGCTATGTGCCTTCGGCCGAATCAACGGTCGTGCTCCCGCAGCAACGGCTTAGCGTATCGGCACTCGGTCAAGGAGACAAGCTTCCGCCCATTGAAGCACCTCCCGGCGCCCAAAGCTAAAAAGGGAGAAAGTCGTGCAACCACAGATTGCGAGACTTTGTGCGGGCGCAAAGACACCAGCAAACGTTCCCCGATATTGTGCGCAAATCCGTCTCGCAGGGACAAATCGGCTCCGTTGGGGAATTTAGACAAATTGTGGAGGTAGAAGTATGAATCGCCTACAGCAGCTTCTGGGCAGGTACGCGGTGGTCTTTGTGCTCGCACTGGGCGTCTTCCAGACGGCTCGTGCGGGCGGGCCTGGGGGCGCCGATGGGGGCGGCTCCGGCTCTATTCTGGGTTCGGTGCGTCTCGACGGTCTAGCGCCCAAGCCCGCGCACATCGTTATGTCGGCCGATGATGTTTGCGCCAAGCTCCATCCCGCCGGTGCAAGCGCCGAAGATGTAGTGGTCGGGGCGAACGGCAGCCTGGGCAACGTGATCGTTTACGTATCCGACGGCCTGGCCTCAGGCCCGGTGAACCCGCCTGCGGCGCCGGCAGAAATCGAGCAGAAGGGCTGCATGTACACCCCGCACGTGGTCGCCATGCAGGCCGGCCAGCACGTAAAGATTGTGAATGAGGATGGCACCACCCACAACATTCATCCCATGCCGCAGAACAACCGCGAATGGAACAAGTCACAGCCGCCCGGAACACAGCCGGTGGATGAAATATTCTCGCGCGAAGAAATTGCCATTCCGGTGAAATGCAACATTCATCCCTGGATGAAGAGCTACGTGGCTGTATTCAAGCACCCGTATTTTGCCGTGACATCCAAGGATGGCAGCTTCGATATCAGCAAGCTTCCGCCGGGCACTTACACCGTAACCGCATGGCACGAGAAGTTCGGCATGCAGAGCAAGAAGATCACAGTGGGGCCGAATGGGGCCGACAAGCTGGAATTCGTGTTCAAGTCGCCTCTGGGCCGGTAGTTCTCCTGCGGGCCGTTGAACTCTCTGCGAGCGGGAGTCTTGGCGCTAAGGAGTCCGCTGTGAAATATCTGGTGGGAGTTTTTGATTCGAAGGACCGTGCGCGGCAGGCAGAACGGGCTCTGGCCGCACATTGCATCGACGGTCACCGGGTGTATGTAGTGGACCCCGACGATTCCGATGCGCAAATCGCTTCGTTGCCTTCCAGCGAAGCCGAAATGCCGGGCGCTGCACAAGTGCTCGGAGCGGTAGTGGGAGCCGGCTTTGGCATGGCGATTGGATTTGGAATCGCCGCTGCCGCCTCGGTTCCCGTTAACGCGCAAGCCGTGTGGATGTTCGTGGGCGGGCTTGCGGGCGTAGGCGCCGGCCTGGCCGCCGGGCACGCTCTGGGCGCGC
>JAFAIN010000101.1 GCA_019236695.1 Acidobacteriota bacterium | reverse complement strand
CGGGTGGCGGGTGTCGGGCGGCGGGCGGCGGGTTTCGGGCTTAGGGCTTAGAGCTTAGGATGAGGGCGGATGGACGTACACCTGATTGACGGCACCTATGAACTGTTTCGCCACTACTACGCGCTGCCTTCGGCGCGGGATGCGGAGGGGCGCGAAGTTGCCGCCGCCCGCGGCGTGCTGGCATCGGTGCTCGGCATGATCCAGGGTGGGGCAACCCACGTGGCGGTGGCCACGGACCACGTGATTGAATCGTTCCGCAACGGATTGTGGGCGGGATACAAGACCGGGGAAGGGATTGAGCCTGAGCTGCTGGAGCAGTTCGGGCTGCTGGAAGAAGCGCTGGCGGCGGCCGGGGTGGTGGTGTGGCCGATGGTGGAATTTGAAGCGGATGACGCGCTCGCAGCGGCGGCAGCGGCGGCGGGCAACGACAGGAACGTAGCGCGCGTGATCATCTGCAGCCCGGACAAAGACCTGGCACAGTGCGTTGCCGGAACACGAACCGTGCAGCTAATCCGGCGGACGGGGTTGACGCTGGATGAGGCAGGAGTGAAGCAGAAGTTTGGAGTAGCGCCGGAATCCATTCCGGACTACCTGGCGCTGGTGGGCGACGCGGCTGACGGCTACCCGGGGCTGCGGGGCTGGGGAGCGAAATCTTCAGCAGCGGTGCTCGCGAGGTTCCTGCACCTGGAGGGGATTCCCGAAGATTGCGGCGAATGGGGAGTGAACGTGGCGAATGCGAGCACGCTGGCCGCGACTTTGTGCCGCGAGCGGGAGAATGCTCGATTGTTTCGAAAGCTGGCGACGCTGCGCACCGACATTCGGGTGTTTGATGATGTGGAGCAGTTGAGGTGGCGAGGGCCAGCCGCGGGCTTCGAGGAGATGGCACGGAGGCTGGACGCGGCGAAGACCGAAACGGCCGGGGAAGAGCGGGCGAAGCCCGCTCGCGGCGCAAAGCGGCGATAGGGTCCATTCCTATCGGCGCTGCCTCCGCGGGCGAAGCTCGGCGGGCATTTCCCAGGGCGAGTACAATCAGGCGCACGACGGTGCCCGGATGCCAACGCACAACCACATGCCGCTGCGCATTGAAGCGCTGGTCAAGCGCTTTGGCGGCGTGACCGCCGTAGATGGCATCAGCCTGGAAGTAAAGGCCGGCGAATCTTTCGGCCTGCTCGGCCCGAACGGCGCGGGCAAGAGCACGTTGATTCGAAGCATTGTGGGGCGGGTTCGGCCGAATTCGGGCCGAATTCTGGTTTACGGCGAGCCTGCCGAATCGCCTTCCGCGCGTGCAGCATTGGGCTGGGTGCCGCAGGAGCTTGCAGTTTATCCACGCCTGACGTCGCGCGAGAACCTGGCGGCCTTTGGGCGCTATCACGGTCTCGCGGGCAACGAATTGCAGCAGGCCATTGCGTGGTGCCTGGAATGGGCGGCGCTGGCCGACCGGGCTGACGAAGTGGTGAATCGCCTGTCGGGCGGCATGAAGCGGCGGCTGAATATGGCAGCCGGATTGATTCATCGGCCCCGCACAGTGCTGATGGATGAGCCCACGGTGGGCGTGGACCCGCAGTCACGGCTCCGCATCTTCGAGATGATTGAAGGCCTGCGGCGCGAAGGAATGGCGGTAATTTACACCACCCACTACATGGAGGAAGCGGAGCGATTGTGCGACCGGATTGCCATTGTGGATCACGGCCGCATCATCGCGCTGGGGACAAGTGACGAGCTGATCCACAGCGCCTTCGGGTCGCGCCGCGAGGTAGCGGTGCGGTTCGCCGACAGCGGTGAACCGGGGGCTGCATGGATGGAGCAGCACGGCGGGCGCCGGGTGAACGGCATGGCGCACTTTACGGTCGAACAGCCTGCCGAGATCGCCACATTATTGCAAGGGGCGGCGAGGCAGGGATTTGAGGTTCTTGACGTAACGCTGCATCGGCCGAACCTGGAATCTGTGTTCCTGCACCTGACGGGGAGGGAGTTGCGCGAGTGATTCCGGCAATCATCCAGACGGCCCTGACTTCGCTGCGGCGCGACCGCGGCGCACTGGCGCTGAGCTTCGTTCTTCCGGTGGCTTTTTTCACAATTTTCGCGGTCATCTTCGGGGGCCGGCGCGACGCCACCCCGCGAATCACGGTTCTGGTGGTGGACGAGGATCGCAGCGCTGCCTCAGAGCGGCTGGTGAAAGGGCTGGAAAACGAAAGATCGCTGCATGCCGAGTTGCGTCCCGCACCGAAAAAAGGCGCCGAGCAGCCGGAATACACGGCGATAACGGCTGAGGCGGCGGTGCGCGCCGGAGATGCGCCGGTTGCGGTGGTCATCCCGCACGGCTTTGGGCTGGCTCCGATTTCATTCGGCGAAGAAAGCAATCGCGTTGCCGTTCAGCTCCTCAGAGACAGCAGCGACATGGTGGCCTCACAGGTGATTGCGGGCCTGCTGCAGAAAGTGGCGATGACGGCCATGCCCGACATCATGGTGGAACAGGGAACGCGCGCCCTCGACCAGTATTCCGGCGGGTTGACGCCCGAGCAGCGCAGGCGAATGGATGAGGCGATTGCTTCCCTGCGGAATGCCCCGGCGGGCAACGGCGAGGGGAATTCGCAGGACGCGAGCGATTCATTTGGCGCCGGCATCCTCGGGGTGCGAACCCGTGACGTTGTTGGGGAAAACAAGAACAACCCAATGGTTTCGTTCTATGCCGCTGCCATCGGGGTTATGTTCCTGCTGTTCACCGCAAGCGGGGCGGCGGGCGCTCTGCTCGACGAAGCGGAGAGCGGGACGCTCGACCGGGTGCTGAGTTCACGGGTGACGATGACCTCCCTGCTCGCCGGCAAGGTGTGCTACAACACGCTGCTGGCGTTCGTGCAGCTCGTGGTCATGTTCCTGTGGGGGTGGGCAGTTTTTAAACTCGATTTGTGGTCGCACATCCCTGGTTTCATCGTCATGGGCCTGTGCACGGCGCTGGCAGTCGCCACGTTCGGTATGCTGCTGGCCAGCCTGTGCCCTACGAGAGCGCAGCTCGGTGCGCTCTCGACGCTGGTGATTCTGATTATGTCTTCCATCGGCGGCAGCATGTTCCCGCGCTTTCTCATGCCGCCCGCCATGCAGAAGGCCGGATTAATGACCATTAACGCATGGGCGATCGATGGCTTTACCAAGGTCTTCTGGCGCGATGAACCGGTCACGCATCTCTGGCCGCAAGTTGCCGTTTTGCTCGTAACCGCCGCGGCCCTGTTCGTTATTGCACGCCGGCTGTCACGGCGCTGGGAGTACGCGTGAAGCGGAATCGTGAGAGAGGAACTCCTGCTTTGGAGATGCGAATGAAATTGTTTGCTGTGCTGCTGGTTCTGGCCGGCTCCGCGGTGGCTCAGGCGCCCGCGAGCTCATCCTCACTCCAGGGGCTGCTCGCGCCCATCCGTGAAAAATACCGGCTGCCGGCACTGGGCGGCGCGATTGTGCTCGAAGGCGGGGGAGTGGACGTGGCCGTCACCGGTGTGCGCAAGGCCGGAGCTGACGTGAATGCGACCGACGAAGACGATTGGCACCTGGGCTCCGACACCAAAGCGATGACCGCCACGGTGATCGCGCGGCTGGTGGAAAGAGGCAAGCTGAGTTGGGAGAGCACGATCGGCGAAACGCTTCCTGCCGAATCCGCCGGCTCGCCTGAACCGTTCCGCCGGATCACCCTGCTGCAGTTGCTCTCGCACCAGGCCGGCCTGCCTGCGAACCTGGACTGGAACGAGATTTCGAGCCGCGGCGGCAGCCTGCAGGAGCAGCGGCGGCGAGCGGTGCAGCAAGCCGGGCAGGCGAAGCTGCTATCAACGCCGGGAACACAGTTTTCCTATTCGAACCTGGGCTACGTGATCGCCGGCGCCATGGCGGAACATGCCGCGGGGAGGAGCTGGGAAGAGCTGATGCAGGAGCTGGTGTTCACGCCGCTGGGAATGCACTGCGGTTTTGGCGGAACCGGGACTGCGGGGAAAATCGATCAGCCCTGGCCGCATATTTCCGGCGACCATCCCGCGCCGAATAATGGCCCCGATGAGGATAACCGCCCGGTGCTCGGGCCGGCGGGAACAGTCCACTGCCCGCTGCGGTCATGGGCCAGCTTCGTTCGCGACCAGATGGCCGGGGAGAACGGAAACGGCAAACTACTGAAGCCGGAAACTTACCGTTTTCTGCATGCGCCTCATTTTGGCGGAAACTACGCCCTGGGATGGGGAGCCGTGGATCGCGACTGGGGCGGAGGCAGAGTGCTGACCCATGCCGGCAGCAACACGATGAATTTCGCGGTGGTGTGGATGGCGCCGCTTCGGCATTTTGCGGTGCTGGTGGTGACGAACGACGGCGAGCAATCCGCCGCCAAGGCATGCGATGAAGCTGCCAGCGCAATGATCCTGCAGCGGCCGCATTAGGGCGTTTTCAGCGTGACTGCAGATCGGCCACCATCCAGGCAGCGCCTGCAATCAGCATGGTGAGAGCAAATTCCGACCAGACAAAATGCGCTCTCCGATCGGCGACCAGGTGCGGAAACCAAACCAGCACGCCGAAGAGCGCGAGCATCAGCGCCATCATTCGCGCGGCGAGGCGGGCCTGGAAATGGATGAGAAGCGCAACCGCCGACAACGCGAACGCAATGGTCGTGACGATGGCCCAGAACATCTGGCCGGGGGGAATCCATTTTGGAACCAGGGCGGCGGTAGGGCGCAGAAAGAGCGCCTGGCTGAGCGCGAATGAGATGGCACAGAGGCCGAGCCCAAGGCGCGCGGTTCGGCCGAATATTCGTGCCCTGGCGGAATTCCCCTCCATGGCCGCGTACAGCGCAAGGGCGCCACAGAGCATGGAAAGCATCTGAAAAAAGCTGCCCCCAAACCGCTCGAAGGGATTGGAGGCGGCGACGAAATCGGGAACGCAAGCCAGCGAGAAACATGCAAACACAATGCAGAGCACGACCGCGGCCGGGCGCGCGCTGCGCGGATGCTGAATGGCGATGCCCCCGGCAACCAGAGCAGCCATGAGGAACGCGCCAATCGTGCTGCCGGCGGGCAGCTTCCAGATTTGTTGCAGAATCTGCCATGTGGCGGAGTCGTGCCAGATAAGCGCGATGGCGCCCAACAACACCGCGGCCGCGCCAAAAAACATGCGGCCGACGCTCAGGGGCGCCGATTTCAGCCCGTAACTCCGCGGAGCAGTCATGTGCTTTGCCGGTGTGCCGCGCCGGGGTTCATCCGCCCGGCGGCCGGACCAAGCATACATCCTCACTGAGAGAGAGGGGGGATCGATTAAGATTGCGCTAGATGCCAACGGAAGCTCGCACGCACTCGCGCCCGCACCTCACTCCGCCTGACGTGCTCCGCGGCACGGCCGATGTGATCCGCGAAACCACCAAGGAGCGGATGGTCTTCAAGGAAATGGCGCGGGTTGCCATTGATTCGTTCCAGCTCAACAAGATTCGTTTTGTGCTGACCGCCTTTGGCATGGTGGTGGGCACCGCCTCCGTAATCCTGGTGGTCACGATCGGCCTTACGGGCAAGACCTATGTCCTCAACCTCATTCAGGGCTTCGGCCCCAACATGATCGAGGCCGAGTATGAAGGCGGAGGAGCGGGCACGCAAAACCCGTCGCAGGATTACATGACCATCGCCGATATGCGCGCGGTGATGGAGCAGGTGCCGGGGCTGCGCATGGCATCGCCGATGGCCGAAATGGAGGAGCGCATCCCCATCGGGGGCGGCAAGGAGCGAGACATTCAGGTGCTGGGGGTCAATGAAGAGTACCGCGGCATCCGCAACCTCGAGGTGGTAGCCGGGCGTTTTTTTGACGCCGCCGATGTGCAATCGCGCGCCAAGGTTGCGGTGGTGACCCAGGAAACCGCGGAGAAGATCTTTTCCGGTTCCGAGGCGGCCGTTGCCCGCAACATCAAGCTCAGCGGCCTGCCGTTCACCATTATCGGCGTGGTTCGCGAGCGGGTGTACACCTTCGGCCAGTCGGAACTCGGCCAGGACACGGTGATCATTCCTTACACGGTGGCGCAGTATTTTACCGGCAACAGCTACGTAAAGCAGGTTTTCTTTTCGGCGGCGCTGCCCGAAGACGTGCCGCGCGCCACCGACCAGATCGCGGCGGTGGTGCGGTCGCGGCACCGGCCTGAATCCACTTACAAGGTCACCAACCTCACCGAACTGCTGAAAGTGGCCTCGAAAAGCGCCAACGCCCTGACCGTCGTGCTGCTGCTGGTGGCCGCGGTTACGCTGATTGTTTCGGGGGTGGGCATCATGAACATCATGCTGGCCAATGTTTCGTCGCGCATTCGGGAAATCGGAATTCGCAAGGCGATTGGCGCCACGCGGCGCGAAATCAAACTGCAATTCCTCACCGAATCGGTGTTTATCGCGCTTACGGGCGGCATCATCGGGACGCTCATCGGTCTCACTGTTCCCTTTTCGATCCGCTTCCTGACCGACTTCCACATTCCCATCTCCGGCATGTCGGCGATCATTGCCATCTTCATGTCAATGGTCGTGGGGGTAATCTTTGGGACGGTTCCGGCCAGCCGCGCCGCCGCGCTTGACCCCATCGAGAGCCTGCGGTACGAGTAGCGGGACGGCGCGAAGCAGGGCGCCAGGCGAGACGCGGGCCAGAAAGAAATGCCCCGCCAGGCAAAAGGCGGGGCTCGGAGCGAGGAAACGCAGGGATTACGGCGCGGCTGCGGCCGGGGCGGCGTTCATGCCGGCCACCGCAGCCGAAGCAGCTTCCGCCAGGATGCGGTGGTGGATGGTGAACAGCGCCAGTTCCAGGCGATCGGAGACGCCGATCTTGTCATAAACGTTGCGGAGATAATTTTTGATCACCTGCTCGGTA
>JAFAIN010000072.1 GCA_019236695.1 Acidobacteriota bacterium | reverse complement strand
CACCTCTGGAAACCGCTAAGGCTGCAGAGCTATACTGAGTTTTGTTGCCGCCTGTGGGCGGCAACGGAGGGTTGTCTTCAGCAGTAGTGGGCACCTGAACCATTCCGGCGCGCGCGGCGGCTATTGGGCTCTGCTGGGCCAGGGGCTCATGTCTGCGCTTTTCCCGGCTGATTGCCGCATCTGCGCTTCGCCGCTTGCCACCATTTCACGCCTGCCGGTTTGCCGCTCCTGCCTCGATTCCATCCAGCCGATGCATGTGCCGGCATGCTCCATCTGCGGCGAACGGTTGTTTGCCGGATGGACCTCGGGCGCGGCAGAACCCCCGCTTTGCGGGCCATGCCGGCATGAGCGGCCGGCCTACACGCGCGCGGTTGCCTTCGGCGCTTACGAGGGCGCGCTGCGCGAGCTGGTTCACCTGTTGAAATACGTGGGCGTTCGCCCTGCGGCAGCGGTGCTGGGCGCGCTGCTCGGAGAAGCGCTGCTGGGGCTGAGCGGTGATTTCGCGGAGGCGCCGCCGGTCGCCATTCCGGCGCCGTTGCACAGCAGCAAACTCCGAAGTCGCGGGTTTAATCAGGCGGAGGCAATCGCGCGGGTCGCGCTGAAGCCGTTCCGCACCGCCCGGCTTCAGGCGGTCGAGCTCAACTGCCGCGCGCTCGAGCGAGTGCGCAACACGCAATCGCAAACCGGCTTGACGCGCGCGCAGCGGCGCGCCAACGTGCACGGCGCTTTCTCGGTGGTTCGCCCGGGCGATCTCGCCGGTCGTGACGTCGTGCTGATTGATGACGTCTTTACGACCGGCACCACCGCTGGTGAGTGCGCGCGCGTGCTCAAAGGCGCGGGAGCCAATCGCGTTTTCATTTGTACGGTGGCCCGGGTCTTCGCGCCCGAGCCCGCAAGAATGGTTCATCCCGAGCGGCTGCTGGCTGCGGCCGCTCATGCCTGATCCAAATGTCGGCAAAGCACAATCCGGCGCATCAAACAGCTCATCACCGGCTGCATTTTGAGGAAGTGTGCGTGCAGCCGGCCCTCCCCGAGCCCATGCACCAGCCCGTTCTTGTGCTGAATGCGTCGTACGAGCCCATCAATGTGTGCGCCGCCCGGCGCGCCATCGTGCTGGTCCTCAAAGGCGTGGCCATGGCGGAAGAGGAGAATGGCCATTTTCTGCGTGCCGCACGCGTCACCATGCGCGTCCCGTCGGTAATCCGGCTGCTCGAATACCGCCGCATCCCGCATCAGTCTCGCGCGCTCTCGCGCAAGAACATCCTGCTGCGCGATCGCAATACCTGCCAGTACTGCGGTGATACGCTGGCCTCGAGCGAGCTCACGCTCGATCACGTTGTGCCGCGCTCGCGCGGTGGCCCTTCGGCATGGGAGAACCTGGTGGCATGCTGCCACCCCTGCAACCGCCGCAAAGGCAACCAGTTTGCCCATGAAGCGGGAATGAAGCTGCTGCGCGAGCCTCGCTCATTCAGCCTTCACACCAGCCGCCACATTATTCGCCTCATGGGCCACTCCGACGCCAAGTGGCGGAAATATCTCTTCTACTGAAAAGCAGGCACGCACATAAGCAGCGCGAATGCGCTGCTTCGCCCTGCTCCCATCTTCCTCCCCGAATGCTGCGACTGGCACATGCGCTGCCCATCCACACAATTGGTATCGGGGTGCCCACCTGCGTGCGCCCGTTTCCACTGCGCAGAGCCCTCGACTGCTCTGTTCGAAGGGTTCTGCCGCCGATTCGTGCCGCTGTGTGGCAGCAAAACTGCTCTACAGAGGTGCACCCGTTCTTCGCCGGCGGCTCAAGTCTGCCTGCCGCGACATCCTCTTGGAGTACGAATGGCCGAAAACATAATCGATCAGATTGTTGCGGGATTGCGCAGTGTGGCCGTTGAGGCTTATCCCGAGCGAGGTGATTTGCGCAATATCCGAGTGGTTGGACATACCCCGAAAACCGACCATTACATTTATGAGATGGTGGCCGATTTCAGCCAGGGCGGCGAACGCATTGCAGCCAAGATATATCGCGGCACGAAGTGCGGAACGGCGGGCGCCGTTAAAATGGCGCGCACCGAATGGGCAAACCTCAACCGGGTTTATGAATTGTTTCGCAAGCGCAACCTGGCGGGCGTGCCCCGCCCTCTCGGAGATTTCCGGGAACTGGGGGCGGTGGTGGCCGAGAAGCTGAATGGTCTTCCGCTGCAATCCATCATCATGAAGGCCGCGCTGCTGCCCGGCTTTACGGAGCGCTATGCCAGCGCCGCCGAGGATGGCGAACCCGCCTCCGGCCGTGGTGTGCTCTCGATTGCAGCGCGGAAATCGGGTGAGTGGCTGCGGAACTTCCATAAAGTCACCGCCGATTCATCGGTCCCGTTTGAACCCGATTCCCTGCTGGCCGAACTCGAGCGCTTGTGCGCAAGCTGCAAAGGCGAAGGCCTGGAGGAGAGCTCCATCCGCATTATTCTGGAGGGCGCGCGCAATGCGCTGGCGCGCAGCAAGAAGACTCTCCCGGCCTCGGCGGTGCTTTCGGAATTCACTCCCCTGAACATAGTTGTCGGCGAACAGGGTGTCGCCATCTCCGATTACGCACGCATGCAGGCGCGTGGCGCCTCCATTGATGACGTTGCCATGTTCCTGGCGTCGGTAGAAGCGCTGGAGAAGTATCCTTTCTGCAATCGCGAAATCACCTCCCGCGTTCAGCAGGAATTTACCTACGCTTATGGCGTCCCGCCGGCTGAGCAGCCGATTCTACGGGTGCTCAAGATCAGGGCTCTGCTTTCCATGTTCGCGCAGGGGCGCAACATAAAGGAAAGCGCAATGCGCAAAAAAGTGATGTGGGCGACGGTGATGAAACGGTTCATCCACCAGTCCGCCGCACGGTCGCTGGCGCCCGCCGCCTGATTGCCCGCTCCGGCCTCCCGTTCCGGTTTTTTCAATCTTTCCACTAAAATGGCGGGGTTGCCGAAACGCAGGAGGAAATTGTGACGCTCACCCCCGGAAAGCTCAAAGGCTTGCAGGCTGTCTCCACCCGGAATGGCATTATCGCTGCGGCAGCAATGGATCAGCGCGGGTCGCTTCAGAAGTCGCTGGCCAAGGAAAAAGGCGGGGACGTTTCTGACGCCATGATGGAGGAATTCAAGGCGATCGTGGCCGAGGTGCTTACACCCCATGCCAGCGCCATCCTGCTTGATCCGGAATGGGGATTACCGGCCTCGCGGCGGCGCGCACCCAACGCCGGCCTGCTGCTTGCCTATGAGAAAACCGGCTACGACAAGACTGGCCCGGGGCGAATGCCCGACCTGCTGGACCAATGGAGCGTGCGCCGATTGAAGGAAGCGGGCGCCGATTGCATCAAAATCCTCCTGTACTACACGCCCTTCGATCCGAAGGACGTAAACGACTGCAAGCATGCGTGGGTTGAGCGGCTGGGCGACGAGTGCCGCGCCAATGACATTCCTTTTTTCCTGGAGTTCGTGGGATATGAAGAAGGCGCCGACGAAAAAGCCCTCGAGTTTGCCAGGAAGAAACCCGAGATCGTTAAGGCCAGCATGGCCGAGTTCACAAAGGATCGCTATGGTGTCGACGTGATGAAGGTGGAAATCCCTGTGAACATGAAATACGTGGAAGGCTCCCGCTGCTATTCCGGTGCGGCTGCCTACACCAGAGCCGAGGCGATGCGCCATTTCCTCGATGCCGCCGGAGTCGCCACGCGGCCTTTCATCTACCTCTCCGCCGGTGTGAGCAATGCCGAATTCACTGAATCACTCGAGCTTGCAGCCGATTCGGGCGTGCGCTTTGCCGGAGTGCTGTGCGGGCGCGCCACATGGAAAGACGGAATCCCGATCTATGCGAAGCAGGGTGCGGGCGCGTTCCGCAAGTGGCTCGAGCAGGAAGGCGTGCGCAACATCAACAACGTGAACGACCGGCTCAAAGCCGCTACTCCATGGCACAGCATCTACGGGGTAGGGCGCGAAGCCCTGGCTATCGGCTGAGGCGGCCCTCACCCGGCGCGCCGGCTTCGGTTGGGATGACCAGAAACACGCCTGTTTTCAAAGCCTTTACATTCGGCTGCACCATTTAATGCGAGAATAGAATCGAACCCCCAAGTGAGGCTCGCAAGCGACTCCGGCACGGCGCCGGGGTTTTAAAGTGCAACCCGAATGGCCGGCCTTTTGAAACTGACGCTGGATGATGGCGCCCGGCAGAGCACGCCTGCACCGGACCCTGGCCGGAACCGGGATCAACTCGCGCTATTTCAGGACCCCCGGCAGGGGCCGCTGCCTGAAGAAGCCGTTCCTCATCTCATCATTCAACTCCAGGACGACCTGGCGCGTTCGCGGCGCCGCGAAGCCATCTGGCTCTCGATCATCACCCACCTGATAATCATCCTGAGCATTCTGTTTGGACCGAAGCTGCCGTTTTTCCAGAGCCGCGTACGTATTGTTTCCCCCCAGTTCGAGCCGCACGATTTGACTTTCCTGGAACTTCCCAAGGATCTGCAAAAGGCGGCAAAGAAGCCGAACACGAACATCATCTCCGATAAAGACCGGATTGCCACTTCGCGGACTCCCACTCTCGATCAACAGGCGCTGCACAAGATTCTCGATGCCAGGAAACAGGGTGCCCCCGGCCGGCCTCAGCCATCTGCGCCGGTGCAGCAGGCATCGCAGCCTCCCGCCGCGCAACCCTTCGGCGCGGGGCAGCAGCCCACAGCCATCGCCCGGAACGGCGAGCCGCCTGTGAATGCTCCGGTGCTGCCGAGCCCGGAACCCTCCGCGGCGGCGACGCGTGCTGCCGCCAACAATCCGTTCAACCTGGGCCGCAATTCGGTTTCTGATGCTGCGGCGGCAACTGCCCCCGGGCGCGGGACATACGGGCAGGGAGGCGAATTCGGCGCGGGCTACCGAGGCGCGGCCAGCGTGCGCAGCAACACCGAAATACTTTCCGACACCATGGGCGTGAATTTCGGGCCTTACCTGATGCGCGTGAAAGATACAGTTCAGCGCAACTGGTACACCATCATGCCCGAATCGGCCAAGAGGCCATTCTTCACCCAGGGCAGGGTTTCGATCATTTTCCGCATTCTCAAGGATGGAAGCGTTGAGGCCCTGGCGATCGAATCCTCCAGTGGGCGGGTCGATCTCGATACCGCAGCCCGGGGTGGCATCACTATGTCGAACCCTTTCCAGCCTCTGCCCCGGGAATTTGGCGGCCCCGAACTGCGCATCCGATTCACCTTCTATTACAACCCTGAAAAAGGAGAAATCCCGGGCGGGCAGTAGGACCGTCACCCGGCTTGCCGGGTGGCTCCATATCCCATCCGGATGAGCGTTCGTTCGGAAAACGGCAGGTACAGCAGCGCCGCACAGGCTGCAGTGGCCAGCCCCGTGCCCATTTTGTGCATGAGCAGATAGGGGGTGAGCGCCCAGGCAAAATCGAGCGCCAGCACGAGCGGAAAAATGCGGTGGAACTTCAAGCCGCTCGCGCCGTAATCGAACGCCACCGCGGTCAGCAGATAGAGCCGAACCGGAACTCCGGCGCCGGCGACAATCAGCACAGCGGTTTCGACCGCGCGGGCATAGGCCGTGATGTATGTCGCCAGCCGATATACTTGCTCGAGTTCCGCCAGCGCCAGAATGTACAGCCCGAGATACAGCGCCTGCGACAGGCCAAACAGCGTGCGCACCACGATTCGCGGGGGGGCCGGCAGCGGCGGCTCGCCCGGCTCCTCTGATTCGGCGCCGGCGTCGCCCGATCCTCCGGGGGGCTGGGCGTCATCTTGCGCCGGCGGGAACTCCGGGTCCATGGCCGCGGGGGGCGGACCCACAAATCGGTAACCGCGCCGTGCGAGCGTCTCGATGTAGCGGGGATTTGCCGCGGAATCGCTCAATGCCTCGCGCAGCTTGTTGATGGCGGTGTTCAAGCTATGGTCGAAATCGACAAACGTGTCGGACGGCCATAGCTTCTGGCGCAGCTCCTCCCGGGTTACAAGTTCTCCGGGTTTTTCCAGCAGCATGCACAAAACCTGGAATGGCTGCTCCTGAATGCGCAGCTTGATTCCCTGCTTGCGCAGTTCCCGCGACCTGACGTCAACTTCATACACTCCGAAGCGAATGCTGCGCGGATGAGCGCCTGGCTGCAACATTGCGCTTCAGTTTACATTTCCAACCAGCGCGCGCGTGCGATCGGAGCCGCCGGATGGCACGAATACGAGAGGACGCGGCAGCGCACAAGCTGATTTGCGCTTCGCTCGGAGGGGCGAGAGAATGGCGGGTGCCATGAGAAATCCGCGGTATCAGGTACTCGGGCTGGCGCTTATCGCGCTGCTGATCCTGGCGCTCACCATCGCGCGCTTCGGCCGCGTAATCAAGTGGACAGTGCCTTGAACAAGCCGGCCGGCAGTTGATGCGCCGGGTTCCATGTGGCATTTCATTCCGCTGCGGCCGGCGGTATTGCACTCTCTGCACATGACTTCAGGCGCAAACTCCGGCGCTGCTGCCTTGCCCCTGCTGGTTGTCATACAGGGCCCTACGGGCAGCGGAAAAACCGCGCTATCGGTTGCCCTGGCCCGGCGCTTCTCAGGCGAAATCGTGAGCTGCGATTCGGTGGCGCTTTACCGCGAATTCGAAATCGGAGCAGCCAAACCCACGCCTGCCGAGCGCACGCTTGCGCCCCACCATCTGCTGGACGTGCTCGGGCCCTCGGAAGCATCGACTGCCGGCGACTACGCGCGGCGCGCGCGCCAGGCAATTGCCGAAATTGCCGGCCGCGGCCGCCTGCCGATCGTCGCCGGAGGCGCCGGACTGTACCTGCGCGCCCTGCTCGAAGGTCTGTTCTCCGGCCCGCCGCGCCAGGCCGAGCTTCGCGAGCGCCTTCGCGCGCTGGCCCGAAGAAAGAGCCCGGGATACCTGCATCGGCTGCTCGCTCGGCTGGATCCACGGAGCGCGGTTCGGGTTCACCCGCATGACGCCTCCAAGCTGGTTCGCGCCATTGAAGTTTGTGTTCAGTCTCGCCGGCCCATCTCGGCACTGTGGCAGGAGCGCGGGCGCGACCCGCTTCACGGGTATCGCATCCTCCGAATCGGGCTCGATCCGCCTCGGCCGCTGCTCTATTCCCGTTTGAACCAGCGTGCACGGTACATGATCGATGCAGGCCTGGTCGAGGAAGCTCGCGGCATAGCCGCCCGCCACGGCGCCGGCATCCCCGCGCTGAACTCGGCTGGATATCGGGAGGCCATGCGATTTCTTCGCGGCGAGCTTGACCCGGAACAGATGGCGCGCGCCATCCAGCAGTCGCATCGCAATTACGCCAAGCGGCAAATGACATGGTTCCGGCGGGAACCCGGCGTGAAATGGCTGTTCGGCTTCGGCGATGACCCCCAGGTGCAGCAGGCGGCTTCCGCAACGGTCGAGATGCATCGGGTTACGACTTGTTTACTGTATTGACAACATGCCGCACATGCCCGAAAATAGTGTTATTGCCGCCCGGCATCAGACCTACCAGCAGTGTCCGACCTTCCGTCGCATCGCTCGTGCACCCTGGGCTTGGAACTGGTTCCGCCGGGGCGAAGCGCACGGAGGAGCATGATAGTGTCAAGAATTAAAGGCAAGGTGAAGTGGTTCAACAACGCCAAAGGGTTTGGCTTTATCGGCCGGGATGACGGTCCCGACGTTTTTGTGCATTACAGCGCGATCAGCTCGGAAGGCTACAAGAGCCTGAACGAGGGCGACGATGTGGAGTTCGAGATTGTGCAGGGCCAAAAGGGCCCGCAGGCGGAAAACGTAACCCGGCTGCAGTGAGTCACGCGCGCTTCCACAGCAGAACCCAGCCGACCCCGGGCTGGGTTTTTCTTTGCACTCACGTTCGGGTTTCTTTCTGGTACTGCTCCTTGTATTCCAGGTAGTTTCGCGCATAGCGCAGGATTCCTTCCTGGTCTTCGCCGGTGAGCTGCCGGCGCAGCTTCCCCGGCACCCCCATCCACAGCGTGCGCGGCGGCACGACAGTGTTCTCCGGAATCACGGTCCCGGCGGCGATGATGCAGCCTTCCCCAACCTGTGCGTTATTCAGGATTACACATCCCATGCCGATGAGGCAGCGATCAGCGATGCTGCAGCCATGCAGCGTAACCGAGTGGCCCACTGTCACCCAGTCGCCCAGGATCACAGGGTAGCGATGGCGCATGCCGTGAAGCACGCTGCAATCCTGCACGTTCGAATTCGCGCCGATTCGGATGGAATGCACATCGCCGCGCAGCACGGCATTCATCCAGACGCTCGAATTCTCCCCCAACGCCACATCTCCAATCACCTGGGCGGAGGGGTCCACATAGCAGGAATGCGGAATTCGAGGCGTAATGCCGTCATAAGAGCGAATCATGGCTGCACCTTTTTAACAGAACTCCATCTGTTCGCCTGAATCGGCGAACAGATGGAATATTTTCAGGTGCGGCTCAACCCTTACCGGCTCAGCGGCGGTATCGTGCTCCCGCCCGAAGAAGTGGCTGCCGGCGGAGTAGTTCCGGTGGTCGGAGGTGTGGTCCCGCCGCTCGGCGACGTTCCCGCCGGGCACGGCGCCGTGCCGGCAGCGGTGCCCGTAGTGGTGCCGGGCTGGCCGGTCGCACTGCCCGGATTCGCCGCGGTTCCCGTACCCGTTCCGGTTCCGGTCGCGCTTCCGCTTGCGGTTGTAGATGGCACACAGTTCGGCGCTGCGGTACCGCTCGCGCCCG
>JAFAIN010000222.1 GCA_019236695.1 Acidobacteriota bacterium | reverse complement strand
CGGTGATGAGGAGTCTATACGATGGCTAAGAACAAAGAAGCAGCCGACAGGAAACCGATCAGCCTGGCGGAAGCGCACAAAGCAACGAGCCAGCATACACACGCTGCTCGAATAAACCCCACTCGACAAAGTCAGGCAGTTACGGCTCGAAAGACTAACCGGAAAGGAACCCGCTGATGTCTCTTTTAAATTTAAGCGCATACACTGCCGATCCGGGAGACATCTGGACGCCAAAGACTTCTTTTATGGTCAGCGATCCTTTTGCCATAGTGCTGAATGTCCAGGCAGACAGCAGTGTGGTTAACGAAGGTCTGCTCTTCGACGCGTTGTTTCAAATCGTCAACCCGCAGGAGGACCCGTACGAGGGAGCGTGGTGGACGGTTCCGAGCGGGGGCAATGTTATGACAATGAACTCAGTAGACTTTCCATGGAACGGCGCCGATTTCCAATTGGGGACCAATTTCGCACTTGGTCTAACGTGGTCCCATTACTCTGATGCGGTCAGTCAGATAAACGGCCCATCGATAACGGGCGTGTATTACGTTCAAGGAAGCATCAACGTCGAAGATTCCGATCTCTTCGCCACCTCCGGTCCGTTTTGGTTCAAGTCCAGGTAGAAGGCCCGGCGCACCGCTCCTTCCCAATGGGTCGTTTCACCGTCTCGACCGCTAGCTTTTCCAGTGACGCGCGGCAGAGGATGACTACCCTCGGCGCAAGGAGAGTGCGCTCCCAGATTCTTCGCCCACCACCGGCAGGCTCAGAATGACTCTCCACCACCATGGACGGCGAATCGAACACCGGAGTGTAGGGGCGGGGCGCGGCGGTTGGATCTGCGTGCGATGTCGCGATGTAAGCACTGTGGGGGTCCTTCGCCCGCCGAGGCGGGCTCAGGATGACAGTGATTTTTGCTGAGTGATTGGGACCAGCATGGGCCAGGCAGTTTCTGCTCGTACACCGGCGGCTTCTCTGCCGTGGGTGCTCAGAATGACTCTCGACCACCAGCCGCTGCTTGCAATCGCCTGACGGGGCAATACAATTTTCCCCGAGGCACACGCAAATGGGTCGGCGTTCTGTATTGCTTGTGATTTTGTGGGCGGCTGCGGGCTGGGGCACTTCGCACCAGGGGCAGCCGGGTGCGATGGTTACGGTAACGACTGTGGGCATTGTATTGCCGGCAGACGCGCGGCCCGGCGACGCCATTTCGGGGAGCGTGACACTGCATCCGGAGGAGGCAGAAAAAAATGTGCCCGGGCTGCACGTGATCCGGGTGGACGTGCCGCTCGATACGGGCGATGACGGCAAGCCTACGCTGCGAGGCGTGGTCGTGGACACCGGCGATGGACCTCGCCCGGCGGACCACGGCCTGCACTACCGGCTGCCTCCGCATACGGTTCAGGGGGTACAGGGATTGAACCAGTTGCGCGCCATCCTGCAGCACACCGGCTCGATTCCGGTGGTGAAGGCGATTCCGCTGGATGCGGCGCCGGCACAGGTGGAACCGATGGCCATGGCGGCCCGGCAGGCAGAATCCTTTTCCATGCCGCCGGCGGCGAGCGCGGGAGCCATCCACCTGATCCGCGGGCCGTTTACGGGGGATACCTCGAATACCGCCATCAGCGTGGGCAACCGGTCAGCGGAAATTCTGGCGCAGACGCCGCGCGCCACATATTTCAAACTGCCCGCGGGCCTGAGCCCCGGGCCGAACCAGGTGACGCTTTCGGAAGGCGACCAGATGGTTCAATTCACGCTGTACGTGCTGCGGCTGGACATGTCAGCGGGCAATTTGAACCTGATGAAAGGCCAATCGACAAATTTTCAGGCTACGGTGACAGGGCTGGGAGGGATGCCAGCGTCAAACTGGCAGCCGGGGTCGGTGCGCGAGCTGATGGACCCGGCGAACCTGCCGGTGATGGCTCCGGGGTTTCGACCGCCGGGCTCGAACGATGCGGGAGTGGTGCTGTTCACCATCGAGAACGGCTCGCCCGGAACCATCCTGCTGGAAAAAGGAAAGAAGCAGGTCATCGTTCTGGCGCTGACGCCGGCGATGCTGGCGTCGGGCCCATTCACATACAGCGATACGATTCGCTCGATTCGCGGCGGGGGTTTTGCCGTAAATGCGAAGGTCATCCCGTTTCTGGCGCCGGTGGCGGGGCAGCCCGCACCGGGTGCGAATCCGGCAGCGGCCGCAGCGCCGGCCCAGGCGGCGGCTGCGCAGGCAGGACCTTCGAAGCTGAGCCAGGCGCAGAACCTTGGCTCGGCGCTGAAGCAGGCGGCCGGCCAGAAGCCCGCGGGGAATGGCAATTCACCGCAATCGGCGGCGGGAGCGGCCGACCATCGATATAACTACACGCCGGAGCGGCTGGCGCGCGACACCGCCATTGGCAGCCAGTTCGCTCCCATTTTCTATGAAGGCATGGGCGACCACCTGCGCTCCGACTACATTACGAATTTCGATTTTGACGGCGACTGGCGCGGCGACAACAACTGGGACAACATTGATAACCTCAAGCTCCACATCCTGGCGCACGTGTACTTCTCGGTGGTGGAGACCTCGACCCACTTTTACGTGCACTACGCCGTTTACCACCCGCGCGACTACAAAGGCGGGCTGAAGAAATCGGTGCTGCTGGAAAGCGCGATGAAGCAGATAAAGGAAGAGTACGGCGACCCGAGCGGCCTGACCGACAGCATCGCGCTTTCGCACGAAAACGATCTCGAGGGCTGCCTGGTGGTGGCGGAAAAGCACGGTGAAGATCCAGCCGCGGCAACCGTGGTCTATGTGGAGAGCATGGCGCACAACCGCTACATCAAGTACTACCCGCCTTCGAGGCCGGCGGCGGTTGGCGAGCCCATTGAGATGCGGGGGCAGCACGCGCTGCTGTTCGTGGAGCCCAAAGGGCACGGGGTGGAGAAATACACGGGCACGGATGAGCAACTGCGCAATTGCATTCGCGGCCTGCTGATTTATTCCTACACGGGCCATCCCGACGACCAGGAGGCAACCGGGCGGAGGGAAGTAGGCTACGACCTGCTGCCGATTTATACGACCATGTGGGCGCACGCGCGCCAGAATGGCGGGGTGAACGAAACGTTTGGCCAGGCATTCGACTACCCGATATTCGAAATTCTTTGCGATCTGCTGAGCGCCCGGAACCAGAAGATTGACCTGGCCATGGGAGCCCTGGGGGTGGCGTTTCGCGGCCAGGTAGCATTTCCCAACAAGGCGCGCCCGCCCTGGGGCTGGTATGACATGACGGAGCGCGGCCGTCCCCGGGGAGAATGGTTTTTCGATCCCGCCGATGTGGTGAAGCGGCACTTCAACCCGGCCGGAGAATTTTCCACGGCGTATACGTTCAATCCGTACTTCGGAGTTGCGCAGTAGCCGCGGTTCACGGACAGCGGAGAGCGGGAGCCGCGGAGAGTTCGGTGAGGATGAACGCATAGTCAAACGCGATCTCGCGCAGGTGGTCGTAGCGGCCTGAGGCGCCGCCATGGCCGGCTGCCATATTGGTCTTCAGCAGCAGCGGATTGTCATCCGTCTTCAATGTGCGGAGCCGGGCGACATACTTGGCGGGCTCCCAGTACATGACCTGGCTGTCATGAAATGAGGTCTTCACCAGCATGGCGGGATAGGGGCCGGGCCGCAGGTTGTCATACGGCGAATAGCTCTTCATATACGCGTATGCGGCCTGCTCATTGGGATTGCCCCATTCTTCGTACTCCGGAATGGTCAGCGGCAGGGATGGATCGAGCATGGTGTTGATGACGTCAAGAAAGGGCACGTGCGAGACCACGGCGCGAAACAGCTCAGGTCGCAGATTGGTGACCGCACCCATGAGCAGGCCGCCGGCAGAACCGCCTTCGACGGCAATGCGGTTGCGATCGCCATAGCGGTTGGCAACCAGGTGCTCGACGCAAGCGATGAAATCGGTAAACGTGTTCATCTTCCGCATCATTCGCCCGGCATCGTGCCAGGGCTTGCCCATGTCGCCTCCGCCGCGAACATGCGCATACGCCATCACTACGCCGCGATCGAGCAGGCAGAGCCGCGCGGGACTGAACCCAATGGGCAGCGCGAAACCATAGGAGCCATAGCCGTAAACGTAGAGCGGGTTCGAGCCGTTCGGGCGCTTCAAGTCCCTGCGATAAACGATGGAGATGGGGACCTGCACTCCATCGTGGGCTCGGGCCCAAACGCGCTCCGAGGCGTAGTTTGCGCGCTGGAAGCCGCCGGGCACTTCATTTTCTTTCAGCAGGGTTGAGGCACCGGTTTCCACGTCATAGTCGAATACAGAAGGCGGGGTCACCAGCGACTGGTAGGAGTAGCGGAATTTTTTTGCCTCAAAGATGGCGTTGGCTTGCGGCGCAACGGTGTAAGCCGGTTCAGGGAAGGTGATGCGCCGCCTGCGGCCGGAGGCGAGATCAACCACGGTCAGCTCCGGCAGCCCCTGCTCGCGCTCGACCAGCACGAAGAAATCGGCAAAGGGCTCGAAGCCGCTGAGCATCACGGCATCGCGGGCCGGCACAACCTCCTGCCAGTTCTCGATGGCGGGCGCATCCACGGGCGCCCGGACCAGGCGGAAGTTTCGGCCGGTATCGTTGACGCGGATATAGAACCAGCGGCCCAGGTGATCGGCGTCATACTCCACATCGTGGCGGCGAGGCGCGATGAGCTTCCACTCTGCTGCGGGCGATTGCGCTTCCAGCCAGCGCACTTCCGAGGTGGTATGGCTGCCGATGGAGAGCATGAGGTAACGGCCGCTGCGAGTTTTGTGCACGCCAATGTTGAAGCGTTCATCGGGTTCCTCATACACCAACTGGTCGAGATTCGCGTTGGTTCCGGCGACATGACGATAGAGCCGGTACTGGCGCTTGGTTTGGGGATCCTCGACGGTGTAGAACAGGGTGCGATTGTCGGCCGCCCAGGCGACGGAGCCGACGCGCTCGGCAGCGTCAGCCAAATCGCGCGCGGAGCCCAGATCGCGCAGGTGCAGCCGGTATTGGCGGAAGCCAGTGTTATCCGTGGTGTAGGCCAGCAGCCTGCCGTCATCGCTCGGGACAAACGCTCCCAGCGCCATAAATGCTTCGCCGCGGGCGAGCTCATTTACGTCAAGGATGACCTGCTCGGGGGCGTCAAGCGAACCAAATTTCCGGGCATGGATGGGATACTGCCTTCCAGCCTCCCATCGGCTGTAATAGAGGTAGCCGTCAGGGCGCGCGTAGGGCACGCTGCTGTCGGTTTCCTTGATGTGGCTGATCATCTCGTCGTAGAGCCGCTGCTGCAGCTCTTCTGTGGGCTTCAGCAGCGCATCGGCCCAGGCGTTTTCGGCTGCCAGATAGCGCACCACCTCCGGGTCCGACCGGTCGCGCATCCAGCCGTATTCATCGACCAGAGTGTCGCCGTGGACCTCGGTCTCGGTTCGGGTTCGCTTCGCGACGGGAGGGTTCATGGGAATGCCTCATATATAAGAGCACAAAGCGCCGGCAGATCTCTGTCGCCCTCTTCGAGGGCTGGTTTCTAACCTGGATTGTTCCCAGGGCTCACGCCCTGGGCTAATCTCTTCCGCCCGCATTCGCGGGCTCAATTCTGCGTGGGTTGTCCCAAGGGCTCACCCGCGCTGGGCAAAATGTTTGGGTCGCACCTACGGCGCTCGAATTCGGTCGTGACCATTCCCAGCGCTTCCGCGCTGGGCTAAATGTGGGTCGCGCCTACGGCGCTCGGGCTCAATTCCGGCAATGAGCGATCCAACTCTCTCTAGTACACTTACGCGCATGCTCAAACACCAGCGTTGGAATGATGTTGAACTGGAGCGCGTGAACCCGCTGCTTGACCGGCAACTGGTTACGGGCCAGGAGTTGATGCTGGCTCGCGTGCTCCTGAAGAAGGGCTGCATTGTGCCCGAGCACAGCCACCACAACGAGCAACTGACCTACATCCTGGAAGGCGCGCTGAAGTTCTGGATTGACGGAAAGGAAATCATGGTGAACGCCGGCGAGGTGCTGTGCATTCCGCCGCACATGCCGCACAAGGCTGAAGCCATGGAAGACACGGTAGACCTTGACGTGTTCTATCCGCCGCGGCAGGACTGGCTGAGCAAATCGGATGCATACCTGCGGGAGCCGGCCACAAAATGAAAGCCATCCGGGTGGAGGAATTTGGCGGGCCCGAAAAGCTCGTGCTTCGCGAGGTGGCTGATCCACAGCCCGGGCCGGGCCAGCTTGTGGTTCGCATCCGCGCTGCCGGGGTGAATCCCGTGGAGACGTACATACGCACCGGCACCTACGGCGTGAAGCTGGAGCTTCCCTACACTCCCGGGGCCGATGGCGCCGGCGAAGTATTGCGGGTAGGCGAGGGCGTTTCCCGGTACAAGCCCGGTGACCGCGTGTACGCCGCCGGCAGCATGACGGGCACATACGCCGAGCAGGCCCTGTGCGCGGAGGCGCAGGTACATCCGCTGCCGGCGCAGGCCACATTTGCTCAGGGGGCAGCCCTGGGCGTGCCTTACGGAACCGCGTACCGCGCGCTCTTCCACATTGCGCATGCGCAGCCCGCCGAAACCGTGCTGGTGCACGGCGCCAGCGGCGGGGTGGGAACGGCTGCGGTGCAACTGGCCCGCTCCCGCGGCCTTACCGTAATCGGCACGGCCGGAACCGAGCGCGGCCGCGAACTGGTACAGCGGAATGGCGCGCACCATGCGCTCGATCATCATGCGCCCGATTTCGGGAACCAGATTGCCTCACTGACGGCGGGCGGGGGAGTAAACATCATTTTGGAGATGCTGGCAAACAAGAACCTGGCGACCGATCTTCAGATTGTGGCTCGCTTTGGCCGCGTGGTGGTAATCGGCAATCGCGGCACCATCGAAATCAATCCCCGCGATGCCATGACGCGCGACGCGCGCATCCTGGGCATGACGCTGTTTAACGCCAGCCCGGGGGAACTCGCGGTCATTCACGCTGCTCTGGGCGCCGCGCTGGAAAGTGGAGGCATTCATCCGGTGATTGGCCAGGAGATCCCGCTGGCCGAGGCAGCGCGCGCCCACCAGGCAGTGATGGAACCCGGAGCCTATGGCAAGATTGTCCTGGTGGTTTGAAGGATTGAGCGGCAATCCTTGCCACTGAGGCGCCAAAAACCGAACCGCGCCTGTCCGGCCGAGGGCGGCCGGACCCACGTCATTTCGGCGCTCTTTCCGGCCCGTCGGCTGGATTTACAACTCTTAACGTGACTCCCGCGGCTGCCTGCTGTTAAATTTCCGCCTTCCCGAAAGGAGCCGCCCCATGCAGCGCCGAATTACGGCTGTGCTTGCCCTCGCCCTCACCACGACACTCACGCTTTTTGCCGCGAAGACTCCCGCCAAACCGGCGGGGCAGAGAATGGACGAGGAATACACCAAGCTGATCAAGCAATACCTGAGCGACCCGCGCATCACCACCGAACTGGTGGACCACATGCCGGCCT
>JAFAIN010000032.1 GCA_019236695.1 Acidobacteriota bacterium | reverse complement strand
GGCCGCAGCTTTGGCCCAGGCGGTTTTCAAAGGCCGCTGGCTTGCGGGCCAGGGTGAAGGCATTGGGCCGCTGGTTCTTTCTCAAACCCGTACCAGCATTACTTTCCTGCTGCTGCTGCCTCTTCTTGCCGCGTCGCGGGCGCTGGGAGTGCGGCAGGCTGCTCTGTTTCCCCGGAGCAGGGCTCTATTCGGAGCGATCCTGATTGGCGCCGCCGGGATTTCAGCTTCAAATTTCCTCTACTATTTCTCCATCCAGAAGACCACGGTGGCTACGGCGATCATCCTGCAATACCTATGCCCGATCTGGGTATTGATATACATGGCAGCTCGAGGATTCCAGCGCGCCACGGCCAGCCGCATCGCCGGAGTTCTGCTTGCGGTGGGCGGATGCGCGCTTGCAGTGGGGCAGGCCGGCGTGCAGTACAGTCTCGCCGGCCTGGGGGCGGGTCTGGCAGCCTCGTTTGCGTTCGCTTTCTTCAATGTGGGGGGACAACGGCTGGTTGCGGAGGCCGACCGCTGGTCAATCTTTCTCGGAGCCATGCTGGGAAGCGCCGTGTTCTGGGCAGTGGCAAACCCGCCCTGGCGGCTGATTGCGACGCGCTATTCCGCCGCACAGTGGGAATTTCTGGTGCTGTTTGCGGTGTTCTCCATGCTGCTGCCCTACGGAATGTACCTCTCGGGCCTGAAGTACCTCGACGCCACACGGGCCGTGGTCACGGCCTGCCTGGAGCCGGTATTTGCCATTGCGCTGGCGGTGGTTACGGCGGGCGAGAGCATTTCCATATGGCAGGCAGCCGGAGTGGCATGCGTGCTCGCCGGTACGATTGTTGTGCAGAGAACATAGCATTTGCGCCCATGTCCTGCCGTTTCTTGCGCCTGCCGGAACGCTGTGATACGGTATGCACACGTTCTGAATTTACATTCACAGCGGAACCTGGTCGGTACCTGGCCTTCGTCCATCAAATTGTGAGTTCCCCCCGGCGATCTGGCGACGGCGCAGAATGCGCTGCTGTGAACAGCGTGATGGAAGGTTGGAGAAATGAAGGATACGGATGCTGCAGCAGTTGGCCGGGCTCCCGAGCCTGAAACTTTCACCAACCGGAAGTTGATACGGCCGACCCTGCCCCGCGAGCACGGCCGCTCTGAGCCGGGCCGGGGTGAGCAGGCTGCGGAACGCCGCGAACGCATGGGAGCGCCCATGCGCAAATCGCCTCCGCCCGACGTTACCCACGCTGAGAATTTTTATTATCAGAAGCAGATGCAGAGCAAGACGCCGATGGTGGTGGTTCTCCACGATGGCGAACAGGTGCATGGCACCATCGAGTGGTATGACAAAAGCTCCATTAAACTGAACCGCGCCGGCGGCCAGTCCAATCTGTTGATTTACAAGTCCTGCATCAAGTACATGTACAAACAGTCCGAAGACAACGGCCGCCGCTGACGGGATTGGTTTTTCGCGGACCGGCGAGGGGCGATCACCAGCCATTCCCGCTACACAGATATACCGCCGGCCAGCTACTGCGGTGGTGCGGTCTTGCCTTTGCCGGACATTCCGCCCGCGGGTTTCGACTTCACCCGCTCCCATACCTCGGTGCTGTTCTCAGCGCCGGAATTCTTCGCGGTGAGCGTGTCGCCCGATATGGTGATTTCCTGCTTCATCTTCGACCCATCCTTCATGGTGATCTCAGCCGAGAGCACATTCTCTGCGCCTTCGGTGTAGGCAGCGCTCTTCCAGGGGTTGTCACCGGTCACTGGATGTGGCTTGCCGTCCTCCGCGCCGGAGAAGATGAAGGTCATGAGTTTGCCATTGGAGTCGCTTAGCGTGCCGTGCCATTTCAGCGCTGCTTTGCTGTCGGCGGTGATGGTGACCACAGCCGATTTGGGCTTCGCGTCCGGCGCCTGGCTGTAATCGCTTTTGGCTACGTTCAGACGCCAGCGGCCCACGTAAGGACCGTTCTCCTGCGCCGCCGCGAACGTGGGCAGCAGCAGGACACCCAGCAAGAGCCATCGCATTGAGGAACGCATTCTTTTCTCCTCCTGAACTTTTTGCCCCGGGAGGGCCAGAGCATTGTACTGGCGTGAAATCCGCGGGCAAAGCCAGTGCTTCGCGGTTCCAGGTCACTAGCTGTCAAGCGCGGTCATACGCCGGGCGAATACCAGCGCGACCCGAACTTCTGCTCCGCTTCAACCTCTTTCAATATCGAGAGCGTTCGCCGGCGATTTGCCAAAGCGCATCCGGTGATGAGGGCGTTGATGAGGGCCATGGGTGCGGCGTAGGCCATGCCGAAGGAAGGTGTGCGCACCGGCGCAAGGAAAACCTCGTCCGCCGCCTCAGCCAGCGGCGAGACATAGGTATCGGAAATGCCCACACAGAAGGCCCCTCTTCGCCTGGCCTCCTGCAATCCTTCAACCGTGGATCGCAGGCCGCGGCCGAAACTGATGGCAATGACCATGTCGCCCCGGGCTACGCTGCGCAGCAGGTGGACGATTCTTCCGGCAGTGGTGGCAGGGATAGCCAGAATGCCGAGCAGCACGAGGTGGTATGTCGTGTAATCGACGATGCTGGTGGCCAGGTCTCCGCCCAGAACGTACACCCTTCTGGCTTTCCACACGCGCGATGCGACGGCAGCCAGGCGGCCAAAATCGGTGCTGGTGCGGAGCGCCTGCAGGTTCTCCGCATCATTCTCAATGGCTGCCTGCATCTGGCCGTTGATGGAGTGCCGGTCGCCGGGCGACTGCATGCGCTCCAGAGATGTGGCGTGGGCCGCGCTGAGGTCGTGCAGGTAGCTCTTGAATTCACCATAGCTGGCAAAGCCCAGCCCGCGCACGATCCGGAGGATGGTGGCGGGATCACTGTTCAGGCGCTTCGCCGTTTCCCGCACCGGAAGGAGAACAAATTCCCGCGGCCGCTCCAGCGCCGGGCGGATTACCTCCTGGCGCTTGCGCGAGAGCTGCGCCAGCCGGTGCGTGGTGCTCCAGCCGGGCTTCGCCCCGTTGGGGTGGGCAAAATGAATCTCGCGCCGAGTCGATTGCCGCCGTGGCATGCCAGAAAATCCTCGCGGGCCTAAGTCGAGGTTCCGAGTGTAGCAAATGTTTCAAACGGAGTCTTGGCCAATCAGCCCGCAAAATAGCGTTGACTTTCGGAGTTTATTGCATTTTAATGCTCCCCTCACCCCCACAGGAGCTGCCGAGTGAAACATTTGCTTCACGGAGCTCATTCTGGCGGGGAGCGGCGGCCGCCCCGCTGCGGCGCCGAATTGATGTCACCGGAGGGCACTATGCACTCGATTTGGATCCGGATAATTGCCTTATTGGCCCTGGCGAGCGCGCTCGCCGGTAATTTGCCGGCCCAGAGTTCCGGCAGCGGCGCCATTTCGGGCGTGCTCACGGATGCTCAAGGCGCCGTGGTTCCCGATGCAAAGATCGTGGTCCGGAGCCTGGAAACCGGCGAAACGCGCGTGGTGCACTCTGCCCCGCAGGGGACTTATAGAGTCAGCTCATTGCCGCCCGGCGATTACTCGGTTGAGGTGAGCAAGGAAGGTTTCAAAACCACCAGTGTCACCCGCTTCACCGTTCACACCACCAATACCGAGGCTCTGAACGTGCGCCTGGAAGTGGGCGCCGCCAGCCAGTCCGTTACGGTAGAAGCCAATGCCGAGCGCCTGCAGCTTGAATCTTCAAGCCTGGGCCACGTTACGACCGGAGAGGCAGTGGAGAGCCTGCCGCTGGTTACGCGCAATTACACGGAAATCATTGGCCTCAACCCGGGGGTGACCACGGAAGTGAACAATGCGGGCGACCTGGGGCGCGGCAACGGAGGGAACCCAACCGCCGACGGCGAATTTTCCGTAGCCGGCGTTTCCGGCATGGATAACAGCTTCCAGATCAATGGCGTTGTGGTGAACGACTTTCAACAGAGCGGCGCATTCAGCGGCGGCATTCCCATTCCCAATCCTGACACCATTCGCGAATTCAAAGTGCAGACGGCGCCCTTTGACGCTTCGTACGGTCGCGATGCCGGCGGAAACGTGAACCTCGTAACCCGCACCGGCCAGAACTCCCTTCATGGCTCGGCTTTCGAGTATTTGCGGAATGAGGACATGAACGCCAATGATTATTTCCGCAACGAAGCCAAGCAGGGCCGGGCGCTGCTGCGTCAAAACCAGTTCGGGTTTGCCCTGGGCGGGCCGGTGAAGCACGATAAACTGTTCTTCTTTACCTCCTACCAGGGCACGCGCCAGAAGAACGGGCTCGATACCCGCTGTTCGGCGAGCTTTTTCCAGCCGCCCCTCACTAACGATCGCAGCGCGGCGACGCTGGGCGCGCTTTTTGCAGGGCAACCCACTTTCTGGCAGCTCTCGGGCCTGGCCGCCGCCACCGGCCTCCCCGGAGCCACGGTCGCTCCAAACGGCTCCAACATCAGTCCCGTGGCGCTGGCGCTCCTCAACCTGAAACTGGCCAACGGCCAGTATGTGATTCCCACGCCCCAAACCATCAATGGCAGCAAGCCCTTCGCCCAGCAGGGCTTCTCCACGATCAGCAGCGCCTGCCCTTTCAATGAAGATCAGGGAATGGCCAACCTGCAATGGAATCAGTCGGAAAAGAGCACGTGGGAGTTACGCGGCTTCCGGGTGAACAGCAACGAGACGCTCACCCTGAACTACATCCAACTGGGCGGCTCGCCAGTCCCCGGGTTCCCCACCAACGTGCCAAACAAGTTCCGCGATGGTTCCATAACCAACAGCTACGTGTTGAGCCCCACGCTGCTCAATCACCTTTTGATCGGATGGCATGAGGACTTGACCTCGACCAGCCAGGCCACTCCGTTTTCCTGGAGTTCGCTGGGCGCCACCGTCAACCCCTTCGATATCCTCCCCCAGGTTTCCATTGTCGGCTCCATCGGCATCGGCGGAAACGGCCAGACTATCAACTTCGGCCAGAACACCTACCAGTTGCAGGACGATATCAGTTGGAACCGCGGCCGGCACAACCTGCGGTTCGGCGCCGGCGGCGAGCGGTATGACGACAACATCAAGTCGTTCAACTACCTGAGCGGAACCCTGTTCGAAACATGGCCGGATTTTCTGCTGGGCGAAAGCGCCGCACAGAACGGCACATTAATCAGCAACATTATTGCCAGCGTGGACCTTCCCGGGCTGCTGGCTCGCCACTATCGGGCCTGGGATTGGAATGTTTACGGGCAGGATGACCTGCACGCGACCACCCGGCTCACATTTAACCTCGGCTTCCGCCTCGAGCACCTCGGCGATGTGGGGGAGAACACCGGGAGGAATGCGAACTTCGATTTTGCTCATGCCAACCCGAATCCCCCGGCTGGGGGCACGCTGCAGGGCTTTGTGGTCGCCAACAACTTTCCCGGAACGCTGCCGGCCGGCGTAGTCAGCTCCGGCAATAACCTGGCAATCAAGGGTATCGGCCAGAACACGCTGAACCCGAGGGCTGGGTTCGCCTGGCTGCTGCCGGGCTCCGACAAAGTTGTACTGAGAGGCGGCTACGGCGTTTACCACGAGCGCTATTCCGGGCAGCCGCTGGTGCAGACGCTGACCAACGAACCCTGGGCCGTGGTGCGCCAGCCGCAGGTGTTTGCCAACGCGTCGGCCAGCCTGTTGCAGCCCTTCGCTCCGTTGAGCATAACGTTTCCCAATTTCGTTCCTTACAGCCCCACGACCAGCATCGGCGGCGAAGTGTTTGACCAGAACTTCCGGCCGGCCATGGTGCAGCATTACAGCCTGAATGTTCAGGACCAGATCACGCCTGACACGGTGCTGGAAGTTGGGTATCTCGGGTCGCGCGGAACCAGGTTGATGAGCCAGGTGCTGGTCAATGAGCCGCTGACTGCGAGCGCCTCGAATCCGGTGCATGGCGTGACTACGAATTCCTTCAAGAATGCCACCGCGCGCGCGCCCATTCCCGGAATTTCGGTTCAGGGCTTCGTTGCGCTCGAATCCAACGGCCAAAGCTGGTACAACGCGTTGGAAGCCAGCCTGCTCCATCGCACGCACTGGGGTCTGCAGGGGCAGGCGTCCTACACCTGGGGCCACAGCCTGTCTGACACGGCCGGCACCCTGAACGGCTCGAACGGCGGCACGCTCGTAGGCGACCAGTACAACCGCCATCACGCCTATGGAACCGATGCATTCGTACGGCCGCAGCGCCTGGTCCTGAGCTTTAACTATGCGCTGCCTTTGTTCGGGCGCAATCCCCGGTCATTCACGGGCGAAACCCTCGGAGGCTGGGGGTTGAGCGGGGTTTACACATTGCAGACCGGCCAGCGCCTGCTGGTTTCAAACAGCAATGCAGCCAACGTGAATGGAATTACGACGGATTTTGCGCAAATCGTTCCCGGCTGCAACACCACCACGCCGGGATCGATCGAGAGCCGGCTGGGAAACTATATCAACGCCGCGTGCTTCGTGCCCTACCCGGCTATTGCCGCAGACGGCACCACAGGCTTTGGGAACAGCCGCCCGGGAGTGGTGATTGGCCCGGGGCAAAACAACGTGAACCTCGCCCTGATCAAGCGTTTTTCGGTGAAGACGTGGACGGAGGGTTCGAATTTCGAGTTCCGGGCGGAGGCCTTCAATGCCCTGAATCACCCACAGTTCACCAATCCCAACACTGCGCAGAACTCGTCCGCGTTCGGCACCATCACTTCGCAGTCGGTAAATCCGCGAGTGATGCAATTGGCTTTGAAATTCAACTTCTGAAAGGAAGCCGCCATGGCTAACCTGACCCGAATCGCGAGTTGCGCCGTGCTGGGGATGGCGACGATAGTGGCCGCCCAGAACCCGCTGCCGCAGCAAAGCAACAATAAGGAGCGGCAACCGCAGGCCGCTCCCGCTCCGGCAAGCGCGCTGCCGGGTGAATCCGCTCACCCGCTGACGCCGGCCGATCTGGAAGCTTTCCTCGACGGCCTGGTGCCCACCGAGATTTCCCGCGACAACATCGCCGGGGCGGTGATTGCAGTGGTGAAGGATGGCAGCGTCATTTTTGAAAAGGGGTACGGCTATGCCGACGTCAAGAGCCGGAAGCCCGTAGCTGCCGACCAGACGCTGTTCCGGCCGGGCAGCATCTCCAAGCTGTTTACCTGGACCAGCGTGATGCAACTGGTGGAGCAGGGCAAACTCGACCTCGATCGCGACATCAACGACTACCTGGATTTCAAGATCGAACCGGCGTTCGGCCAGCCCATCACGTTGCGCAACATCATGACCCACACCTCCGGCTTCGAGGAGGCGATTAAGGACCTGATCACGTCTGGCAAGCCTGCCCCCGGCCAGCTTCGCGAGTATGTCATCAACCATCAGCCGCGCCGCATCTATCCGCCGGGAAAAGTTCCCGCCTATTCCAATTACGCCACCACTGTGGCCGGCTATATCGTGCAACGGGTTTCGGGCGAGCCGTTCGAGCAATATGTGGAGAGGCACATCTATGCACCGTTGCACATGCAGCACTCCACCTTCCGCCAGCCTCTGCCTGCTGATTTCGAGCCCAACATGTCGTCGGGCTACCAGGTGGCGTCATCTCCGGCCAAGCCGTTCGAATACGTGAATGCGCCTCCGGCGGGTTCGGTTTCAACCACCGCCGACGACATGACGCACTTCATGATCGCCCACCTGCAGAATGGGCAATACCAGGGCGCGCGCATCCTGCAGGCCGACACCGCCCAGCGGATGCACTCGCGGCAGTTTGCTCCCGCGCCCGACCTGCACGGAATGTGCCTGGGCTTTTACCAGGAGGACCGCAACGGGCATCCCATTATTGGGCACGGCGGCGACACTCAGTTCTTTCACAGCGATCTTCACCTCATCCTCGATTCCAATGTCGGGTTCTTTATCTCGCAGAACAGCCTCGGCCTTCCGGGCGACAGCTTGCGTGAAACCGTGTTTCACCGTTTCCTGGATCGTTACTTTCCCTACACCGTGCCGGAAGCCAAGGCCATTGCCACCGCCAAACAGGATGCGGCGCGTTTTGCCGGCGCCTATATGAGCAGCCGCCGGCCCGGGCCGAATTTTCTGGATGCCACAAACTTTCTCGGCGAGGCCACGGTGCGACCCTCCCCGGACGGCATGCTGACGGTGGATGCATTCAAGGATCCGAGCGGCCAGCCGAAGAAGTTTGTGGAAGTCGCGCCCAACCTGTACCGCGAGCAGTATGGCCAGGCCAAGCTCGAATTCTTCACCTCGTATGACGGAGCGCCCTCGTTCGGCATTGACTATCCCTTTATGACTTTCATGACCCCCGGCGCTTTCCGGGGCAAGGGATTCGCTACCTTCAGCGCTTTAGGCCCGCTCATCTTCTTTGCTCTTGCGCTTTTGTGCTGGGGAATCGGGGCCGCTGTGCGAAAGCACTACCGCCTGTTGCGTGAGCTCGATGCAACTCATCGCCGCCGCCACCGCTGGCTGATGTTCGCGGCCGGCATTAATGTATTTTTCTGCGTCGTGGTCATCTCGATTTTTGCGGCTGCCGGCGAACTTGGCCTGTCGGGCAGGATGGACCCGCTGTACCGCGTGATCCAGCTCATTGCCGTGGTCGCCGTGGTCAGCGCAATCATTCCGGTTTACAACCTGTTCCGGCCCTGGTGGCAGCAGCGCTGGTGGTGGAACCGGGTGTATGACGTGCTATTTGCCCTTTCGGCGGTGCTGTTCGCCTGGTTCATTTTGCAGTGGCACATCCTGGCGCCCAGCGTGAAGTTCTGAGCGCTGCGTTAAGCGCACGGCTCACCCGGCGGAGCTTATGCAGCGCACCGTAGACTCTCGCTCACTGAATTGCGAGCGGAGAAGCAGCAGGTTCGAACCGCCCCAAACCGCCCACGCAGAGGCCCGAAAGCCGCCACAGAGTTCGGGCCGGCTGGGTGGGAAGCGCAACGCCGGGTAAGGCGCTCCTCGTTTTCCTTTGACTTTCCCTGCGACGCGGATATATATACGCTCGGGGTTTTCGCCTCCCGATAATCCACGCTGCCCCAACCTTCCATCGAGGTGACTATTTCATGAGCAAAGCCAGGCTCGCGCTCGTTGCCATCCTGTTCGCTGTATTCGCTTTCTCCGGCGCTCGGTCCGGTTTCGCGCAGGATGAAGCCGGCGGAGACAAGGAACAGGGCCCGAAGGGGCTGCCGCTGAAGGCGACCTCGAAGGTAGAGTTCACTACCGATGAAGGCACATGGATGTCGCTCGATATTTCGCCTGACGGCAAGACGATTGTCTTTGACCTGCTGGGCGATATCTACACCGTGGCGGCCCAGGGCGGCGGCGAGGCCCGGCGCATCATTGGCGGCCTTTCGTTCGAGAGCCAGCCGCGCTTTGCGCCCGACGGCAAAGCCATAGTGTTCATCAGCGACCGCGATGGCGCAGAGAATTTGTGGCTCTCGGACCTCGAGGGCGGCAACCTGAAGCAGGTGACGAAAGGCCGCAACCAGGCATTCCTTTCCCCGGTATTCTCGCCTGACGGCAAATGGATCTTCGTCTCCAAGGCGGAGGAGGGGCTGGGCGCGTACCAAATCTGGATGTATGACCGCAATGGCGGCAACGGCCTGCAGTTGGGCAAAGCCATCACCCCGCCTCGCGAGGGCGAGGAGCCAAATCCTGAAGACCGGGCGAACCGGCCAAACCGCATGGGCGCTGCCGTTTCGCCCGACGGGCGCTACGTTTATTACGCGCAGCGCAAAGGCGGCTTCAGCTACAACGCGGCGTTTCCGCTGTGGCAAATCGAGCGCTACGACCGCGAATCGGGCGAATCCTCAACTCTGACGGAAGCGCAGGGCAGCGCCATGCGGCCCGTGCTCTCGCCCGACGGCAGGAAGCTGGTGTATGCCACACGCTTCGAAACCGGCACCGGGCTGCGAGTGCGCGACCTCGAAACCGGCGAGGAGCGCTGGCTCATTTTCCCCGTGAGCCGCGACGACCAGGAATCGCGCGCCACCCGCGACACCATGCCGGGCTACAATTTCACGCCGGATGGCAGCGCATTGATCATCTCCATGGGCGGCAAGATCCAGCGGGTGGATTTCCAGACCGGCAAATCGACCGTGATTCCTTTTACCGCGAGAGTCGAGGCGGAAATTGCGCCACGGCTGCATTTCGATTACCGCATTGACGATTCGCCGACCGTGAAAGCCCGCCTGATCCGCTGGCCTGCGGCCTCGCCTGACGGGAAGCGCGTGGTGTTCAGCAGCCTCAACCGGCTCTACATAATGGAACTGCCGAACGGCACGCCGCGGCGCCTGACGGCGAGCTCGGAAAACGAATTCATGCCCGCGTGGTCGCCCGACGGCCGCTGGATTGCCTACGTCACGTGGTCGGGCGCCGAGGGCGGCAACATCTACCGCATCGCCGCGGAAGCCGCCGATGGCAAAGCCGCGCCGCAAAAACTTTCCGAGCGGCCAGCCTACTATTCGGACCCGGTGTATTCGCCCGACGGCTCGAAGATCGCATTCCTCAGCGGGCGAACCGATGAACAGCTCTTTGCCGACCTGCACCAGTTGGAGGCGGAACGGCAGGCCGATTTCCCCGAAAATCCGGGCGAGATTGAGGGAATCCGGGCGGCGGAAGGCCTCGACCTGCGCTGGATTCCGGCCGAAGGCGGCCCCAGCACTCTTATTGGCCCCGCGCAGGGCGGCCATGGCCCTCATTTTGGCGCTGACCCCGGCCGCATCTACGTGACCACCCGCCGCGCGCTGGTTTCGCTGCGGCTCGATGGCCTCGATCGTCGTGAAGTGCTGCGCGTTACCGGCTCGGCTCCCGGGCCCAACCCCGGCGGCGCGGAAGACATCATGATTTCGCCCGACGGGCAGCAGGCCTTCATCAACCTTGAGAACAAGCACTACCTGGTACCGCTGCCCCGCAACGGGAAGGAAACCGTAAAGATCAGCATCAAGCCCAAGGCGCCGAGCGTGGTTGAGGTGAAGAAAATGTCGCCGGAAGGCGGCGATTACCTGGCCTGGACACACGACGGCAAATACGTTACCTGGGCGTGGGGCAACCGCTTTTACCGGCAGCAGATTGCGCCCGGCGCCGAAGCGCCCAAGCCGGAGGAGTTCGAAGCGGTGGTCGAAGCGCCGCGCTCCCGGCCTGCGGGCAGCGTAGTGCTGAGCAATGCCCGAATCGTCACCATGAAAGGCGATGAGGTCTTCGAGCATGGCGAGGTTGTGGTTACGAACAACCGGATTGTGGATGTCGGGCCGGCGCATTCGCTGAAGTATCCCGCCGGCGCACAGGTGGTTGACATGCATGGCCGCACCATCATCCCGGGGTTTGTGGACGTGCACTCGCACATGTGGCCGCCGCGCGGCGTGCACCAGACGCAGGTTTGGCAGTATCTCGCCAACCTCGCCTACGGCGTCACCACCACGCGTGACCCGCAGAGCTCGACCAATGACGTGTTCAATTACTCTGACCTGGTCGAGACGGGCGCCATCATTGGCCCTCGCGTGCTTTCCACCGGCCCGGGCGTGTTCTCCTCAAGCGGGCTCGATTCGCAGGAGGCGGTGCGGAACTTCCTGAAGCGCTACAAAGAGGCGTATCGCACCGATACGTTGAAGGAGTACGTTTCGGGCGACCGCATCGTGCGCCAGTGGGTGGCGGTGGCGTGCAACGAACTGAAGCTCACGCCGACCACCGAGGGTGCGCTCGATATGAAGCTTGATCTGTCGCAGATGGCTGATGGGTTCAGCGGCAACGAGCACGCGCTGCCCATCCAGCCGCTGTATAAAGACGTTACGCAATTCGTCGCGAAATCCGGCACCTACTACACTCCCACCATCCTGGTGGCCTATGGCGCGCCGTGGGCTGAGAACTATTACTTCGAGAATACCGACGTTCACGGCAACATGAAACTGCGCCGCTTCGTTCCGCATGAGCTGCTTGATTCCATGATCCGCCGCCGCAAGCAGTGGTTCATGAACGACCAGTACGGCACGGAAGGTATCGCCAAAGGCGTGGCGGATGTGGTTCACGCCGGCGGCCACGCCGAGCTCGGCGGGCACGGCCAGTTGCAGGGCCTGGGAGATCATTGGGAGATCTGGAACCTGGCTGCCGGCGGTTTAACGCCGCTCGAAACCCTGCGCGCGGCCACGCTCTATGGAGCGCAGGCGATTGGGCTCGATCGCGATATCGGCTCGCTGGAGAAAGGCAAGCTCGCCGACCTTATCGTGCTTGATCGCAACCCGCTGCTCGACATCCACAACACCAATTCGATTCGCTACGTGATGAAGAATGGCGTGCTGTATGACGGTGACACGCTGGATGAAATCTGGCCAAACGCGCATAAACTCGAAGCCATGTACTGGTCCAATACCGATCCCGCGATGGCGCCCGCAGCCGCGCCGGCAGGAGCAACCGCCACCGCCACCGCGCCGGCGGCCAGAAAAGCGGCAAAGCCGGCGGCCAAGGCCGGCGCCGGCGGAGGACGCTAAAGGTGAAGTAGCAGAGAAGCCTGAGGGGAGGATCTCCGAGCCGCGCTACCGGTGCAAGCCTTGCCGGGGTCATTCTGAGTCCGCCCTGGCGGACGAAGAATCTGGGAGGACACTCTCATTACGCGGAGGGTGGGTCGTCCTACTTCGCGCGTGTGTCCATCTGCCTCTCGACCACCGAGCCGCGGATTGCGCGGGGAAACATAGCATCGCGC
>JAFAIN010000216.1 GCA_019236695.1 Acidobacteriota bacterium | reverse complement strand
CGGTGCTCCCACCGGTGCAGTACCTCGGCCTGAAGGCCGGTGCTCCCACCGGTACCGTACCTCGGCCTGAAGGCCGGAGCTCCCACGGGCTCTTGCAGCTATTGAGGCTGGCGGCTGCGCCGGTTCAAGTATCCGGCGGGATAGGATGGGCCAGGAGGCGGATAAGGGCCCGAATCCTGCGGGCCACCATAGTATCCTCCGCTCGGATCGGGACCGCCTTGGCCGTAGTAGCCGTTATCGGCGTAGCCGGGCGGATAGTACTCATTTGCCCGCCGCCGCCGGTCAATGGCGTAACCTGCTGAAGCGCCAACGCCTGCGCCAATCCATGCGCCCGTAGGGCCGGCCACCTTGTGGCCAATGTAAGCGCCTGCAGCGGTTGAGCCGCCGATGATTGCGACGCTTTTCCAGGTATCAGACGTCTGAGCTCGCGCGGGCTGCGCCGGCAGCAGGGTAAAACCTGCAACCAGGGCCAGCGCCAGAAGATGAATTCTGCTCAATGCCATGGATTTCCTGCCTGGCAATGGGAACCCCATAAACCGCGGAATGTCGCGGACTAAGGCACTACGATCCGCTGGCCGTCATCTACCACCGGCGACGCCGGGGCCAGCGGGGCGCCGCTGGGATCGAAAAACTGGATTGTGCCTTCGCCCTGGTACCGCCTGCCCTGCTCATCGACAGTCGTGATCTGCTCGACCGCCGCGAATCCGTTGGGCGTGCCATTCGGTTCATAGGTCCAGAAACGCCCGCCACCATGAAACGTTCGCCGGCCAATGCGCTTATAGATGGCCCAAAGAGGGCTGCTCAACGCAGCCGGCGAAAGGTCGGTGCTGCCGCTTCCGATCCAGATTCCGCCGCTGAACAGTTCGAAAGCGGCAAATGCAGGAACCGAGTTGTCTTTGGTGGAAACAATCGAGTGCCACAGGCCGGCGAGCTCATCTTCTTCATCGGCTCTGAGGGCGCCCGCAGGCAGCGAGAGCGCCGCAAGCGCACCGCCCGCACCCAGCAGCATTCCGGCGCGCTGCATAATGCGCCGCCGGTCCACGTGATCGTTATCCATTGTCTCCTCCGGAGGCGCAAGGGTATATCGAAGCCTCCGGATGCGCAATATTGCGCAAGCGCAAGCGCCTGCCGCCCCGGGTCATGCGGCCAATGGGTCGTCTTTTTGCCCGTCCTGGTTGCGCTTCTGGCGTTCGCCGGGATCCTGATCCACGCGCTCGCTCTCCTGTTGCGTGCGACCGCACGCCGTCTCCAGCGCGCGGTCATGCTGATTGCTGATCTGCTGGCCGCTGTGCTCCGGATTCCCTCCCGCCTCGGGGAAGTCGCTGTCCAGCCCTGCGGCAACCGCATGCTGATTGCGGTGCGGCATCTGGCCGGAGAAATTCTGATTGCCTTGCTGCTGCTGCGTTTCCCGCTCCACTGCTCCCTTGCCCAAATCTTCATCACGCGAACCCTTCATGGATTCCTGACCTCCGAGAGAGGGATGTGGTGCGGGCGATAGCGGTTGTGTCGAGGAAGTGGGCGCAAAAAGCAAGCCCCTCCGCCGGCATTCCCATTCGGCGGTGCGGCCCCACCGTGGAAAGCCATGTAGAATTATGATCACTCGAATGGTCATTCGAACCTTGTTGCACCGCTCCATCTGTGGCGTTTTCCTGTGCTGCTGCCTGCCGCTGCTCTTGTGTGCGCAGAAGCAGAGGAATGCGCAGGAGTACGCGGTGGCAGTGGTGGATATGCCGGTTTACATCACGGCCGACACGCACGCAGAGAAACTGGCCACAATGGAGGCCGGGCGCGAAATGGCCATCCTGCCGGAAAGTGCGCGTGGCTGGCTGCATGTGATTGCCAACATCGAAGGCGGGCCGCTTGAGACTGACGCCGACCAGCCGCAGGGCAAGAACATTACGGGCTGGGTGCAGGAGCGAGGCGCGGTTCGGGGCGGCACTCCCAACGGCGATCGCATCCTGTTCGGCGCTGCGGTGGAGGCTGAGACGGAAGCGTCACGCCGAGGCGGCCGCAAAGGCGCTGCGCAACAGGCCAGGCGGCTCTATTCCCTGCTTCCGGAGGATTTCCCTTCTTCGCCGCTGGCCGGCGAAGCCGCCTGGCGCGCCGCCGACATCCGCTGGCAAATCGAGCGCGCCGACGCATTCTCCCGCCCTTCCGCCAAACAGAGCGATCCAAACATGCGGGAACGGATTAATGAGGATTACCTGCGGAAAGTGGAGCGGAAATTCCCTCACACAAAATGGGCCGATCTCGCCGCTTATGACCTGATCGACAACAAGATCTGCGGCGAATGGAACGGGGCGGCCAAGTGCCCGGAAAAGGAAGCCGAGCTCTACGAGAAATACGCCGCCGAACATCCGCAATCACCCCGGGCGGCTGAGGCGCTTTATAACGCAGCCTGGCGGCAATCGGCGCTGATGGAGATCTACAAAGGCAACGGCGAGCCGAAGAAAGCCGAGCAGGCGCGGAACCAGGCCCTTACGCTGGCGCAGCGCCTGGTTTCCCAGTACAGCGACAGCGACTACGCCGCGCGAGGCAGCACCCTGCTCTACAAAATCAACCAGAACATTCCCACTTACGGAAACGCATCGGAATAAACAACATGCCCATTTACCAGGCGATTGTCCTCGGCCTTATTCAAGGCGTGACCGAATTCCTGCCAGTTTCAAGTTCCGGCCACCTCATCATTATCCCGTGGCTGTTGAACTGGAAGGATCCAGGGCTCACGTTTGACGTTGCCCTGCACGCCGGCACCCTGGTCGCCGTGCTCATCTATTTCGCCCCCACCTGGATGAGGATCCTGCGCGGGGCCCTGGGGGGCGGTGACGCCGCCAACCGGGTGGTGCTCGCGCCAGTGGAACGAAAAGAGGAAGTGCTGGTGGCCGCCAACCAGGGCGGCGCTTCGGTAGCGGTTCGCACTTCCACATACCTGGAAGCTGCGCCCGGTGAGCAAGGCGGGCGTTGGCTGCTGTGGTTCATCCTTCTGGCGACCGTACCGGGCGCGATTGTGGGTGCGCTGCTGGAAAAACGCGCCGAGACTTCACTGCGGGCTCCCGTATTGATTGCCGGCACCATGATCGGCGTGGGCCTGCTGATGTGGCTGGCCGAATACATGGGCAGCCAGCGCAAGCGACTGGAACAGGTTTCGCTGTTCGATTCCATCCTGGTCGGCATGGCCCAGGCCTGCGCCATTGTGCCGGGCGTTTCGCGCTCCGGGTCAACCATCGCCGTCGGCCTGTTTCGCGGGTTGAGCCGCGATGCAGCCGCGCGCTTCAGTTTCCTGCTTTCCACGCCCATCATTGCCGGGGCAGTGCTGCTGAAGGCTCACCACATGCTCAAAGAACCCCTGGCGCATGACATGTGGGCGCCCTTTCTCGCCGGATTCGTGGTTTCGGCCATTGTGGGCTATGCCGCCATCGCAATCTTCATCGGTTATCTCCGAACGCACTCGCTCAAACTTTTCGTTGTCTATCGCGTGGTTTTTGGCATAATCGTGCTTGCTCTGGCGTACCGCGGGCTGTTCCGCTGACGCAGACCCGGAAGTCTGCACGGCGAGCTGCCGCTGCGCCTTATGAAATTTTTCTCGCGCGTGTTCACGCCCGGGGCCAATCGCCGGCTCAACGAGCTGACTGGCTTTCTTCTGTTTGTGGCCGCCGGCCTCCTTTTCCTCGCACTGGTTTCGTACTCGCCTCTTGATCCCTCGCCGAACACGGCCGGGTTTGGGCCCTCGCACCCCCTGCATAACTGGATTGGCCTTTTTGGGGCCGCCGTAGCCGACCTGCTGCTGCAGTCTTTTGGAGTGATGGCCCTTCTGATTCCCGTTCCGCTGGGTTTCCTTGCGGTTCGCTGGTTCCGCTCGCGGAAAGTGCAGGAACCCGCCGCCAAGACCGCGGGCGTGGTGCTGCTGGCGCTGTTCACTGCCGGCCTGCTCGGGGTCCAGCCGCTCCGGATGCGCTGGCTGCACGTGATTCCGGTGGAAGGCGTCCTGGGGCGTGTGCTGGCGGATGTGCTGATCCGATTTCTGAATGTTGCGGGGGCTTACATTGTCTCGATCGCGGTAATCGCGGTCGCGCTGTACCTGTCAACCGCGTTCAGCTTTGGCCAGCTCGAAACCTGGTTCCGCACGCGCTTTGCGTTCGTGATTGCGATCGTGGAGCGATTCCGAGATTGGCGCGAGCGGGCGCGCCGCCGCCGGGAACAGAAACGAGCGGAGAAGGCTCGCAAGGCCATCAAGCCGGTAATCGCGGCGCCCAGCCCCAGCCCCAGCCCCGCACCGGGGCTGTCGCCGGCGCTGGAAGCCATGCCCATTGAGCCTGGGCCGAGGGCGGCGCTCGAACCGCAGCCGCCGGTGCGCATGGGCACACCGTGGGAGGAACCAGAACCCGCGGCTCCGGTCGAGCCGGCGGCTCCTATGATTGCGCAGCGGGCTGACTCGCAGAAGAAGCCCAGGACCACGCTTCCGAAACTGGCCGGCAGCTTCAAGCTTCCGCCCAGCTCGCTGCTGCACCGGCCTGACGAGCAACAGACGATTCAGGAAGACGAGCTGAAGCACACAGCGGCAGCCCTGACCGCCAAATTCGCCGAGTTCGACGTACGCGGCGCGGTATCGCAAATCAATCCCGGGCCGGTGGTCACAACTTTTGAATTCAAGCCGGAAGCGGGCATCAAGTACAGCCGCATTACGGGGCTTTCCGAGGACCTGTGCCTTGGCCTGCGCGCCGAAAGCATTCTGATCGAGCGCATGCCGGGCAAAGCCACCATCGGCATCCAGGTGCCGAACCGGGAACGTGAAACCATCTGGTTGCGCGAAGTCATCGAGTCGCACGAGTTTTTGGGAGGACGCTCGCGGCTTACCCTGGCCATGGGCAAGGACATCAATGGCCGGATCGTGACCTCGGACCTGGCGGCGATGCCGCATTTGCTGATCGCCGGCTCGACCGGCTCCGGGAAGAGCGTGGCGATCAACGCCATGATCATGTCGGTGCTCTATAAAGCCACCCCGGCGCAGGTACGGTTGATTCTTGTTGATCCGAAGCGGCTCGAACTCGGAGTATACGAAGGCGTCCCGCACCTCTATGTGCCCATTATTACGGAGCCCCGCCTGGCTTCGAATGCGCTGCGCAACGCGGTGCGCGAAATGGAGCGCCGGTTGAAGCTGCTGGCGGCGCGCGGGGTCCGCAACATTGACCAGTACAACCGGCTTTTCGAAGATGGCGGCACACCATCCCTGTTTACGGAACCCGGCGCCGAAGCGGACGAGCAGCCGATTCCGAACATCGTCATCATCATCGATGAGCTTGCCGACCTCATGATGCTCGACGGCAACAACGTGGAAGAGTCGATCACGCGCCTGGCACAAATGGCGCGCGCCGTAGGCATTCACCTGGTGCTGGCCACGCAGCGGCCCTCGGTGGATGTAATCACCGGGCTGATCAAGGCAAACTTCCCCGCCCGCGTTTCGTTCCGCGTGGCCACCAAAGTCGATTCCCGAACCATCCTCGACGCCAATGGCGCCGAAGCGCTGCTGGGGCGCGGCGACATGCTCTACCTGCCCTCAGGCTCCGCCCGCGTCGTGCGCCTGCATGCGCCATTTGTCACCGAAAAAGAAATTGCCGGCGTGGTGGAGTTCTGGCGTTCGCAGGCTGCCGCCGAATATGAGCAGACATTCCTCGAAGCGCCGCGCGAGGAAGAAGAAGGAACCCTGGACCCGGAAACCGGCGAAGCCCTGGGCGGCGAGCACGACGAACTGTTCGAGGATGCAGTGCGGCTGGTGCTGGAATTCGGCAAGGCCTCTACATCGCTGCTGCAGCGGCGGCTGCGCATCGGTTACGGCCGGGCCGCCCACCTCATCGATCTGATGGAACGCGATGGCATCGTGGGCCCGGCCGATGGCCCCAAACCCCGCGAAATCCTGAAATCGCCCGACTGGCTAAGGGAAGTGGACCAGAGCCTGCGTTGATAATTTCATAATTTCGTAATTTGTAATTTCGTAAATTGCCGGTTACCGATTCTGATCCGGGCACTGTCGCAGTTTCGCACTTTCGCAGTTTCGCAATTACGAAGTGGTTCTCCCTCCGCAAATCGTCTCCATCACCTCTCCAGCCGGCGTGAGCACGGCGATATCGGCTACGGCGCCGGCCACGAGTTCGCCTCGGCCGGCAAGCTGCGCGCTGCGCGCGGCATTCAATGAAGCAAGCCGCACTGCGGCCGGCAGTTCCCAGCCGGTGAAAGCCATAATATTCCGCACCGCGACATCAAGCGTCAGCACGCTGCCGGCGATGGTGCCGTTCAGGTCGCGGCACACCGGCCCGCGCACATCGATTTCGAAATCACCCAGGCGGAAGCGCCCCTCGCCCATGCCGGTTGCGCTGAGTGCATCCGTTATGAGCACTGCGCGTTCCGGGCCTTTGAGCCGGAGAAACATGTCAATGACGGAAGGCTCCACATGGACGCCATCGGCAATGATGTCGGCATAAAGCTCCGGCGAACCCAGCACCACGCCAAGAATGCCGGGCTCGCGATGATCGAGCGGCCGCATGGCATTGAAGGTGTGAGTGGCGTGGCGAGCGCCGGCTGCCACCCCGGCCTGCGCCTCTGCGGCAAGCGCATTCGAGTGCCCAAGCGAGCACGTAATGCCTTGCCGGGTGGCTACGGATATCAATTCGGCGGCATCCGGCAACTCCGGGGCAATCGTCAGCAGCCGGATGTGCCCGCGCGCCGCCTCCCAGAACCGCTGGAACAACTCGACTGAGGCCGGCTGCAAATACTCAGGCGGGTGCACCCCGCGTTTGGCATGAGACAGGAACGGTCCTTCCATGTGAATGCCGGCGGGGCAGGCGCGGTCGCTCCGGCTTTGATCCGCAGCCGCAGCTTCAATTTCGGCGGCCAGGAATTCGAGCGCGCGCAGCGTCAGGTCAACCGGCGCGGTGAGCGTGGTGGGAAGGTACGAGGTTACTCCGTGCTGCGCCAGCAGCCGCTCCACGGCTTCAGTTGCCACCGGAGCCGCTTCCATGAGGTCATGACCGGCGCCGCCGTGAATGTGAAGATCAATGTAGCCGGGCGCGAGGATGCCCGATTCGTAGTTTTCCACGCGCGCAGCAACCGGGATCTCGATCTGCGCGCGCGTGCCCACCGCCTCAATCGTGCCGTCGCGCACGATGACTACGCCATCAGAAACAACTTCGCGAGGCGTAATCAGGGCGGAAGCAGTGAGCGCCAGCAGCATCGAAGCATTGTAGATTGCCGAATTGCCGAATTGCCGAATTTCGAGCAGTTCGGCAATCCTGTTACTTTTTCGGCCAATACTCGTCCCGCAGCTCGGTTTGCCGGTTCACCAGCGGGATTTCGCGGCCCGCAATGAACACGTGTTTCACGTCGGTCTTTACATCAAGCGGATCGCCGTTCGCGATCACCACATTCGCTGTCTTTCCCGGGTCCAGCGAGCCCAGCTTGTCGGCAACGCCGAACATCTCAGCGGGGTTGATAGTCAGCGCCTTCATGGCTTCCTCGTACGGCAGGCCATACGCGACCGAGTACCCTGCCGCATAAGGAAGGTTGCGGGCGTTGTGGGTATCGCTGTAGGAGGCAAACGCAATCTTCACGCCGCGCTTCACAAGCTCGGCCGGAAGGCGGTATTCGGCGTCATAGCGATCGCCGGTTTCCGGCAGCGTCCAGATGGAGCCAACGATCACCGGCACCTTGTATGCAGCGATGGTGTCGAGAATGTCGTCAGCCCGTTCCATGTGATTGAGCACGACTTTCAAGTTGAATTCGCGTGCAATGCTCATCGCAGTGAGCACTTCATTGCTGGTCTGCGCCGAAAGGATGACGGGCCGCTCGCCCCGCAAATACGGAATGAGCGCCTCCATCTTCAGGTCGCGATGGAATCCACCGCCGCCCGAGCCGCCGTGCGCCCGCTGCCCTTCACCGGCCTGGTCGGATCCGGCTGCGGCCTGGGGATTGGCGGCGCGCCGCATGTAGTCCTGGGCGTCAAGAAGCGTCTGCCGCAACTGTGAAGCCACGCCCATGCGGGTGGAGGGGAATCGCGGCCCGCCGCCGCCACCAGCCCCGCCGCCGCCGCGCCGCTGCTGCCCGCTCACGTTCACCGGCAGCGCAATGTCGCGCACCAGGATCATCTCATCGCGATCGCGGCCGGCGAGCTGAATAAAGCTGTCCTGGCCGGGCAGCGTATCGGCCTCCGCAGGCGCCACCACGGCGTTCGTGATGCCGTTGAGCCGGGTAACCGGAATCAGTTCCGTTTCGGCGTGAAAGGCGTCATAGACATGCATGTGCGGCATGATCTCGTCGCTCGGTTCGGCGAGGTCGCTGGTCATCTGGTCAGAGCCGATCTCCTGCAAACCCAGGTGCGATTCCGCATCAATGATGCCGGGGTAAACCGTCATGCCGGTGGCATCGATCACGCGGGCATTGGCCGGAACGGGAGTGGAAGCCGCCGGCCCGGCAGCCGTGATTTTTCCGTTCTCCATTACGACCACGCCGTTTGGAATGGTGCCATGCGTAATGGTCATGACTTTCCCGCCGCGAATGGCGATGGGGGCACCGGCATTCGCCGCCTGCTCCTGCGCCAGGAGCGGGGTTGCGCAAACTAGGAGCGCAAGCGCGAAGCATGCTGAGCGCCAACCGGGCTTTCGATTGCTTTCAATTCGGCAATTCGGCAATTCCGCAGTTCGGCAATTCATCAGTGCACCTCCTCATGATCATCGCCGGGAAAGCCCTCGGTGGCCGCCCCCACGCCGGGCGTGCCATGGAATTGCACCAACCCAAACCCCGGCAGTGAGCGGTCAAAGTAAAGATCGCCGTCGATAAAAACTTTGTCGGCCAGCGCGTAACTGGAAAGCGGCGGCCCGTTCCAGATGACGATGTCGGCATCCTTTCCCACATCGAGCGAGCCGGTGCGGTCATCAATTCCCATGATCCATGCCGGGTTGATCGTGATCATCTGCAGCGCCTCATCCTCAGTGGCGCCTCCATAACGGATGGCCTTGGCCGCCTCCTGATTCAGGCGGCGCACAAAATCATCGGAATCACTCTTGATCGCCACCTTCACGCCCTTCCTCATGGCGATGACGGCGTTCCAGGGAATAGCGTCTTTGGCTTCATCCTTGAAGCCCCACCAGTCGGAGAACGTCGCGATGCCCACGCCTTCCGCGGCGAGCTGCGGCGCCACCTTGTAGGCCTCAAGCGCGTGATGAAATGCGCGAACCTTGTATCCGAACTCTTTGGCAATGGCCATTTCGGTCAGCATCTCGTCAGAGCGGTAGCAGTGGATCTGGACCAGCAGGTTGCCGCGCAGGATGTCGGCCAGGGCCTCGAGGCGCAAATCGCGGCGTGGCGGCCGCGCGTTTTTGTCGCCGTTCTTCACCTTGGTGTTGTAGTCATCCCAATCGCGCATGTATTCGCGGCCTTCCTGCAGCGCCTGGCGCATGACTTCAAAATTGCCCATGCGGGTGGAAGGGAGCTGGTTGCGCGAGCCGAAAACACGCTTGGGGTTCTCGCCGCTGGCGAACTTGATGGAGCGCGGCGCATTGGGGAAGAGCATTTCGTCGCGCGACCTGCCGTACTTCAGCTTGATGACCACCGCCTGGCCGCCGATCATGTCGCCTGAGCCGTGCAGCAGCAGCGCCGAAGTCACGCCGCCGGCCAGCGCGTGGTAGAGCGCCTTATCGCGGTAATCGAAGGCATCAATCATCATCATGTGCGGCACAACCGGATTGGTGAGCTCATTCACGTCGCCATCGAGCGCCATGTGGGAATGCGAATCGATGATCCCGGGCGTAACATACTTGCCCCGCGCATCAATCACGCTGGCGGAGGCCGGCGCGTTTACTGACTCGCCCACCGCAACGATCTTGCCGTTGCGCACGTAAACGCTTCCGTTCTGAATCGCGCCGTGGCTGCCGGTCAGAACGGTCGCGCCACGGATGACAAATTCGTTGTGCGGCGCCGCCACATTCGCCGGCCCTTGTGTCTTTCCATCGGCCGCGATCATGGCGCTGGCCATGGGATGATGCGCGGGCTCATTCTGCGCTACCAGCGTGGCTGCGCAGCCGAGCAACACGGCCGCCAGCAATAAAAAGCGCCGGCCGAAATCTGCAGGTGTCATAAACCGCTCCTAATGAGGTTGTTTCAAGCGAGGCGCAAATTGTAGCGGCAGCCCGCCGCCCCCGCAATAAAACAGAAACGGCTTTCGTCTATCCGGCTCCGCGCCTCCGCGCCTCCGCGGTAAAGTTTTCATTCTTCAATGCTGGCAAACATCGCCTGCGCTTCGAGTCCCGGCCACCTCCGTGCAGGAATCTCAAGCCTTAACCGCTCTCGAAACGGCCAGGGGCTTACCTGGTAGCCTTCCCCGCTCCGCATAACCTCGAGCGTGCGCCCCGCAAATGACTGCGGGAAGTGGGTGCGCTCGGTCGCGCCACAGCACAGGTAAAGCGACAGCAGGTCGCAAAACTGCAGCACATCCACCAGCGCCTCGATTTCGGGTTCGGTGATGCCTCTTTCGAGCGCGGCGCGCCGCTCCGCCTCGCCGGCAAGAAAGCGGTCGAAGGCTGAGTCTTCAGGCTTTCCGCGGAGGAGGCGGCAGAAATGCCGGCTCACCATCGCGCCGGCCAGCGGCGAAAGTGTTGCGGCGTGCTCAATCGAGGCGTTCCACGCCGCCAGAAAATCCGGCGATGGAATCTCGATGAACGATGCCGGCCGCGCGCCCGGCCGGAACGACGGCCGGGTATCGAATGGGCGCCAGCCTTCATCATGGGCGGCAATGGCTGCGATTGCCGCGGGAGAGAGCCGCGGCATCCATTCGGCGGCCAGCGCCGCGGCCAGTTCGCCGGCCAGCGCCGCGTGATCGGGTTGCGTCACCAGCAGGTATTCCGGTGCTTCAGCCAGTTGCCGCGGCTCTGTCGCCTCCCATGCTGGAATGCCGCCGGGGCGCCCGGCGCCCGCGTAGCCAATGGGCTGGAGAACCACACAGACATGGTAAAGTGCGAAACTGCGAAAGTGCGAAAGTGCGGAATTTCTTAAACCGGGGCGCAGCCGCTCTTGAAATTTCGCACTTCCGCACTTCCGCACTTTCGCACTTCTATGAAGCTCGCTCTACTCGCTCTCTGCCTTACCGCTGCCTCCACGCTGGTCGCGCAATCGCAGGGCGCTGCCCTGCACGCGCTGTTCGATCGTGAATGGGACTGGCAGATGCAGCAGAACCCTGCATTTGCTTCTGAGCTCGGCGACCGCCGCTGGAATGACCGCTGGCCCGACGTTTCTCTCTCCGCCATCGAGATGCGCCACCAGCACCACGTCGCGGTACTCCAGGAACTCAAGCGCATTCCTAGCGCCGCCCTTTCGCCCGCCGACCAGCTCAACTCTGATCTGTTCCGCAAGCAACTGGAAACCGATATTGAAGAGCACCAGTTCCACTGGTACCTGATCCCGTTGAACCAGCGCGGCGGAATCCAGACGAGCAACGAGCTGGGCGATGCCCTGCGCTTCACCACCGTGAAGGATTACGAGGATTGGATCGCACGCCTGAACGGCTTCGGCGGATACATGCAGCAGACCATCGCGCTCATGCGCCAGGGAATTCGCGAGCACATGCTGCTGCCGCGCATCATCATGCAGCGCATTCCGGGCCAGATTGGGAAGCAAACGGTCGATGACCCGGCCGGGAGCTCGTACTACAAGCCGTTCCTGCGCATGCCGGAATCGTTCAGCCCGGCTGACCGCGAGCGCCTGCAACGCGCCGGCCAACAGGCCATTTTCGCCGTAGTCATTCCCGCCTTTCGCACCTTCCATGATTTCTTCGTCAACGAATATCTGCCGGCGTGCCCGGAAGAGGTCGGCATCTGGAAGCTGCCGAATGGCGATGCCATGTATCGCTTCTTTGTCCGCCGCTTCACCACCACCGGCATGACGCCCGAACAGGTGCACCAGGTAGGGCTTGATGAAGTGAAGCGCATCCGCGCCGGAATGGAGAAAATCAGGGAGCAGGTCGGGTTCCAGGGCAGCCTGGCTGAGTTCTTCCAGTACCTGCGCAGCGATCCGAAATTCTTCTACCACGATCCGCAGGAGCTGTTTCGCGCCTACCAGGTTCAGGCCAAGACCATTGATCCGAATCTGGTGAAAGTTTTCCGCGTGCTGCCGCGCACTCCTTACGGCGTGGAGGCGATTCCCGCGATCACTGCGCCCGATACTACAGCCGCTTACTACCGCCAGTTGGCGGCCGATGGGTCACGCGCGGGAACCTATTTCGTGAATCTTTACAAGCCCGAATCGCGCCCCAAATGGGAGATCACCGCGCTTACGCTGCATGAATCCGTTCCCGGGCATCATCTGCAGATCGCGCTGTCGTATGAACAGGGCGAGCTCCCGAAGTTCCGGCGCTACGGCTCTTACGATGCTTTTGTCGAGGGATGGGCGCTTTACGCCGAATCGCTGGGCAACGACATGGGGCTGTATTCCGATCCTTACAATAAATTCGGCGAGCTGGCCTATGACATGTGGCGCGCCGTGCGCCTGGTAGTCGACACCGGAATGCATTCCATGAAGTGGACGCGCCAGCAGGCCATCGACTTCTTCATGCAAAATGCTCCGCGGGCTGAGCTGGACATAGTCAACGAAATCGACCGCTACATCGCCTGGCCGGGGCAGGCATTGGGATACAAAGTGGGCCAGCTCACCATCAAGGACCTGCGCGCCCAAGCCAGCCGGCGGTTGGGAGCGAACTTCGACCTCAAGGAGTTCCATGAGGTCGTGCTGCGCAACGGCGCCCTGCCCATGGATGTGCTGCAGCGGCAGGTGGAGGAGTGGATCAGGGGGAAATGTGAGAATGTGAAATGTGAAATGTGAAAAGTAAAAAGTTGATTCCCAGGCGGTAGCTTTTCACATTGCAGATTACACATTGCAGATGCCCTCCTCCGTGCCTCCGCGTCTCCGTTGTGAGGTACTATCGCGGTCATTTTATGATCGCGACCCGCGGCTGGTGGCCCGCGGGCTGCTGGGCAAGATCCTGGTGCGCGACATCGGCGCCAACAAGCGGCTCGCCGGCCGCATTGTCGAAACCGAAGCCTATCTTGGCGCAGGCGACGCCGCGGCGCACTCCGCCGCCGGCAGGACGCCGCGCAATGCCGTGCTGTTCGGCCCGCCGGGCCACGCTTACGTCTATTTCATCTACGGCAATCACTACTGCCTGAATGCCTCGTGCCTGGGCGAAGGCAATGCGGGCTGCGTGCTCATTCGGGCTCTGGAACCGCTCGTGGGCCTTGCCCATATGGCCGCGAATCGCGGGCTTGTGCTGCCCTTTCGGCCGCCGCCCGGATTCCTTAGGCTGCTGACTTCCGGGCCCGGGCGCCTGTCGGAAGCGCTAGCCATCACGCGCGAGCGCGACAACGGCAAAGACCTGGCGGCGCCGAACTCCGATCTCTATCTCGCGAGCGACGGCATTCCGCCGCAAGCCATCGCCGCCACTCGACGCATTGGCATCACCAAAGCGGCGGAAGAGCCGCTGCGCTTCGTCATCGTGGGCAATCCATTCGTAAGTCACAGGGCCAGGTAAGAACTGGCCTGGGATTAGCCCGCGGGCCTGGCCCTCCGGCTTTCGGTTTTTTTGCCTTTTGCCTTCAGCCTTTTGCCTTGTTGTGTTACCACCGTCACTGCCGGCTTCAGGCGGGCTTCGCCTAAACTGCGGTTGGTTTGCCAGCCCTCACCATTGACGAAGAGCTGACGCAGCTCGAAGAATCGCTGCGCCGGCTCAAGGTGGAATACGCTACGTATTTTGGCGGCGGGATGAAGCGCCCGCCGGTGGATACCGAGTGGCGAGTCAAGAGCCTGATTGCGCGCCACCAGGATTGCCGCCTCACTCACGCCCAGCACTATCGCTACAAATCGCTGGCGCAGGGCTACGCGATTTTTGCCGACTTGTGGCGCAAGAAGATGAAGGTGCGCGAACAGGGCTACCGCCGGCCGCAGGACGCGCTGCTGGGCGTGCAGGGAGTGCGCACTCTGGAGGAGCACGAAGCGGCGCGGGGCCTGCAGCAGCGCAGCGCGGGCGGGCTGAAGATCGAGTGCGTCGATCCGGCGCACCAGCATCGCGAGCTCCGATTGCTTTACCGCGAGCTGCTGGCTGCCCGGAAGCGCAACAACGAGGACCTGCCCAGGGGTACATTTGCGTCATTTCGCAGCTATGTCGAGCGCAAAACCGAGGAAGTTCGCCGGCAGCGCGGGTGCAACTCCGTAGAGTTCGCCATCGAGG
>JAFAIN010000147.1 GCA_019236695.1 Acidobacteriota bacterium | reverse complement strand
AACGGCATGTCGCTGCTGATTTTCGCAGGCATTGTGGTCGGGCTGCCGCGCGCGGTGCAGGAGCTGTTCCAGAAAGTGAGCACGCAGGCCTGGGGCGGGGCCACGGCCATCGCGGTGGTGGGCCTGCTGGTGGTCATGATCGCGGTGGTTGCCTTCATTGTGTTTGTGGAGCGCAGCGAACGGCGCATACCGGTGCAGTATGCCAAGCGAGTGGTGGGCCGGAAGGTTATGGGCGGCCAGAGCACGCACCTGCCGCTGCGCGTTAACGCCGGCGGCGTCATGCCGGTGATTTTCGCTTCTTCGATTCTTACCTTCCCGCAAACCATCTTTATCAAATGGCATAACACCGAGACTCTCATGGGCCGGCTGCTCAATGACCTCGGGTGGGGAGAGCCGCTCTACACCGCTTTGTATGCGCTGGGCATTATCTTCTTCGCGTATTTCTATGTGTCCATCGTATTCAGCCCGGCCAAAGTGGCGGATGATATGCGCAAGTATGGCGGCTTCATTCCGGGAATCCGCCCCGGGGTGCGCACCCGCGAATACATCAACGACATTCTGACGCGCATTACGCTGGTGGGAGCGCTGTACCTCATCATCATCTCGTTTATTCCCGAATGGATGATGGCCGGCATACACCTGAACCACCTGCCGCCGTGGCTGGGCGGAACTTTCTTCGAACGCCTGCCTACGTGGTTTACCGGAGGCCTGGGCGTAACGTTTTATTTCGGAGGGACGTCGCTGCTGATCGTGGTAGGAGTTGCCATGGATACGGTTCAGCAGATCGAGGCGCAGCTCATCATGCGGCACTACGAGGGCTTTACGCCGCGCAGCGGGCGCATTCGCGGCCGCCGGACATGGGCCTGAAGGAGATTGCGGAATTGCCGAATTGCGGAATTGCCGAATTGGCGCAGGCCCGGGGGGATGGCTCTGTTTCTTTTCCGTGGCCAGAACGTCATTTCAGGTTCCAGGTGCAGATTGCCGCAAGGGCGATTCGGCAGTTCGGCAATTCCGCAATTCGGCAATCCCTGAGGCCGGGGGCATGATTCCTGCGGAGGCGCAACAGCCGAAGACCGTGAACGTGGGCCCTGTGATCCTGCTGGGGGCTCCCGGCGCGGGCAAGGGAACGCAGGCCAAGGCAATCGCGGCGCGGTACGGCATTCCGCAGGTGTCCACCGGCGACCTGCTTCGCGACAACGTTCTCCGGGGCAGCGAACTCGGCCGCGCCGCCCAGGCCTACATGGACCGCGGCGAGCTGGTTCCGGATGCCCTGGTCTTTGACATGCTGCGCGCCCGGCTGGGAAATGTGGACTGCAACCGGGGGTTCATTCTCGATGGCTTTCCCCGCAATCAGGCGCAGGCGGAATGGCTTGATAAACTGCTCCGCGACCGGTTTTTCAGCGAGGCCTGCTGGGTGGCCCCGATTGTGCTGTCATTCACGGTGGAATATAATGGCTTACTGCAGCGGCTCACCGGGCGCCGTTCCTGTCCTGCGTGCGGGCGCATCTACAACATTCATACCCAGCCCCCCAAAGTGGCGGGTGTGTGCGACGTTGATGGCGCAAAGCTGGTCATGCGCCAGGACGACACTGAAGATGTTATCTCCGAGCGCCTGAAGGTGTACGAGGAGATGTCGCTTCCTCTGCGGCAGTACTATGCGCGACAGGGGCGGCTGGTTGAAGTAGATGGCAACCGGCCGCAAGCTGAGGTTACGGCATTGGCGTGGCATGCTCTCGATGAGCATGCCCGAAGCGGTGAGCCGCATATTTGTTGATGCCGATTGTTTGCAAGTCCGCGCCGGAAATCGAGAAGATGCGCCGCAGCGGCCGCATTGTGCGCCAGGTGCTCGATGAGCTCAGCGCCATGGTGGCGCCGGGCGTGAGCACCATGGACCTGGAGCGGGCGGCGGAAGCCAGCATACGCAGGCTGGGCGCCCGGCCGGCATTCAAGGGCTACTTCGATTATCCGTGCGTGCTGTGCACATCCCTGAATGAAGAGATTGTGCATGGAATTCCATCCGAGCGGCGGGTGTTGAAGCAGGGCGAGATTGTTTCGATCGATTGCGGCGTGGTGCTCGACGGCTACTACGCGGATGCGGCGGTGACGCTTCCGGTGGGCAACCACCTGAAGCCGGAAGTGGCCCGCCTGGTGGAAGTGACGAAGAGTTCGCTGGACCGCGCCATCCAGGTGGCGCGCATCGGCAACACGCTGGGAGATGTGGGAGCGGCCGTGCAGGAGTTGGTTGAGGCAAACGGCTTCAGCGTGGTTCGTGAGTTTGTGGGCCACGGCATCGGCACACGGCTGCATGAAGACCCGCAGGTGCCGAACTACGGTACACGAGGGCATGGAGCGCGCCTGCGGGAAGGCATGGTCCTCGCCATCGAACCCATGGTGAACGCCGGGAAGCCGGGTGCGCGCGTGCTGCCGGACAAGTGGACCGCGGTGACGGAAGACGGCAGCTACAGCGCCCATTTCGAGCACTGCGTGGCAATTACGACGGATGGTCCCCAGGTGCTGACGGCATAAAGGCAATGTCGCGCCTGGCGTTTCGGGTTCCGGGCAGAGTGCAGGGATAACTCGAAACCCGGAGCTTGAAACTGGAAACTTTTAGGAGCGAATGAGCAAAGAAGACGCGATTGAAGTCATGGCAACGGTGGTCGAGCCGCTGCCCAATGCGATGTTCCGGGTGGAACTGGAGAGCAACAAGCACCAGGTGCTGGCCCACGTCTCGGGCAAGATGCGAAAAAACTTTATTCGCATTCTTCCCGGCGATCGCGTGGCGGTGGAACTTTCACCTTACGACCTCAGTCGCGGCAGAATCGTGTACCGCTATAAATAGCGAGTTTTTTATGAAGGTTCGAGCGTCAGTAAAGAAAATTTGCGATAAGTGCAAGGTCATCCACCGCAAAGGCGTGGTGCGCGTGATCTGCGAAAACCCGAAACACAAACAGAGGCAGGGTTAGCTGCGGAATTAGCGGCAACTGACAACCGGGGTTAAAACATGGCTCGTATTGCAGGCGTGGATCTTCCGCGCAACAAGCATATCCGGATCGCGCTGACCTATATCTTCGGAATCGGGCATCCGCGTGCCGCTAGAATCCTGGCGGCGTCGAATGTCGATCCCGAAAAAGTGGTTTCCGATCTGGGTGAAGACGAAGTGAACCGCATCCGCCAGACGATTGAGAATGAAGGCGGCGTTGAAGGCGACCTCCGCAAGGACGTCTCGATGCACATCAAGCGGCTCATCGAAATCGGCTCCTACCGCGGCTACCGGCATCGCCGCAACCTGCCGGTTCGCGGGCAGCGGACGCACACCAACGCGCGCACCCGCAAAGGGCCGCGCAAGGGAACTGTGGCAAACAAGAAGAAGGCGGCGTCAAAGACTTAGAGTTTAGAACCGGGGAAAAATGGCAAAACAAGCAGCAAGCCCGGCGGGCGCGCCCGCCAAAACGGGCAAGAAGAAGACTTTCAAGAAGCGTGAGCGCAAGAACGTGCCGGTGGGCGTGGTGCACATTCAGGCATCGTTTAACAACACGCTGGTCACGATTACGGATAACAACGGCAACGTGCTCTCGTGGAAGAGTTCGGGGTCGCTGGGCTTCCGCGGCTCGCGAAAAGGGACGCCGTTTGCCGCCCAGCAGGCGGCGATGAACGCGGCGAACCAGGCGCGGGAGCACGGTTTGCGCACGGTGGAAGTTCGCGTTTCGGGCCCGGGCTCGGGCCGCGAATCGGCCATCCGCGCGCTGTCCGCCGCGGGCATCGAGGTGCGGTCCATCCGAGACGTCACTCCCATCCCGCACAACGGATGCCGGCCGCCCAAGCGGCGGCGTGTCTAACGGCGGCGGTTTTCGCATTGCGAGATTTTTCGATGGCACAGGAGAGCGCGGCGGAAACATGGGTGGCGACGAAGGAGCCGGGTAAGGCGCCGGTCAGCGCCGTTACGGCCATGATTCATGTCGCCGATATCGAGCGCTCGGCGGCGTTTTACCGGCTGCTTGGGTTCGAAATTGGGAATTACGTGCCGCGTGAGTGTCCGCCGATGTATTGGGCGTGGCTATATCAGCCCAACGCGCCAGACTGGAAGACCGGGGCAAACCTCATGCTGGTTCGTCGCGGCACAGCGCCCGCGAGGTTGGACCCGGAAGCGCCGCACGTTCTGTTCTACCTCTACGCGCAGGACCTCAAGGGACTGCGCGCGAAGTTGGCTGAAAAAGGGCTCGCACCGGGAGATATCTCCTATCCGGAATATCTGCCGAGGGGCGAGTTCCGGCTGTACGATCCTGACGGTTACATGCTGATGATCGCGCAGTCATACGAAGATTCCCCTTAGGGGATTGGATTTTTTGGAAGCGGATCAGGAAGAAAGGGCCGGCGCTCCGTAAACTGATCGTCACCTGATTTAAGGAGAAG
>JAFAIN010000126.1 GCA_019236695.1 Acidobacteriota bacterium | reverse complement strand
TGCCGGCGAGGAGTTCATACAGGATGACGCCCAGGGCATACACATCGCTGCGAATGTCGAGCGCCGCAGGATCGGCCAGCACCTGTTCCGGGCTCATGTAGCCGAGGGTGCCCAGGAGCTGGCCCATGTCGGTTTGCCGGGTGACATGCGTTTCGGAGTCGGTGACGCGCGCCACGCCAAAATCGAGGATCTTCGGCTGCCCTGATTCGTCAACCAGAATGTTCGAAGGCTTCAGGTCGCGGTGGATAATGCCGCGCTGATGGGCATGATTTACGGCATCGCAGATTCGCGCCATCAGTTGCAGGCGGGCCTGCATGGTCAACTGATTCCGGGTGGCATATTGAATCAGGGGGAGGCCCTGAACGTACTCCATGGCAAAGTACGGTTGCGGCCCGGAATCACTCTGGGCCGTTCCAGCTTCATAGATCTGAGCGATGCCGGGGTGTTGCAGGCGGCCAAGCATCTCTGCTTCCAGTTCGAAGCGGCGCAGATGCTGCGCGCTGGCGATGCCCAACTTGATGACCTTAAGGGCAACAATCCGTTGCGGGTTCTGCTGCTCCGCGCGGTACACCCTGCCCATGCCGCCTTCGCCCAGCCAGCCCAGAATGCGATATGCGCCGATGTTCGGCTGGGCAGCGCGCAACTCGCTCGCGGACGGCGCGCCCGCCGTTCTGGTGAAGCTGATCGTGGGATGTGAGTCCGGATCGTCCTGCTCCGGCTCAATGCGCTGGTCGCTCACTGCCGAATCTCCGTGGCGAGATCTTTTGTACGATTATTCGTCGGCTGCAGGCAGGAAGCAACTTGCGGCGAAAGGGGAAGAGACGGCGGCGGCAAGGACGAGTTTCGAGTGTCGAGTTGCAGCCAGACGGTTCGGGAACGGGAAACTTGCAGGCGCAAGCTGCTGCAGCCTTCGGCGTTGTCCCCCCGGGGGCGTAACATGGCAGACCGAAAGGTGCCCGACGAGCCGCCCATGACGCTACATCGCCAACTTGCAACCCTGCTTGCGGAATTGCTTTTGTGCGCCACGCTTTGCGGGCAAGGCAGCGCGAGCCCGGCGCAGCCAGAATTGATTCAGGTAGGACCAAACATTTTGGTAAGCCGCGATGGCGACCTGCCACACGTTGAGCTGATGGTGGCTGCCAATCCGCGCAATCCCAAACAACTAGTGGGAGCGGCGATCACGGCGACGCAGCCGGCGGGAGGCTGGGCCTGCAAAACCTATGCCAGCCTCGATGGCGGCTCGGTGTGGCTCGACACCACAATTCCGGAGCAGGTGGAGTGGGGCGGCGGCGATCCCCAGGTGGCGTTCACCGACGATGGGGCGGCGCTGTTCGCCAACCTAACGGACGCGAGAGACGAGAAGGGGCACATGACGGTCAGCGTGAATGTATATCGCTCCGAGGATGGGGGGCGAAACTGGAGCAGGCCGGTGGTGGCCGCTGCGCACGCCGACCATCCGCAGATTGCAGTGGACTACTCCGGCGGCCCGCATCGCGGCCGGATCTATATTGCCTACCTGCACGGCTATCCGGAATACCAGGTAAGCGTGGTGCACTCCGACGATGGCGGGCGGAGCTTCAGCGCGCCCGCGCCGGCGGCCAGCGGCAAAGGCGTGATCGGCATAAACGTTACGAGCATTCATGTGTTGAGTGATGGAACGCTGGTGGTGCCCTACCAGGACTTTGATTTTCATCAGCACGCGACGCCGCCGAAGGAGGCGACCAGCAATTTGTGGGTGGCGACCTCCCAGGATGGCGGTGAAACATACTCACAGCCGGTTAAAGTTGCCGGCATGCAGGAAAGGCTGCAGCCGGCGCTCGGCGGCTTTGCCATGCTGGCAGCCGATACCAGTGCCGGGGCGAATCGCGACCACATCTATGCCGCGTGGAGCGACTACAGTTCCGGGCAGGGGCGGGTCATGTTCACGTCCTCGGCCGACCGCGGCCATACCTGGCAGCCGCCGCGGGTGTTGGACGGCTCCGGCCCGGCGGGGAGCGTGCAGTACCAGGTGCAGGTGGCCGTGAACAAGGATGGAGTGCTGGGCGTGAGCTGGTTCGACACGCGGGCGGCGCGCGATGTGGCGCATTATGACGAATACTTCGCGGCATCGCTCGATGGCGGCGCGTCGTTCCTGAAGCCGGTGCGAGTATCCTCGGCCACTTCCGAAATGTTTGGAGCCGGCAACATGCAGATCAGGCCCACAACCTGGCATTTCGAGCAGGCAGTGCGAATCAGCTTCACATCGCCGGCCACACGCTGGCGCGCGGGAGGCGATTACATGGGGCTCGCGGCGGATGCGGAAGGCGTGTTCCACCTGTTGTGGGCCGACAGCCGCAGCGGCACGTTCCAGATGTGGACCGCGCCGGTAACGGTTTCGCGGGTGGCAGCGGGCGAGCAGTTGCGCGAGGCAGCCTCGCGCCGCAGCGACGTGACCGAGAAAATCGAGATCATTACCGACCCCGCCCACTACGACCCCGCCACGCGTGAGCTCTCGATGCCGGTGCGGCTGAAGAACATGACGGGCGAACCTCTGTATCCGCCCATCCGCGTGACAGCCACGAAATTCGGCAGCGGCGAGGGCGAAGTATGGCGCGACTACGCTCCTGAAATCCTGAACGCCGGGAACGGCAAAACGGGGCCCGGCGCCGAATTCACATTCGATAATGCACTGGGAGGTTTGCGGTCGCTCGCGCCGGAGGCGATCACGGGGCCCGTAACGATCCGCCTGAAGATCAGCGACCCGGAAAAGATTCCCGACATGCACCTGAAGGTTACGGCGGCCTCAACGCCGAAATAGGCGCGGGGTATTGCAAACCCTTCGCGCCGCCGTCACGGGGATGCTCCAGCGGCCTGCGGCCGCCATTCCGGCCGGGGGCGGCCGGAACCACGCCATTGCGGGCGCCCTCAAGGTATTCGCTTATTTGATCTTCCGAAGGGCCTCCGCGAACAGGCTGTGCACGTCATCCAGCGTGGTCGCGGGATCGTTGTTGTAGTCCATCAGGCGATGTGAATATGGTTTGTTCCGAGATCTCTCTTCCACGATTTCTCGCACCAGTTCGATCCAGCCAGCAGCCCGCATTCGGTGATCGCGCCGGGGCTGGCGTACGAGGTTACGGTATCTTCCACGGCTTTCTCCAGGGCACATCGAATGCTGAAGGTGCCTGCTCCACGGGGACATTTTCCCGTGTCCTCGGGATTCCACTTTGCGGGCGCGTCAATCAGCATGGCGGCGTTGCGCAAAATCTGGGATTCGACTCGGCTGGCATCGTTCTTCGAAGCCGGGGGCTGCGGCGAAGCGTGGGCGTGCGAGTGAAATAACGAACCTGCGGCCAGCACTACCAAGAAAAAAGAGACGCAGGCAGTCATGCATCCTCGCTGAGCCGTGCGATTCGGCCCACCAATTCGACGGGACGCCGGGCTTTTGGGTAGCAACTCTCCGGCATTATCTGAATGGCCCACAATACGCCTTCTCGCACCCACCTGTGCAGCCTATCGCGTGATTGCGAATGCGCGGCGGGAGAGCTGAGCTCTGGGTCGCGCCTACGGCGCTCGAAATTCGGTGTTGACCATTCCCAGCGCTTCCGCGCTGGGCTAA
>JAFAIN010000061.1 GCA_019236695.1 Acidobacteriota bacterium | reverse complement strand
CGACCGAGAATGCGGGCGATTGCCTGGGGGGCAAACGGCACGTTTCCGGTGAGCCATAGCAGGTTTTTCCGCCCCGGAATATCGGCCATATGCGCCACAATCGCGCTCAAGGAGGCCATGGTGGTTTGGGCCCGTGCCTCGTTATTCAGTGCGGCCATGCCCCGCGTATCAGCGTTCATACGCGGATTGAAATCCCCCGGAACTGGAGTATTAAAATCACCCGGCTCTACCGCCTCACGCCGGGTCTTCGAGGCCGGGTCATACCGGGTCACGGCCGCCACAAGCTGATCGCGGGTGCAGGTGAAATCACACAGGACGCTCAATGTCTCGTTCAGACCGTAGATCGCAATGCGGTTTGCCGAATCCAGCCCTTTCAGGAATTCGATCAGGTGATGCTTCGCGTTGGCCAGCGCGTGGTCCTCGACCCAGAATGGGGTGGTCTCATAGGGTTGCGGAGAACTGGAGGAGAGCGTATTCAGATTATCGAGCAGGATGAGGGTGACGCTGCCAGGGGTGTCGCTGTGATACCGGGCCTCGTTGGAGAACGTGTTGGGAGGCAAGGCCTGGCGCTGCTGCTGAAGCCTGGGATTTGGTCCAACTGGGGAAAGGAAGCTTACGATTTCCGGCTTGCCTCGGTCGATGACAGTAAAATCGTCCTTGCTGAGATCGGCAACCGGATGTCCGCGGTGGTCGCGAACCACAACATTAATCTGCACCAGGTGCGTCGATGCATGGAACACGGGCGGTTTCGCCGGCTCCTGAGACCAAAGCGGGAGCAACGGCAGCAAGCCCAGGGCGACTATGCCGCGCGGCCTCATGTTCACCATGATAATTCGTGCGGGGCGGCCGACGCGCCGGACTGCTTCTGAGTGCTGATTTTGACTTCGGCAGCGCTGCTTTTCAACTTTCAGTTCAACGAGACACTCCGAGCACCTTTTCCACTAACATGCAGGCTCCGGATTCGGAGTAATCTTCCCAGAGAGGAATTTTGCATGAAGCTCAGGTCTGTGACGCTGGTTTGCGTATTCGTGTTTTTCACCGCGGTTGCATTCCCGCAGGAGGACCGCGGAAAAGTGGTCGGCCGGGTGCAAGAAGCCGGCAATGTCATTGATGAAATGATGGCCGCCTCCGACAGCGGCATTCCTTCGAGCATCATCGATTCGGCCAAGTGCATCGCCGTTGTGCCATCGTATTTGAAGGCGGCCTTTGGAATCGGGGCCCAATACGGGCGCGGGCTGGCGAGTTGCCGTACCAAAGTGGGGTGGAGCGCGCCTGCGTTCTTCCGCCTTCAGGGGGGCAGTTTTGGTTTTCAGATCGGCGGGCAGGCAATTGACCTGATCGTGCTGATCATGAATGACCACGGCATGCAGGCCCTGTTGAGCAGCAAGTTCAACCTGGGCGGCGATGCTTCGGTAGCGGCCGGCCCGGTGGGGCGCCAGGCGGATGCCTCCACTGACTGGAAGATGCGCGCGGAGGTGCTCACATATTCCCGAGCCCGCGGCATCTTTGCCGGCGTGTCGCTCAACGGCGCGGTGATCAACCAGGATGGCAGCGCGACCCGCGATTTCTACGGGCGAATCATTCCATTCAAGACCCTGCTCAACGGGGAAACGCCGGCGCCGAAGGATGCGGAGCCCTTCCTGGCCGCGCTGCGCAAGCACGCCGGGGAAAAGAGCGACTCGAAGTCTTCGGGCAGGTAGAGGACCGCGTCGACCGCGATGCGGGAATGGCTGGAATTTGCGCCGCTGTGGCTGCTGGCGAAAGTGCTCGGCAGCCTGCCGCGCAACGCCTCGCGCGCAGCCGGCTTTGCCATCGGCACGGCCGGGTATTGGTGTTATCCCCGCCTGCGCCGCGTAGGAAAGCGCAACCTGGAACTTGCGTTGCCGGAACTTAGCCCTGGGGATCACCGGCGCATCCTGAAGGCTGTGTTCACCACGCTGGGCCGGCAACTCGCCGATTTCACCCATCTGCCCCGCCTCACCGGCGAAAATGTTTCCGGCCTGGTCGCGTACTCCGGGCTGGAGCATTACCTCAAAGCGCGCGAGCGCGGCCTTGGAGTGCTCTTCCTTACGGCTCACCTGGGCGGCTGGGAGATTGGCTCGTATGCGCACTCGGTCTATGGCTATCCCATTGAGATCGTCATCCGGGAACTCGACAACCACCGGCTGAACCGGTTTGTGGATCGCTACCGAACGGCCGCCGGCAACACTACATTTGGCAAACAGGACTTCGCGCGCGCCCTGCTCGCGGCAATGCGGGCGGGCAGGACTGTTGGCATCCTGATGGACACCAACATGACCCCGCCGCAGGGTGTCTTTGTTCCCTTCTTCGGAATTGAGGCGTGCACCGCCAGCGGACTCGCGCGAGTGGCGCTGAAGACCGGCGCGGGCGTGGTCCCCGGGTTCACGATATGGGACGAAGCGTCAGGGAAATATTGCATCCGGTTTGAGCCTGCGCTCGAACTGCGGCGCAGCGGCGATGAAGACGCCGACGTGGTGGCCAACACAGCCCTTTTCACTGCGGTCATTGAGAGCTATGTGCGGCGCTACCCGGAGCAGTGGCTCTGGGTTCACCGGCGATGGAAGAGCCGGCCGCCCGGAGAGCCGGGGCTATACTGATCCCACTGCGGCTTCCATTCCAAGAGGAACCTGGCTTTGGCTCCCGATTCTGCGCCCCATCCAGACTCTCCGCCTTCTCATCCATTCCTTGTAATCATCGGCGGCCATTCGCGCAGCGTGGGCAAAACCAGCCTGGTGGCCGGCCTCATAGCCGCGATGCCCGAATGCGGCTGGACAGCGATAAAGATTACGCAGTACGGGCACGGGGTCTGCTCGGCGCACGGCGAGCCGTGCGACTGCGCGCCCTCTGCGCTTGACCATGAATGGGTCATCACCGAGGAGCGCGATCCTTCCGGGGGCTCCGATACTTCGCGTTTTCTGGCCTCTGGCGCCCGCCGCGCGCTGTGGGTACGCACGCGCCAGGGCATGCTTGCGGAAGCCATTCCTGCTCTTCGCGAGCGCCTGGGCGGCTCGTCGAACGTCATTATGGAATCGAACAGCGCACTGCAGTTCTTCCGGCCTGATGTTTATCTCACTGTGCTCGACCCCTCGATACCCGACTTCAAAGAATCGGCGAAGCGCTTCCTCGATCGCGCCGACGCACTGGTGCTGCATTCCCGCAAGGGACAACCGCGGTGGCAAGGCATTTCGCTCAGACCTGCGGCCCATTCTGAGGTGTTCCATATCCAAGCGCCGGGGTATTGCACGGCTGAGATTGTTCAGTTCGTGAAGAATCGCATGGGGCGATTGCGGGATTGCGGAATTGGCGAGTTGCCGAATTGATTCGCGGCCAGCGCGCTTACGCGGTGCGAAAATTATGCAGTTGCAATTCCGCAGTCGGGCAATTCCGCAATCCGTTCAGTCGTAGCGCAGCGCCTGCACCGGATCGAGCCGCGCGGCGCGACCGGCCGGATACAAGCCCGAGGCCAGGCTCACCAGCACCGAAAACACAATGGCGAACCCGATAAGCCACCAGGGCACGCTCCAGATCTGCTCGGTTGGGTACTGATGATTGCGCAGGTAGATATTGGTTCCGGTGTTCAGGAAGAAGCCGATCACCCAGCCCAGGGCAAGGCCCAACGCGCCACCCGCCAGGCCCATGGCAGCGGCTTCGGCAAAAAACAGCCGCCGCACGTCAGCGTCGCTGGCGCCGATGGCTTTCATGATGCCGATTTCACGGCGCCGCTCCAGAACCGACATGACCAGCGTATTTACGATTCCGAGCGCCGCCACGGCAAGGGCAATGCTGCCGAAAATACCCAGAAATCCGTCGAGGATGACAAAGAAGCGTCGCAGGCTTTTCGTCGCGTCGAGCAGCGAGAAGGCGCCAAAGCCCTTCTGTTTAATCTGATCTTCAACCTGCTGCACGGCGGAGGGGTTCGCCACCCTCACGACCAGTGACGCATATTGCTCATGCTGCCCGTTGCCGCCGCCCACCAGTTCGCGAAGGCCGGCGGGTTGCGCGGCATGCAGCGCAATTGCCAGCCCGGTAGGCAGCAGCGCATCGGAGTTTCCGCGCAGGCCGCCAAACGGCTCCTGGTCCATGATGCCTACGACCTTGAGGGCGCGCTCCCGGGGTACGACGGAAAATCCAAAACCCACGGTTCCGGCGTCATATTCCTCGGCGCTCTGGCCCGGCTTGATGGCTTCGCGCTCCGCATAGCGAAGGGTGACCTCCTGCCCAATCAGTGATTCCGGGTGATCCGACAGTGACTCCGCAAATTCGCGGCGAAGCAGGACTTCGGCGGCGCCGGGCGAGCTGAAAAAGGAGCCCTTCAGAGTTTCAAACGCGTCATTGTCGCGAGCCGAAGGCGGAATGGAGCCCATGGTGGTGATTTCGGCCTTTGAACCAGCCCGGATTTCACCCTGAAACCGGATGTCGGGATAAACCTCCGCCACGCCGGCAACGTGCTGAAGCTCGAGCCGGCCATCTTCGTCGAGCGGACGCCTGGGAGTTTGCGCCTCGGCGGGTGACTCGCTGCGGCCCGCAGTCTCACGCCTGCCGCCGAAGCCCCGTTCCCGCGGCTGCTGGCGGAAGACGAATATGGTGTTGAAAAGGCCGGAGCGGGTAAGCCGCCGGTTTGCAAGCTGCTGCAACCCGGCGCCCAGCGACACCATTGCCACCAGGGAGGCAACGCCTACGGCAATTCCGGTGGTAGTCAGCGTGTTGCGCAACGCCGATTCCCGAAGGTTGCGCCCTGCAAGTTCGACAGCATCTGCGATTTTCATCGTAACCCTGACCTAAATTCGGCAGAGCAGGCCGCTCACCCCGCGCTCAATTTGCCGTCCGCCAGGAACAGCATGCGGTCGGCATAACGCTCGGCGAGCGAGCGCTCATGGGTCACCATCACGATGGTCATGCCCAGTTCGCGATTGAATGTCTGCAGCAGATCAAGAATGCCCTCGCCCGTGCGGCTGTCGAGATTGCCAGTGGGCTCATCGGCCAGCAGCAGCCGGGGGCGGTTGACCAGGGCGCGGGCAATTGCCACGCGCTGCTGCTCCCCCCCGGAAAGCTCAGAGGGACGATGCCCAAGCCGGTGCGTAAGCCCAACCCGCTCCAGAGCCTGGCGTGTGCGGCCGTTCCGCTCCGCCCGCTCAACTTCCGCAAAACGCAGCGGAAGTTCCACGTTCTCCTCCACACTCATCGAAGGGACCAGGTTGAATGACTGGAAAACGATGCCCATTACCTCCCGGCGGTGCCGCGCCAGCGCTTCCGATGACAGCCCGGCGAGCTCCTGCCCGAAGATCGTGATGCGCCCCGAGGTAGGGCGGTCAAGCCCGGCGATGACGTTCAGCAAGGTTGATTTACCCGACCCGGAGCTGCCCAGCAGACAGACGAACTCCTGCGCCGCCACGCTAAGCGAAACACCATCGAGAGCTCGCACTACGGTTCCGCCCATGGTGTAGTGCCGCGTGACCTCATCCGCATTAATCGCGGGCGTGGACACCGCATCTGCAGCTTCCGCTGCAGGATTTGTCAGCGATTGATTCGGCATCTGCAACCCCATGCTACACGTACTTGACTAAGGCCAACGCGTGCTGCTTACGGGCTTTACGGAATCTTAAGAAAATTCGGGCGGCCCTGACCAGCACAAGACCAAGCGTGATTCACCCTCCGCGCCTGGGTTGTGAGTTCCCGCGTTACCCCGGTAACTCGCAACCGTTGCCGCACCGCTGCTACGCTCGTGCCGAGGTACATCGTTCGTGCGCACTCTTCGCTCGCTCTTCGGGCTGGCTCTGCTGGCAGGGCTGGTGTATGCCACGTATAAGGCCGTCCCCGTGTACCTCTCAGCATTTGAATTTGAGGATGCCATCAAGGAAGAGGCCAGGCTGGGCGCTTACAGCAAGCGTTCAGAAGAGCAGATTCATGATGTTCTCATGAAGAAGGCCAGCGAACTGCAGATCCCGCTCGAGCCCACGCACCTCATCGTGAGCCGAAGCGGCGATGACCTCAACATTTCGGCTGACTACGCCATTCCCCTCGACGTCCCCAACCTTCCCCTGTCGCTCAAGTTCCATCCCAGCTCCAGCGGCCACCGGCTCCGGGCAGTCGGCCTTTGATGGATTGCCGGTTCGGTGAGAAGAAGCTGCCATCGGGCGCTTGCCGAATCGTGTAAACCATTCCACAGGCCGTGCCTGGTTGGCAACGGGGCTCCGCGACCGCGGGTGTGTAAGTCATTGTGCTTCCGCGGGTGATCGCAGTGGCCTTTGGAATGCAATTCCACTCCGGTTGATTGCTTTACAATGAAAACATCGCAGCGACGTCCTCTTTTGTCGCTGGCGGCCGGCATTTGCCCGGCTGCAGCCAGGAAGGACGCAACGGCGCCGCGCAAAACCGCTTCATAGACTCACATTGGCAGTCAGAGTACGAATCCCGGGAAAGAGGCGCAGCCGTTCCAAGTGGCGGAACTGGTTTGGGCATCCTGCTACTCGAGCGGCGGTGGCTGCGGGAATCATTTTTTGCACAGTGCTGCTCGGGATCTTCGCCTACTACTACGTGCGTTACCAGAAAATTGTGGACGCCCGCATGAAAGGCCCGCTGTTCACCACTTCAGCCGAGGTGTTCGCGCGGCCGCCGCTGGTGCGCACAGGTGAAAAGATCAGCGCGGATGCGGTGATCTCAGAGTTGCGGCGGGCCGGCTACAGCGACGAAGCCCCGCACCCCGCGGGGCGGGGCCAGCGCAGCCCGGAACCTCCTCCGTTCCGCAAAGCGGCTCCCGCCCCGCCCTCCGCCACGCGCAGTGAAGGGCCCCTGGTGACAGAGCCAAGATCGCGTATCGGAAGCTTCGTTGTGAAGGGCGCTGAGCTGCAAATCCACCCCGGGCCTGATTCCTACCACGCGGCCGAGCCGGCAATCCTGCACTTTGACGGTGGCAAGGTCGCGGATGTGACGGATAATTCCGGCCACCCGCTGGACGCATATGAGCTCGAACCGCAACTGGTTACGCTGCTGGCCTACGGCCAGGACCGAGCCAAGCGGCGCGTGGTTACTTACAGCGAGATTCCAAAGTTGCTGGTTGACGCGGTGACCTCGATCGAGGATCGCCGGTTCTTCGAGCACAACGGCATCAACTATGTGCGCTTTGCGGAATCGGCATGGGCAAACCTGCGCAGCGGCCGCTACAGCCAGGGTGGTTCAACCATCACCATGCAGGTGGCGCGCATGTTCTTTCTGACGCCAGACAAGCACATCAAGCGCAAGCTGATCGAAATGCTGATTGCGCTCGAACTGGAGCAGCGCTTCACCAAACAGCAGATATTCGCGCTTTACGCCAACCAGGTCGATATGGGGCAGCGCGGCTCATTCAACATCAAAGGCCTGGCCGAAGCATCGCGCGCATACTTCAACAAAGACATTCAGGAGCTGAGCCTGCCGGAGGCGGCGCTGCTGGCCGGCATCATCCAGGCGCCCAGCCGCCTCACGCCTTATCGACACCCGGAGCACGCGCTCGAACGCCGCAACCTGGTGCTTGATGCCATGGCTGAAACCGGCGCCATTACGCTGGACCAGGCGCAGAAGGCCAAGGCGACTCCGTTGAAGCTGGCGCCTCTTAACGTGGAGGCCAGCGACGCTCCTTACTTCGTTGACCTGGTGAAGGATTCGCTCTCCGATAATTACACGGAAGCCGAGCTCAACGCCCAGGAAGACCGCATTTACACCACGCTTGATCCCGACTTGCAACGGGCTGCGGCCGAGGCCGTAGAGTCAGGCGTCAAGGGACTTGATGCGCTGGTGCTGAAGCAACGAACCCGCAAAGTGAAGATTGGCTCGGGCAAGGCGGCAAAAACCGAAACCAGGATCCTGCCGGGGCCGGAGCCGCAGGTGGCTTTGGTGGCACTCGATCCGCACACCGGCGAAGTCCTGGCGCTGGTGGGCGGGCGCAATTACGGCGCCAGCCAGCTCAACCACTCCATGGCCAGGCGCCCCACCGGCTCTATCTTCAAACCATTTGTCTATGCAGCCGCCGTCAATACCGCCGTGGACGGGCAGCAGCCGGTGTTCACATCGACCTCAACGGTGGATGATTCGCCCGGAAGCTACACATTTGGCGACCAGGTGTACGAGCCGCGCAACTACAAGGAGGAATACCACGGGCTGGTTACGGCGCGATACGCCCTGGCCATGTCGCTCAACAACGCGACCGTGAAGCTCGCGGAGCAGGTGGGTTACGACCGGATTGCCGAGCTGGCCCATGCCGCCGGCATCAGTTCGGTGAAGCCCACGCCTGCGATGGCGCTTGGCAGCTATGACGCCACCCCGGTTGAAATGTCGCAGGCCTACACCGTCTTTGCCAATGGCGGCGTGCGCGTGATCCCCACCCTGGTAAAGTCTCTGCGCGACCGGCGAGGCAACATCCTCGATGAAACCAAGGTGCAGATGAAGCCCGTGCTGGACCCCCGCGTGGCATACGTGATGACCAACATGATGGAAGGGGTTGTGAACTACGGGCTTGGATACAGCGTCCGCCGGGCAGGCTTTACGGCTCCCGCCGCCGGCAAGACCGGCAGTTCGCATGATGCCTGGTTCGCCGGCTACACCAGCAACCTGCTGTGCATTGTCTGGGTGGGCTTTGATGATTACACGGACCTGAGGCTCAGCGGCGCTGTGGCGGCTGCGCCAATTTGGGCCGAGTTCATGAAGAGCGCGGTTGCTCTGCCGCAGTACTCGGATCCGCGCGAATTCACGGCGCCACCCGGCGTAGTGGTGCTCAAGCTCGATAAGCTGACCAACCGCATCGCGACGAACTCCTGCCCGGACGATTTCTCGGCTGCATTCATCGCCGGTACCGAACCCCACGACACCTGCGACCAGGCGCCGGGCCTGCTGAACCGGGTTGGCACACTGCTGGGGCTGACGCGCGAGAATCCCACCGTGGTACCACCGCCCGGACCCGCGAACCCCGCAGCACAACCCGGTGTGCGCCCGCAGCCCGCAGCTGCCGCGCCCCAGCCGGCCGCGGCACAGCAGAATGACGCGGAGGGGAAGAAAAAGAAAGGCTTCTGGGGAAAGCTGGCTGGAGTCTTTAAAGGCGACGAAGACAAACAGCAATCGCCGCCGCCAAAGAAGCCGCAGCCCTGACGCGGTTCACGCGACGCGCGGAGAGCGCGAGATGGATGTTCCATCCAGCTTTAGAGCATTTTCACGGTGACGCTCGTGGGATCCCGCGGATCCCGCTCCCCGCTTTGCCTTTTCGGCTTTTCAGGCGCATCATAGAGGCACAATCTCGGGGACATAGCCATGCTCCGGCTTACCACCTTTTTGCTCGCTTCTGTTCTGGTTGCGAGTTCATGCGCGCAACAGCAGGGCACAGCACAATCCGCTCCTGACATTACACCGTCTACGCCCATGGCGCGCCCCGGGCCGCCGCCCGCAGGCGCTACTGCTTCCGAGCTGGAAATTACAGGCGACCAGTTGCGGGCCCACAACCTGATGGCCGATGCCGTGGACTACTACGGAGCCGCATTGAAGAAGGGCGGTGATGGCGCCGTGCTGCACAACAAGATTGGCATTGCGCAGTTGAATTCCATGCAGCTCGAGCGCGCCCGCAGGGAGTTCGAACAATCGATCAAGGTCAAAGGCGATTACGCCGACGCATACAACAACCTCGGCGCCACCTGGTATTCCAAAGCTCTTCCGCGCAACCCTCATGGCACGGTAAATGAACGCGACATCCGGCGCGCGATCCAATACTACGAACGGGCCATTAACCTGAATGACGATTCCGCATCGTTCCACAGCAACCTGGGCACGGCCTACTTTGTGCGCAAGGAATACGACAAGGCCAATGTGGAATACCAGCGCGCCCTCGAACTCGACCCTGAGGTGTTCGAGCGCCGTTCCAAGGTTGGCAGCCAGTTGCTGGTGATGACGCAGGAGGATCGTGCCCGGTTCAACTATTACCTTGCCCGCCTCTATGCCCATCAGGGCAATTTCGACCTGGCGCTGAAGTGCCTGCGTAAAGCGATGGAAGACGGATACAAGAAAATTGATGACGTGTATTCCGACGCCAATTTCGCCAGCCTTCGCAAAGACCCCAGGTTCACGGAACTGATGACGGCCAGGCCGACTGCCATCCCGCAGTAACCGACAGCGGATGTTGAATCTGGAATGTGGAATCTACAAAGTGACAGACCGTGGGGGAGCGCCCGCTGACCCGCTCAGCGCTGGAACACAACCCTCCTGCCTTCGATGGTCCAGCCTCCACCCAGCACTCTCCGTATGGCCTCCGGATATGCAATATGCTCCTGTTCGAGGATGCGGCTGGAAAGCGCAGCCAGGTCATCGCTCTCCAGCACCGGAACTGCCTGCTGCAGGATGATGGGGCCATGGTCAAGATGCTCATCCACGAAATGGACCGTACAGCCGGTGACGCGGGCACCATAATCAAGGGCCTGCCGCTGGGCCTCAAGGCCGGGAAAAGCAGGAAGCAGCGATGGGTGAATGTTGAGAATGCGGTGAGGGAATGCGCGCACGAATTGCGGCGAAAGCAGGCGCATGTAACCCGCCAGGCAAACCAGGTCAACCTGGCGCTGCTGGAGCAACGAGACGACCTCTGATTCGTGCTCCTCGCGCTCGCGCCCCCTGGACGGGACAACCGCCGCGAGCAACCCGCGCTCCCTCGCGGCGGAAATGCCGCGCGCTTCGCCGCGATTGGAGATTACGATTGCGATCTCCGCCGGGAGTTCGCCGGCTGCCACTGACGAGGCGATGGCCAGAAAATTCGAGCCTCGCCCCGACAGCAGGATACCGAGCCTTTTCACCGCGCCAGTGTAAAGGAAAAGGCAAAAGTGGAAAGGCAAAAGGCAAAAGTGCTTTTCTGTCGCGGGGGCAGTTCGCGAAGCGAGCGGAAGAAATATACCCCCAGCAAGAGGGGGTCGCGCCTCCAGCGCTTGCAACCGTGACTGACGCCCTACCCAGCGCTTCGGCGATGGGCTAATTGTGGAATCCTCTGGCGCTTGGAACACCCACGCCTAACGGCGCACAGAGTTTCTTTCGCCCTCTTCGAGGGCTCTCATTTGACCGAACTCTTTTCCCTGGGCTTACGCCCAGGGCTAGTCTCTTTCGCCCGCATTCGCGGGCTTTCAGGCGTACTTGACTCTTCTCTCGCCTTTGACCACCCGCCCAATGGTGAAGTGCTGTTCGTTGCCTTTCCTCAGGATGGTTTCGGCCTTTGCGAAGGCGGCCGCGGGCACCACTACAACCATGCCGATCCCCATGTTGAAGGTGCGGCGCATCTCGTCATCGGCAACGTTGCCGAGCGACTGCAGGTGCTGGAATATCGGCGGCACGGGCCAGGAGGCGCGCTCCACCACAGCCGCCAGGCCCACGGGCAGAACGCGGGGAAGGTTTTCGGTTATGCCGCCTCCGGTGATGTGCGCCGCTGCAGAAATGCAGCCGGCGGTGAGCAGTTTCCGCATTACCGGCCAGTAGCTTTTGTGAACGCGCATCAACTCGGGCCCAACCTTGCTCTTCAGTTCATTGACATACGTATCGGGCGAGTAGCGCGCATGCCCGAAGAGCAGCTTGCGCGCCAGGGAATAGCCGTTGGTGTGCAGCCCGTTTGAGGCCAGCCCCACCAGCACGTCGCCCGCACGCACTGCTTCGCCGGTGAGCAGGCGGTTCTTCTCCGCAACTCCAACGATAAAACCGGCAAGGTCATATTCCCCGGGTGGATAAAACCCCGGCATCTCCGCGGTTTCGCCGCCGATGAGGGCGCAGTCATTCTGTGTGCATGCCCCGGCAATCCCCTCGACGACTTTCTCGGCCACCTTTGGCTCCAGTACACCGGTGGCAAAGTAGTCCATAAAAAAGAGGGGCGTTGCTCCCTGCACCGAAATGTCGTTCACGCAATGGTTCACCAGGTCAGCGCCAACCGTGTGGTGCAGGCCCATTTCAAACGCCAGCTTCAGCTTGGTACCTACGCCATCTACGCTGGAAACCAGAACGGGATTGCGAAATTGCCGGCGGTCAAGCGCGAAGAGGCCGCCGAAGGATCCGATGTCGCTGAGAACATTCCCGGTAAACGTCTTGCGGGCAAGGTACCGGATGCGCCGCTTTGCCTGATTGGCGCGATCAATGTCAACTCCGGCCGCAGCGTACGTGGCATTTTTTGCGGGCAAAGAAAGGGAATCCAGGGAAAGAAATAAAGCGTGAATTTTACATGAGGGGAGGGAATGTGAAATCTGAAATTGCTAATGTGTAAAGCAGGTCCCATTCGGAGCTTTCCACACTTCACATTTCCAGATTTCACATGCCGGCTGGGCCACTCGCACATCCAGATTTCACATTTAGGCGGCTCGCCGCCGGCTGGCCTTCCGGCCGCGCGGGTTCTGCTCTTCCTCCCCCATGCCCATGTTCTCGGGTTTCAGCTTTTTGCTGAAGGCCTCCATTTTTTTCAGCGTCTGCTGCTCCTCGCGGAGATTCTGTTGCAGCAGTTGCACGGCTTTCCTGTGCCTCATCTGCTGGGCCAGTTGAATCAGGCCTTCGTATGCCGTGATTTCGTAGCGCTCGACTTTTTTCGCGGCGCCCACGTTGAAAATGTCGAGCAGGTCTTCAGCCGGATCTTCCTGCTTGAAATTGTCGTGCTCTTCCTGCAGCCCCGAAATACCGGCGCACTCCGCAGCTTCGGGCTCCGCATCGAGTTCTTCAAAGACGCGCTCCAGCCGGCTCACCTGGCCTTCGGTTTGCCGCTGGTGCATCTGAAAGCCTTTTTTCAGGTCGGGGCGCGCCGATTCTTCGGCTTGTTTGCCCAGGATTTCGACGAGCTTTCGTTCTCCATCGAGCATGTCGCTGAGTTCATGCAGAAAGAATTCGTGTGCAGTTTGCATATCTTCTCCTCGGCTAAGTTTGCGTTGCAAGGTAAGATGCAAATCTGCGTCACTGGAGAGCGGCGGCACGTTTGGGTTGGCGTACGCCGCCAGGCGGAATGAGCAATTTCTACAATCGGTTTCGCAGCGCGGCCCAGCGATTACCGGGCCAGGTTGCGATTGAGTTGCAGAAGCAATTCGGGCCGCGCGAGGCGTACACCTACGCCGAGCTGCGCATCCAGGCCGAGGCAGTGGCATGGTGGCTTGGCTTGCACCATGGACCCGGCATTCATTGTGCCATTCTGGCCGGCAATGGCCCGCGCTGGGTGGCTGCATATCTGGGCATCCTGAGCGCCGGCTGCGTTGCGGTGCCGCTCGATACGGCGCTGAATGCCGGCGAGATTCGGAAGCTGCTGGCAGAGTCTGACGCTTCGCTGCTGTTTGTGGAGCCGCGCTTCCTTGCTTCCGCGGGTGAGGCCTGCCGCAGCACGGGAATTCGCATTGTTCCCACCGAAACGGCGGGTGAAGCCGGCTTCGCAGCAGGTTCTGTAACTCTGGAAGAGATCTTTGCCGGCGGCAGCTTGTTGGCGGCTCCCGCCGCAGTGGAGCGCAGCCCTGATGATCTTGCCGTAATTCTCTATACTTCAGGCACAACCCACGACCCCAAGGGCGTAATGCTCACCCACGGCAATCTCAGCGCCGAAGCAGGCAGCGTCTTTGCCTTTCTCAAGGTTGGCGAAAAGGATGTAGTGCTGGGCGTGCTGCCGCTGTTTCACGCATTGGCCCAGGTGGCCAACCTGCTGGTGCCGCTGACCGCCGGCGCCCGGGTGGTGTACCTGGAATCGCTGAACACGCGCGAGCTGATGCGAGCCCTGGGTGAGCGAGGCATAACCCTTTTCTGTTGTGTTCCTCAATTTTTTTACCTGATTCACCGGCGCGTTTTTCAGGAAGTTGAGCGGCGAGGCGCGGCTGCGGCAACGCTGTTTCGGGCGGTCCTGGGCTTCTGCCGGGCCGCCCGGTTACTGCGCCTGAACCTGGGGCGGATGATTTTTCGCAGTGCTCATGCCGCCATGGGACCGCGCATGCGGTATCTGATTTCCGGGGGTTCACGGTTTGACCCGGAACTTGCACGCGACCTCGACGCCCTCGGCTTCGAAATCCTGCAGGCCTATGGCTTGACCGAAAGCACCGGGGGAGCGGTGTGCACCCCGCCGCGCCACAATGTGCTGGGCTCGGTGGGCAGGCCGCTGCCGGGGGTGGGAGTGAAACTTGAGGGCGCCCCCGGCAGCGATGGTGAAATCCTGCTGTCGGGGGGGATCATCATGCGCGGGTATTACAAGCGCCCGGCCGCCACCGCCGAGGCGGTTCGCGATGGCTGGCTCTACACAGGCGATCTTGGCCACCTCGACCGGGGCGGCAACCTGTTCATCACCGGGCGCAAGAAGGAGATCATCGTCCTCAGCTCGGGGAAGAACATTTATCCCGAAGAGATCGAGAGCCATTACGAAAAATCGCCCTGGATCAAGGAAGCGTGCGTGCTCGGGATCAAGGGCAGCCCGAATGAGCCCGCCGCCGAGCGGTTGCACGCCATCCTGGTTCCCGATTTCGAGTTGCTGCGCGCGCGCAAGGTCGCAAACATCGGTGAGATGATTCGCTTTGACGTGGAATCGCTTTCTGCGCAGTTGCCGCCCGGCAAACGGGTGTTGAGCTATGAGATTCGGCAGGACGACCTGCCCCGCACGACTACACGCAAACTGAAGCGCTTCGCGATCCAGGCGCGAGCCGCGGATCACTCCACGTCCGAACCGGCTCCGCCCCTTCGCACTACTACGGCCGATGATGTCCGCTGGCTCGAAGAACCCGAGGTGGCCGCCGCCATGGAGGTAATGCAGAAGGCATCGAAGAT
>JAFAIN010000049.1 GCA_019236695.1 Acidobacteriota bacterium | reverse complement strand
TTCGCGAAGCTGTACCAGAAGGCAGGACCGCACGAGGCGGTAGTCGTTTACGGAATCCGCGGGCCGCGGGTGATCAACGGGCAGGGCACGGTGATCTTGCCGCTGGTGGAGAATTCGCGGCTGCTATCCCTGGAGTTAATGTCGTTCGACGTGGCACCGCAACAGGACCTCTACACCAAGCAGGGCGTGGCGGTGACGGTGGAGGCGGTGGCGCAGATCAAGGTGAAATCCGACAAGGAATCGATCCTCACCGCCTCCGAGCAGTTCCTGACCAAGACACCCGCGGAACGCGAAGGGCTGATCCGGCTGGTGATGGAAGGGCACTTGCGCGGCATTATCGGCCAGCTCACGGTGGAAGAAATCGTGAAGCAGCCGGAGATGGTGGCCGACCGCATGCGAGCCACCTGCGCCGACGACATGAACAAGATGGGGCTTGAGGTGATCTCGTTCACCATCAAGGAAGTGCGCGACAAGAACGAATACATCAGCAACATGGGCAAGCCCGACGTGGCGCGCATCAAGCGCGACGCCGATGTGGCCTCGGCGGAAGCCGACCGCGACACCGCCATCCGGCGTGCGCTGGCGCAGCGCGATGCCGCCACCGCCAAAGCGCAGGCTGACCAGGAGCGGGTGCTGGCCGAAACCCTCTCGCAGGCCAAGCAGGCGGAAGCCACGCGCGATTTGAACCTGAAGCAGGCCGAGTTCCTGGAAGCCACCAAGCGCGCGCAGGCCCAGGCCGATAAAGCCTATGAGATCCAGACTAACGTGATGCAGCAGCAGGTTACGGCAGAAGCGGTGCGGGTGCAGCAGGTGGAGAAGGAGGCGCAGATCAAGGTGCAGGAAGCCGAGATTCAGCGCCACCAGAACGAGCTGATCGCCAGCGTGCTGAAGGCGGCGGAAGTCGAGCGCCAGCGGATTGCGCAGCTCGCCGAAGCCGAGAAGCAGCGCCTGATGGCTGAGGCCGAGGGCAGGGCCGCCGCCATCCGGGCCCAGGGCGAAGCCGAAGCCGAAATCATCTTCAAGAAAGGCGATGCCGAAGCACGGGCCATGAACGTGAAGGCCGAAGCCTACCAGGAGTACAACCAGGCCGCGGTGGTGGACAAGCTGATTACCAGCCTGCCCGAGGTGGTGAAGGCACTGGCTGCGCCCCTGGCCAACGTGGATAAGATCACGGTGGTATCCACGGGCAACGGTTCGGCCGCCGGCATGAACAAGATTACGGGCGACATCACGCAAATCGCCGCGCAGGTGCCGGCGCTGTTTGAGGCGCTGAGCGGCATGCAGATGTCGGAATTGCTGGCGAAAGTAAGAACCATCGGCGATAAATCGCCCAAACCGGCGCTGGACGCCGCCAGCGACAAGGCCAAAGGCGCCGGCGCCTGAGACGTGGAGGCACATATGGCAACTGGAACCCGGCTGGAAAAATCGGCGGCCGACCGGCATGAGCGGCATCCGCACCTGCTGGCCCTGCTGCTCGCCAACGGGGTGCTGCTGTTCAGTTCGCTGTTGACGCGCAACCGGCTGATTTTTCCAGTCGCGCTGATGGCCTGCGTGGTGCTGACGCTGGGCTACTTATTCCTGTGGAACCGCATTGTCCGGAAATGAAAGGAGTTTTTTTATGGCACTGCTGGAACGTGTTACGACCCTGGTGAGGGCCAACCTCAACGACCTGATCGATAAGGCCGAAGACCCGGAGAAGATGATCAAGCAGGTAATCCTCGATATGGAGAACCAGCTTCTGCAAGTGAAGACGCAGGTGGCGATTGCGATTGCCGACCAGCACCTGCTGGAAAAGCGTGAAACCGAAAATGAAGCCCGGCACGGGGAGTGGGTGCACCGTGCCGAGATGGCGGTAGATCGAAAAGATGATGCCCTGGCGCGCGCCGCGCTGGAGCGAGCGATGAGCTATGAGCAGATGCGTGAGAGCTACCGGCAGCAGATTGCCGACCAGAGGATCGAAGTCGAGAACCTGAAATCGGCTCTGCACAAGCTGCAGCAGAAGCTGGCCGAGGCGAGGGCCAAAGCTGACCTGCTGCTGAGCCAGCATCGGCGCTCGCGTGCCATGAGCCGCGCCGCCGATGCGCACGCTGCTGCCGGCGACGGCAACGGCTCGCGTACGGCAACATTCGAGCGCATGCAGCATCGCATCCACAAGCAGGAGGCGGCCAGCCACGCGCGCTCCGAGTTGCTCGCCGATAACATTGACGAGCGCTTCGCCTCGCTTGAGCGGGAAGAGCACATCGAGCGGCTGCTCAATGAGCTGAAGGAGAGTAGAAGCTCTAAACCTTAAGCTATGAGCTCCGAGCAGAAGGCCTGGTTTCGGTGCCGGGACTACTGTGGGGGCGGAGTGGCGCCGGGCGCGGCTGAATACTGCCCGAGGGGAATACGGACTGAGCCAACGGCATCGCTGTTTTTGTCATGCAGCACGATTGAGAGCGTAGCCGCGCCGGGCTGAATCATCAGCGTTTCGCTGGCGCTGATCCCCTTCTGGACCGCGACCTCGTGCTGCGCCTGGTTCAGGTCAACCACAAATGTCTTTACCGGAACTTCAGCCGGCCGGCGCAGCGTGCAGCATTTCTGCCCCGGCTCGGGGGGTGTAACAAACTCATTGCCGCCCAGTTCGGCAAACAGAAGCTCGAAGTTGCCCTTCCAGTGGCCTTCGCCGCTTGCGGTGAGCAATTTGTTTGCATCCATCGAGACCAGCGCGCGGATTTGAGAATTGCTGCCGGGCACCGCAACCACGCGAACCGTAAGAGGAAGCTCGGTGGCTTCCGCCAGGCTGTTGATGGTTTGCGACAGCAGTTGGCGGCGATCCTGATGAGGCTCAGGTCTTGGTTCCGGAAGAGCAAAGTAGCCGCTGCGCGCCAGCACGTGAACGCTGTAGCCGCCAACCAGGAAGTTTTTCACCTGCTGTGCCAGCCCCTGCGGGGGCTTCACATAACGATCAGGGTCCTTGATCCTCACCTCGATTTTGCGCCATTCGCCGCGCCAATCCCCGTGGTCGGGATAGTACGCCAGTTCGTAGCTGTAGCGCCCGTCCTCGACGGCGTGCTCAACGCCGGTTTCAAGATCGTTGCGGTTAAAGTAGGCGCGGCCGCCCGTGCGCTTCGCAAGCTCCTCCATCTGCATGTGGGTGGTGTTGTTTGCCACGGCTTCTACGTCGGCGACTACCCGTGACGTGGGCAATGGGCCGCCGGCGCCGCTCAGGAAGTTCAGGCCGCCGCGCAACCCGAGATCGAATCCCTGCAGGCCTTCGGCACTCACCGGATACACGGCAATATTGTTGTCGTTGAAGAGCCGCACGAGCAAAGGCACAGGATCGCCCGCGTAAAGCCCATTCCGGAGGTCGCGCAGTGCCGCGTCTTTCGGGTCGCGAAGTCCATTCGGCCCGATCATGACAGATGTAAGGCCATGATACTTCGGCGGTTCTGACTTCTTGGCCGACATCACCCGCAGCAGCAGGGCATTCTGCAGAATGTGCTCGTCGAAAGAAATCGGGGGGACACGCTGCGATACCCAGATCAGCGACTTGCGACCGCGCGCAGTTGCGAGATGTTTCGCGATGGCTTCGAGGGTTACGGCAGTGCCGGGGCCGGTGGTTTTCCCGCGATACGCACTGCGATCGGCGCCCGGAAAGTTCGGGCCGCCCGGCGGCGGCAGGTTAGGACCGGTTGCCGGTGCCCATTGCTCGAAGCGCAGTTTGATGGCGGTGCCTGCGAGAAAGCGGTCAAGTTCCGATAAGTCTTCAGTTTTCGGCCGGCTCTGTTTCGGAAGATCGTAGCGCTTGACAGCAGCAATGAGTTCGGAAGAATCCTGCGTAAAGTCATGCAGAAGCTTCAGGTGGTCATCCAATACGTACAGCGCAACCCGGTCCTCGGGATGAAGCTTCCGCAGGAACGCCCGAACGTGGTGCAACGCATACGCCTGCGAGGTCCAACCTGTGTCCTTCAAGTCAACCAGCACAGCAGCGACGCTGGGCGGTATGCCGGAAGCTGGGAGCTGGTTCGTAAATGTATTGGGAGGCAGCGGCGCGAGGGGTAGAGGTGGCGAGTCGTTAATTGCCTCAAAGAACCTCACCGCCTGCGGCTTGCCGTCATCCAGCAGTTCAAAATCGTCCTGGGTCAGCCCGGTAATGGCCTTGCCATGAGAATCGGTCACGATTGCGTTAACGGTTACGACCCGCGTGGTGGACCGGAAGGTAGCCTCGGGCTGGCGGGCCGTCGGCTGTGGGTTGCCGATAGCGGCCATGCTTGCGGCACCCAGGACCGCGCCCGCCGATGTAGCCAGCCTGAACACCGCCATAGGCTAACGCACCCGCCGTCAAATCGGATAAGGTTTTGTAAGAACCGGCGGCGAAGCTTTAAGCCATTAGCCAGCCGGCGCTCGGGCTCAAAGCTTAGCTTATGGCCGAGACTTATGTCCTACAGTATTGTTCTAGTCGTGCTGGTTTGCGCGTCGGCTTTCGCGCAGTCCAACTCGCCCCAGACCGAACAGGAGTTGCTGCGCCTGGTCAACCAGGAGCGCGGCGCCCGGCAGATGCCGCCCCTGGCGCGCAATCCGCTGCTCCACGGAGCTGCGCTGGCTCATTTGCGGGAAATGATTGCCGGGCGAAAACTTGAGCACCAGCTTCCGGGCGAGCAGCCGCTGGAACAGAGAATTGCAACCACCGGATTGCGCTTCCAGTCATCGGCCGAAAACATTGCATCGTTTACGGATCGCGGCGACCCTGCCCTGAACGCGGAGCAGGCCAACAGCCTGCTGATTCACTCGCCTCCCCATCGCGAGAACATCCTGAACCCGGCCTACAACGCTGCCGGAATCGCGGTAAGCGCCGACGGCCGCGAAGTGTGGGTGGTGGAGGACTTTGCGCGCGCGTTTCCGGAAGCATCAACCGCGGAAGCCGAGCGCCAGGCCGCACAGGCGCTCGATGGGGTGCGGCGGCGCAAGGGGCTTCTGAGCGTAAAGATCACGCCGGAGCGGAAGTTGCAGCAGATGGCTTGCCGGCCGGAGACTACGCCCGCGACCGTGGCGCGCGAGGTCAGCGGGCAACGCTCCATTGATGTCTTCACTACCTGGGATCCGCAGGAGCTCCCGGCCGCCACAGTGAATGCTATGCAACGCCCGGAGCTGGAGGCGGTAAGCATGGGAGTATGCCTTCTGCCGGGACCCGACGCGCACGGCAAAATCCGGGCGGTAGTGGTTGCCTACTAAGAAATGTGAAATGTTGAATGTGTAATCGGCAAAGTCAAAGAACAGTTGTACATTCCCACTTTGCACATTTCACATTTCACTTTTAACATTACCGCTCCCCCAGCGCTTCCCGCACCGCCGCGATCACTTTATCCATTTCACAGCCGGCGGCAATGTGGCCGCACTCGGAGTTCAACTCCAGCACGCGCGCATGAATCAGGCGGGCAAAGTCAAGGGCGGGCGTGGGGTTTACCATGTGATCCTGCAGCGCGGCGATGACCAGCACCTGCGCTTCCACCCCGGCGGCGGCACGTTCCATGCTGCCTGCAAAGTCGCGCGCAACATCGAGCGCCATCATGGCGTGGAGCTGGCAGAGCCAGTCGTCGGCGTCATTGCGCTGGCTGCGGTCGGTTTCCTCGAGGAACGCCGCGAACTGGCCGGGCGCGGTATGGCTCACGCGGTACTGCGGCGTGTACAGCGCCAGGCCGTGAATCTCGCTGATGAGCGCGGGAAGCACGTGCACGCCGCCGCGGTAGCCGGGATCGTCTTCAATGGCATGCGCTTCCGTGGTCCACAGCAGCAGGTCATAAGAAGTCTGGCGCGGCGTGCCGACAATCGGGATCGCCACATCCATGAAGCCGGGATATTGCACCATCCACTGGAAGGTCTGCATGCCTCCCATGGATGCGCCGGCGACGGCATGGACATGCGCCAGGCGAAGCTCGCCAACGAGCGCGCGATGCTCCGCTTCAACCATGTCGGCGATGGCGATGGCGGGGAACTGGCGCCGCGGCTGGGCCGTGCTGTTGGAAGGCGAAGACGAAACACCGCCGCCCAGCGCATCCATCACCACGATGAAGAAACGCGCGGGATCGAAAGCTTTATCAGAGCCGACATAGCCCCTGGCCAGCGACTCCGAAGTTCCGCCAAACCAGGTGACCAGCACGACCGCGTTGCTGCGGTCGCGGTTCAGCGTGCCGTAGGCGCGGTATCCCACGCGGCAGTCGCGCAGCACCTGGCCGCTGTGAAGTTTGAGGTCGCCGAGCGAGGCAAACTGCTGCGCGCCTGCGGCGCCCTGGCCCCATACCACAGTGCCGGCAGCCAGGAGCGCAACGGCAAGAACAAGTTTTCGGGTCATGGGCGGTGATTATAGAGCGGCAAGTATTCTTGCCCGGCGAGGAAATGACGTGGGTCCGGCCGCCCCCGGCCGGACAGGGCGCGCGAAGCGCGCCCAAAGGCGAAACGTCCTCACCGGCCTTGAGCGCCACGATCCGGTGTTCACGGCGAGCGAAAACCTGAGTCGCCGGGCAACAAGTATCGCGATAGAGTGTTTGAGTGTTTCGGGGGGAACTCATGCCGAAGCGAACGGTCGTTCTGGTTGCGTGGGCGTTCCTGTTTCTGGCGCCGTTTGTTCCTGCCAAATCAAAGAAAACCCCTCCCGTGGATCCCAGGTTGTTGAGCGCGCAGTTTGTTCGAGTAGTTTCGGCCACCGGCAGCGATATCAACCCGAGGACCTATCCGGAGGATCGCGAAGCAGTTTTCGCTGTCCAGAACGCGCTCAAGAAGTGGGGACGATTCCACGTAACGTATGAAGGCGCGGCCGGCGAACCCGACCTGATCATTGTGGTGCGCAAGGGCCGCTACGGCTCCGCTGTTGTGTCGCCAAACGGGCCGGCGGAGCCAGGACCTGTGGGCCGGATGCCAGGCCAGGCCGGGCCCTTCCCGGTTCCGACGGGCGGAATCAGGGTAGGCACAGAGGCGGGAAACGCGCCGGATGACATGATCTCAATTTATGACGCGCGGCTGGGTACCGACTCCCCGCCAATCTGGCGAAAGACGATGGCCCACGGCCTGGAAGACGTGCAGGGCAGAGTGCCCCTGCCGCTGGTGGAAGAGTTACGCAAAGATGTGGAGAGCGCGGCCAGGGCCCAGGCCTCCAAACCCTGAAATGCGGGGCGCCGAACGTTGACACTCCTTTCCATTGGCACCTAAAATCAAAGTGTTCTGCTGATTGCAGCCCTGGCTGCCTCCTTCCTGCATTCTGTTTCCGATGCGGTTCGCGAATTGGCGGTGTAGCTCAGGTGGTTAGAGCGACGGTCTCATAATCCGTAGGTCGTAGGTTCGAGTCCTACCGCCGCCACCAATAAAATCACAGATCTGGGTATCGAGGTCCTTCGGCTTACGCCTCAGGATTTCGCCTCGCGGCTCCCGCTTCGCTCACGCCGCGAAAACGGCTCAAGTTCGAGTCCTACCGCCGGCACCAATAAAATCACAGATCTGGGTATCGAGGTCCTTCGGCTTGCGCCTCAGTGCAGCCCCAATTTCCGGCGCCGAAGATCTTGACCCTATACCCCACTATAGGGTTTAGGATCCTCTCATGCATATTGGCGAACTGGCGCGCGAGGCAGGCGTAAACATCCAGACCATCCGGTTCTACGAGCGAGAAAAATTGCTGCCTCAGCCGGCGCGCACCTCCTCCGGCTACCGCGATTACCAGCCCCGCGATCTTGACCGGGTCATGTTCATTCGACGCAACCACGAGATCGGCTTCACCCTGGCCGAAATCCGGCAGCTCCTTGAACTGCATGCGGCGCTTGAGAATATGCCGCAGCCCATGCGGCACAGGCCCGCCGAGGTGAGAGAGATCATCCGGCTTGGCCGTGAGCGGCTGGCGCAGGTGAATGCCAAAATCGGCGTATTGAAGGAAATGAAGAAGCAGCTCGAAGCGCTGGTGCGCCACCTGGAACAATCAGCCCTGATCACCTGCCCGGTGGCGCAATCTGATGGCGCGGCAACCTCGCGCCGGCCGCCCCGCAGCCTTTCTCGAACCAGGTCTTGAATCGCGCCACATCAGCCGGCAGGGCGATAACCTGAACTTCGTGAATGTAGGCTCGGCGCAAGGAAGAAATTTCTATTCCAACCCGGTAAAAACCCCTTGACTCGGTACGTGGGTACAGGCTTCACACTTGTGCTTGCCGGCTTGAATTCACCGTCGATTTTCCCGGCCGGCGGAACAGGAGAGCGCATGAAGATTCAACTCACAATCGCAACCATCTGCATGCTGGCTGTGGTTGCGTTTGCCGCCCAGCGGGCGGATTTTTCCGGGGGCTGGCAACTGAATCCAGAGAAGAGCAAGAACATCGGCATGATGGCCCGGATGCAAATGACCCAGAGCATCGAGCAATCCGATACGACGCTGGACATCACCACCCGCGTCAACTACGAGGGTCGCGACGATGACAGCAAGACCCACTTCGACCTGACGGGAAAGCCGGTTACCAATGAATCGCCCATGGGGGGGCCCAGCGAGAACATTTCAAAATGGGATGGCGCCAAACTGATCACCACCTGGACAAGCCAGAGCGCGGTTGCGGGAGCGCCGAAAGTAGTTCGGACGGAAACACGTTCGCTGTCGCCTGACGGCAAAACGATGACGATCGAGTCTGTGCGCGGCCCCAACACCGTCGTCATGGTGTTCGACCGGAAGTAGCGATGCGCCGCTCGGCCATTGCGATCCTGCTGCTTGCGGCGGTGGGAGCTGCCACCGGTTTTTATGTGGTGCGCAGCAATGAGCGCCGCTCATCCATGGCGGAGCCGCGCACCGTACGTCCCGAGCGGCGCATGGTTCCGGCCACCGTGAATGCCACCGGAACCGTGCGCCTGCGGGTCGGCGCGGAAGTGCGGGTTGGTTCCCAGCTCTCCGGAATCGTGAAGAAGCTGAATGTCACGGTCGGCTCGCATGTGGCTGCGGGCGCCATTATCGCTGAAATTGATGATGCCCCGGTTCGCGCGCGGCTGGCGCAGGCTGAAGCTCAAGCCGAACTCGACCGCGCCGGCATGCAACGCGCGCAGGTGAATGCCGCGCGCGCACAGGAGCTTGCGGCCCAGGGCCTCATACCGGTGCAGCAGCAGCAGGACCTGCAGCTCGCATTTCAGGAAGCCGCGGCAAAGTATGAGAAATCGCTGCGTGACCGCGATCTCGTGAAGGTTGACCTGGGCTACGTCTCAATTCGCGCGCCCATCAGCGGGACCATTGCCTCAGTATCCACCCAGGAAGGCGAAACCGTTGCGGCCTCCTTCACTGCGCCAACCTTCGTCACCATCATCGGCGATAACGCTCTGCAACTCGTCGCCATGGTGGATGAAACCGATATTGCCGCCGTGCGGCGCGGAAACCCGGTGCGCTTCACGGTGGATTCCTATCCCGCGCAGGACTTCTTCGGAGCGGTCGAGAGCATTGCCCCGAAGGCCACGATTGTTTCCGGCGTAGTGAACTACGAAGTGAACGCCGGCATCCGGCGCGATGCCAGGCTGCTGAAACCCGACATGACCGCCAATGTCGCCATCCAGACGGCGCAGCACGAGTCGTTGGTGCTGCCGGCTGATGCCCTGCGCCGCGACGGGGAACAGACATATGTTTTGGTTCGCGGGCCCGCCGGCCCTGAACGCCGCTCTGTAGTTCCTGGGCCTAAAGAAGCGGGAATGGTGGAAATCAGAAAAGGGATTTCGCAGGACGACGTGGTTCTGCTCTTGCCTCCGGAGCAGCCAAAACCTGCGGACCCTCGTGAGTGAACCGGCATGATTGAAATGGAGAACGTTACCAGGCTCTATCCTCGGGGCCAGGAAATCATCGAAGCCCTGCGCGGTGTCAGCTTTCGGGTTTTGCCGGGAGAGTTCGCATGCGTGCGCGGCGCTTCGGGCTCCGGCAAGTCAACCCTGCTGAACATCCTGGGCTGCCTCGATCGCCCCACCTCGGGAACTTACCGGCTTGAGTGCGACAATGTCTCGCAGTGCTCCGACCGGCAGCTTTCCGCCATTCGCAACCGGAAGATCGGGTTTATCTTCCAATCATTCAACCTGCTGCCGCGCACCACTGCGCTTGAGAACGTGGAAATCCCCATGGTCTACCGCGATGGCCGTGTCGACCGGCGGCGCGCGCTTCGGGCACTGGATCGCGTCGGGCTGGGTGGCCGCGCTTCCCATTTTGCCGCCGAGCTTTCCGGGGGTGAGCAGCAGCGAGTAGCCGTGGCGCGTGCGCTGATCAACGATCCGGCGCTGATTCTCGCTGATGAGCCTACCGGTAATCTTGATGCTGCGGCCGGACGCGACGTCATGCGGTTGCTGCAAGACCTCAACCGCGAGGGCCGGACCATCCTGCTGGTCACGCACGATGATGCCGTTGCCTCGTACGCCTCGCGCGAGCTGCTCCTGGCCGATGGTCGCATCGCTTCGGACCGGGCCGCATTCACATCCGGGCCGGCAATGGGAGGCTCGCGATGAACCCGGGCAAACTGGCAACCCAGGCGGCGCGCAGCATGCGGCGCTACCCGCTGCGAACCTCGCTCATGATGGCGGGAATCGTGGCCGGCATTGCCTCACTCGCCGCGCTGGCGTCGATCGGCGAGGCTACAAAGCGCGAAACCATGCGGCGCTTCAAGAACATGATTGGCACCTTCGACACCATCATGGTCCGTCCCGGCGGCGGCCGCAGCCGTGGCATGCCCACGCTGGTCAATGTGCCGCCAACCCTGCGCTTTGATGATGCAAGGGCCATTGCAACCAACCTCCCGGAGATCAAAGCTGTCGCTGAAATGCAGAGCGCCTTCGATATTGACGTCAAGTACCGCGATCGCGCCGCTTCACCCGCAGTGTTCGGCGTGAGCGCCAACTGGCTGTCACTGCGCTCTGACGAGGTTGAACAGGGCGCGTTCTTCAGCGAGGAGCAGGATCAATCGCTGGCGCGGGTCGCCGTAATCGGCCCTGAGCTGCGGAAGTCGCTCTTTCCCGATGATGATGAGCCGCTGGGCAAAACCATCCGCATTGCCGAAGTCCCCTTCCAGGTGATTGGCGTGCTCCATGGGCGTGGCGCCGGGCCGGCCGGCGGCAGCCTCGATAATCTTGCGCTCATCCCGGTGAACACGGCGTCGCGGCGGCTGTTTAATCGCGATTACGTCACCATGCTGATCGCGCAGTTGAAAGACCCCAGCCGGAGCGAGGACGCCGTCGCCGCGGTGACGGCGCTGCTGCGCGAGCGCCACCATATACGGCCACCCGCGCTCGATGATTTCGCTGTGACAAACCCGGCGGCCGTGATGGCGCGCGTTACCCAGGCGAGCGGAACCCTGGAAAAGATCCTGACTGGCGTCGCTGTCATGGCGTTGATGGTTGGGGGCATCGTGATCATGAGCCTGATGTCCATCGCGGTTTCAGAGCGCCGTAGCGAAATTGGCATTCGCAGGGCCGCCGGGGCGTCGCGGGGCGATATCGTAATGCAGTTCACTCTCGAGGCGGCGTTCGTGTCACTGTCGGGCGGCCTGCTGGGCGTCATAATCGGTTGGGGTGGCCTGGAGGCTGCCACTCGTCTGCAGAAGCTGCCACCCGTTTTCGTTTGGCAGCCGCTCGGTGTCTCGCTCCTGCTTTCGCTGGCCATCGGGCTGGCATTCGGCGGCTATCCGGCATGGAAAGCATCGCGAGTTGATCCAGCCCAGGCGCTGCGGTCCTGACCAATCGCGCGGAGTGCTCATCGCCGGCATCTGGCAACTGGCAACTCATCACCGGCCATGCGGCAATGGCAGATCACAATTCGCGCCTTGCGGCTGCTCCTCCGCTACCGGTTGCGCTCGCTGCTGCTCATGCTCAGCGCCGCGCTCGGCGTCGCGGGCGTAATTTGTCCCAGCAACTATGGGGCGGGCGGGGCCAGGCAGATTCTTGACCAGATTCGCCGCTTGGGCACCAATGTGCTCATCATTACCCCTGCTCAGAGCCGTGTAGTCGCCGGCCGGGCGCGAACTGGCGCCGCGGTGAATACCCTCGTTGAACGCGACTATGTGGCGATCCAGAAGCAACTGCCGTCGCGCCTCCGTTCTTCCGCGCTGGTTACCCAAAGCTTTTGGATGAAGGTGAGTGACCTTTCCAAGAATGCCCCGGTCGTGGGCTGCGAGCCAGACTACTTCGCTATCAAGGATTGGCCACTCGCCACCGGTGAGGTATTTGGAGCTGCCGACGAGCGCGCCTCGGCTCGCGTGGTGCTGTTGGGACACACTGTGGCAACAGAACTGTTTGGGCCCGTGCTCCCAGTCGGCCGCCGCATCCTTATTAATCGGGTGCCTTTCACTGTTATTGGCGTACTGGCGGAGCGGGGGCAGGGACTTGACGTCAGCAATGAAGATAATGAAGTCTACGTCCCCTTGACCACGGCCATGCGCCGCCTGATGAACGTTGACCACTTCTCTGGAATCATCTTGGAGATCGCTGCTCTCAACCATATGGATGAGGCGGCCCTCCAGGCGCGAAACCTGCTGCGCCAGCTTCACCACATACAGCCGAGTCAGCCGGAGGATTTCGCGGTGCAGAACCAGAAAAGCCTGCTGGATGCGCAGCAGGCCGCGTCCGCCAGGCTCGGCTTTTTCTTGCGGTGGATCGCTGCCACCACGCTCGGCGTTTCGGGGTTGGGAATTGTGGCCATCACCTGGATCGCAGTGAAGGAGCGCACTCGCGAGTTCGGCACCCGCCGGGCGCTGGGTGCGACCCGCGGCGACATCTTTTTTCAGTGCGCGGTCGAGATTTCGGCACTGGCTTCTGCGGGTGCCTTGCTGGGACTTGTCATCTCCCTCCCCCTGACCGATTTCATCAGGAGAATGGCAGGACTGCCGTTCGTCTTCGATCGTGACACGGCCTGGATAGCTCTCGGCGCCGCCGGATTCGTCAACCTGGCGCTCGCGTTCCTGCCTTCGCGTAAAGCCGCCTCAGTCAGTCCAATGGAAGCCTTGCGATATGAATAGAAGAAGACCTCAGTTGTTACGCTGTAAAAAACTGCGTTTCGATCAATAACCACGCGGAATGTTACAAATGTTAGGGATAAAACGCCCCGGGAGGGTGGGTCCCGGTCCCACCACATTCACAACCCCTGCAACAGGGAGCGCTCGTGCGCATCACCAGCCTCATGCCTCTGTTGGGCCTGATTACAGTATCGGCCCAGCAGCCTGCTTCTGCTCCGCAACTCCGCGGCACGCAATGGCGCGGGGAAGCGAAAGTAGCGGCCGACGCCGCCAACGGAAACGACGACCGCGTGAGGGTGGAGGCGTTCTCGAAGTTGCACGCCGACTTCCCTGAGAATGCCCGGGCGCTGCGAAACCTGGCCTGGGCCGAAGTGCGCGCGGGCGACAACGCGTCCGCGTTGCGAGACTTGAAGACCTATGCGGCCATGGGCGTCGCACTGAACCAGGATGGCCCCATCTACAAAGCGATGGCCGCAGCCGGTTTGATTGAGAAGGCGCCTCAGCTTTCCCGCAACCTGGCGCCCGTCAAGACTGGCGCGCAGGTGTTTGTACTTCCCGATCCGGACCTGCTGACGGAAGACATCGCCTTTGATCCTCACGCAGGCCGCTTCCTGCTGACCAGCGTCCGCAAAAAGAAGATCGTTAGCTGTGATTCGAAGGGCGGCTGCCGTGACGCTGTTGTGTCATCACCTGAGAACGAACTCGATGGAATGCTGGCCATCCACGTTGACGCGGCGCGCAAAGTCTTGTGGGCCACCACCTCCGGTATGCCGATGCAGGAAGGCTTGCGTCCGGAGCGCAAGGGCCATTCTGCGCTAATGAAATTCGGTCTCGACAACTTTCGGCTCCTCAAGCGCTACGAGCCTGAGGATGGCAAAGACCACGCCTTGGGCGACATGACGGTGTCACGTAATGGCGATGCCTACATTTCCGATGGCGCCTCGGGCGATGTCTACGTTGTCAGGCACGATCGTGACCGGCTCGAAGCGCTCGTGCCCCCGGGTGTCTTCGTTTCTCCTCAGACTCCCGCATTGAATGATTCAGAATCCATTCTCTACGTGGCTGATTACGATGAAGGCATCGCCGCTATCGATCTCGCAACCGGAAACATCCAGTGGCTCAAGGCTTCCGCTCCAAGCGCGCTCGACGGTATCGATGGGCTGTACTGGACTCCTGAGGGCCTCATTGCGGTGCAGAACGGCACCTCACCTGAGCGCATTGTTCGCTTTCAACTTCGCAGCCCGATGGTGGTAGAGCGGTTCGAACCGATGGAGGTCAACTGGCCGGGGCTGGGCGAGCCGACTCACGGGGTTATCGCCGGCGGGTTCTTCTATTTCATCGTGAACAGTGGCTGGGACCGCGTCGGGGAAGATGAAACCAGCTTCCGCCCTGGCCATGCGGCCGAGGTCTGGAAAATCGCGCTGAAGGCTCCTCACGCACGACGGTCGCAACCCGCACCCTAAAAGCGACCAGGATAGGAACACTGCGTTGATATCCTGTGTAAACCCATGGGGATTACTGACCCTGCCCGCGGAGGCGGTGAGGCCCAACCTCCAAAAGCCGCCCGGAAGAAGTGGCTTGCAGCCCTGGGATGGGTGGCTGGCTGGGTCTGGGCACTGTTTGGCATTGGCGGCGGACTATACCTTATGGTGACCGGCGGGCCGCTGCCGCTCACCAATGGATGGTTCATTCTCTTCTCGGGAATATCCGCCTGCCCTCTGGCGGCAACTTTCGCGCGGAAATTTTTCGGGCTCAAGCTTCGGGGCTGGGTCCGGTTCGCCGCGGCTGTATCTTTCGTCATCGCCGGCCGCATCGCACTGCTTATAGGACATCGGGTGCCCTGGTTATCGCGATAGGCTCGGCAAGACACACGTCGCAACTTACGTCGAGCACCGCAGCGGGACCGCGAGACGAAATCCTGAGGCGCAAGCCGAAGGAGCTCGGATACCCGTAGAATCCTGGATTATGAAAAGCTTTCGCGCTTGGTTCTGGTTTCCCATACTTGCGGCCGCAAGCGCGGCCGGTTCCCTGGCATACCTGCAGCCGGCACAGGAACCGGCGGTTTTGGCGCCCGTAGCGGCACTTTTTGACGGCATGGCCAAACGCGACGCGGCGGCAATTACAAAGACGGTGCTCAACGGTGGAACGATGGTGCTGATGCGCGACGGAAAACCTGTGCAGATGACCTTTGAGGCCTTCGCAGAACGAATGGGAAGGCCGGGAACCACTCGGATCGAGGAGCGGATTCATGATCCGCTGGTGCGGACCGACCACGATCTGGCTGTGGTATGGGCTCCCTTCGAGTTCCTCGTAGACGGCAAGGTGGATCATTGCGGAACCGACTTGTTCAATCTTGTCCGCGTTGACGGCCGTTGGCTGATTGCCAGCATCGCCGACACTGGGCGCAAGGATTGCTCCCGCAACTGAAACGCGCAACCACAGCGCCGCTCATCGTCCAGCCGGCGCAGTGCGGTCGCCGGCCTTCACATCGGCAAACGAAAACGCATTAACCACGTTCTCCCATTTCTTTCCGTCAACTTCCACATACGGATAGACAAAATAATTGAGCGGCTCGCCTGCCTGCTTCGGCGCCAGCACGAGGTCGCGCCCCATCGCAAACTGCACGCGATTGGCGTCATAATCGCCGAAGTAGTAGTCCTTGCGGGCGGGGGCTTTCCAGGCTTCCGAAATGTCAATTGGCACCCAGCCATTCTGCGGATCGTAGAACTCGGCCCAGCAGTGGTAACCGGGTATCTCGCCTGCATCCCTGGCGGCCGGCAGCGGAAAGCCGATGGCAAACCGCGACGGAATGCCCTGGGAGCGCGCCATGGAAATGAATACGGAATGAAAATCCGTGCAGTTGCCGCGCTTCGAATCGCAGGCCCACTCGGCGTCGCCACGCCCCCAGCCCGTGCCCGTTTTGTCGTAGCGCATCGTGCTGAATACGTAATCGTAGAGCGCGCGCGCTTTCTCCATGGTGCCGTTCTTTCCCTGCACAATCGGAACCGCCATGCCCGCGAGCCTGCCGGTCACCGGCACCAGCCTGTCGGCCCCCAGGTACTGATGGAGCTCGCGCAGCGATGCCTTAAGCAGGTGCGGCTGCAAGCCGTCATGCGCCAACCCAATCCGCTCCTGGCGCACAACGTCATACGCTACGTCAAAGCGATATTCGCCGGCCGCGGCTTTCTGCGCGTGCGCGTAATACACCCGGTTGCCGTGTTTTGTCTCGCGCGTCTGCTTCAAAGGCAGGGCGCTCGTAATGGAGGCAATCTTCACATCCTGAAAGTCATCGCTGTGCGCCTCGGGAAACCAGATCTCGACTTTCTGCCCGGGCTTGATCCCGCGAACGCTGAACGCGTAGTGAAAAGTGAAGTGCCGGCTTTGCTGCCCAAAGGCGCAGCCGGAAAGCAGCAGCAGCAGAACTGCAAGCATTCTCCGCATACACGTCTCCAATGGTGGGTTCTTACAGTCGAAATGACCGAACCGGCCCTTCAGGAGTGGGCTAGCGTCAGGTGAAGCCGCATGGTGCGGAGCAGCGTGGAGAGAGGCGTGCGAAACGCTGAAACATATACGTGCAGGCGAGAATCATACACGAAGACCCGGAGCTGAGCTTCCCACCAACTCGAAACGCTGCCAGAAACTCGAAACTGCTCGGGCTGCATTCATGATGTAGACTCTGTTCTTAGCAAGTGAAAATGTCCGGTTTTTATAGCAACTGAAATGTCCGGTTCGTTTAGATAGCAGCCGCCGTCGCGGTGGGAAAGTGGGAATCCCGCGATGTAGGCGGGATTTCCAAGCGAGGTGGGAAAGTCCGTTTTTTGACTTTTCCACCTCGCGTCTTTTCCACCGTGCCGGACGCCGGTTTCGCTTCCACGATGGC
>JAFAIN010000023.1 GCA_019236695.1 Acidobacteriota bacterium | reverse complement strand
GACGGCGAATCGAACACCGGGGTGTAGGGGCGGGGCGCGGCGGTTGGATCTGCGTGCGATGTCGCGGTGTAAGCACTGTGGGGGTCCTTCGCCCGCCGTGGCGGGCTCAGGATGACAGTGATTTTTTTGCTGAACGATTGGAACCAGCATGGGCCAGGCAGTTTCTGCTCGTACACCGGCGGCTTCTCTGCCGCGGGCGCTCTGACTGACACACTTCGTGGGGAACGGAGAACATCGGGGTAAGTCCTTCTGTTCTCCGTGCCCGAAATGAAGTTTTGGAGCCGGCCTACTTCTTGGGAGCGATGGAATCTTTTACGACCTTGGCAAGATAGAACTTTGCGGTGGTCTTGGCCGCGATTTTGATGGGCTCGCCGGTTTGCGGGTTACGGCCCATGCGCGCCTTGCGCTGGACCTTCTTCAGGCGGCCAAGGCCGGGCAGAACGAACACGCCGCCCTTCTTGGTTTCCTTGATGGCCGTTTCGGCCAGGGTCTCCAGGTAAGCCGCCGATTGCTTGTTGTTGATGCCAACTTTCTCCGCCATCGCGCGGACAAGTTGGGTCTTGGTCATGCTTGACGCCATGAATCCTCCTTCAAAAGGTAGAGCTTATTTTGTGCTCAGAGCGGAGTGTATAACACGGGAGCGGCGCTTGAGAAGCGTTTGAGCCAGATTTCATGCGGGTTTTGATGGTGGTGGCGCAAAAAAGCAGTGGAAAACCGCGGGTTTTCGCTGCGCCTCCGGCATAATGGAGGCATGGCTTGCGCCATTTGCCACGTTCGCAGGGAGCAGCGATTCTGCCCGGCGCTGCATAACCGCATTTGCGCCGCCTGCTGCGGCGCGGAGCGCGAAGTCTCAATCGATTGCCCTTCCGATTGCGGCTACCTGCGCCAGGCGCGCCGCAACGAACCCGGGCGCGAGATTACGGAGAAGGACCGCGCTGCCCTGTTCCCTGCAATCGAGATCAGCGAACAATTCATCGCCGAACGCCTGGAGTTCATCACGGGGCTGGCCTCGGTAATCAGTGAGTCGGCCGGCAGCAATTCCGGGTTGCGCGATCCCGACATCTTTGCCGCGCTTTCGGATCTGGCTACAACTTACCAGCACCTTGCCGGTTCCGGCCTGCACTACGAACCCGCAAACGCCAATCCGGTGCGGCAGTCACTTACGGCGGCGCTGCGCCGCGAAATCACCGCGTTTGAACAAGCGGAAAGCAAACACCTCGGCTATACCAGCTTGCGGAACAGCGATACCTTGAGAGCCATCGTGTTCCTGTTGCGACTCTCGCACTCGCGCAGTTCCGGGCGGCCCCGATCACGCGCTTTTCTCGATTTCCTGCGCGAAACCGTTGCCCAAAACCCGCAGGCAGCCGCGACGGCCGAGGCTTCCGGCCGACTGGTGATTCCCTGACATGTGACGTCGATCTGAACCTGTTTTACTGCTTTGTTGGCGGCAGCATGGGAACCGGGTTCCTGGGTGTGAACAGCGAATCGGGCAGGCCTTTGTTGTACGTAATCCTGCTGATGAATCGCTGCGCGATGATTTCACCGTTGTGCCGGGATACAACGTCAAAGGGAGTGTTGACGCCCTGCACCATCCGGTAATTTCCCCACACGTCCTCCTCCACGTCCTTGTCGTGAAACTCGGGATCACGATGCGTGAAGGCTTTCTTGATGGGGAGGTGAGTGTCAAGGTCCAGAAACAGGTCGGCCGACTCCGGGCCGTTGTAGATGGTGACGTGCTCGGCGGGCTTCTGCTCGGCGACCGCGGTTCCGGCATAGAAAAGCGCCACGCCAGGGCTCTGGAGCCAAAGCCGCAGAATGTGCGGCAGCGAGTATTCGCGGCGCAGCTTGAAATCGGCAAGCGCCGGGGGAGGGAGCGGAGCGGTGCCTTTGTAGGTGACCTCCCATCCGGATTCGGCGTTGTAAATGCGGATTACGTCGCGCTGCTTGGTGAATTCCGCGCGATCCTTGTCGGGCCACTTCCAGAATCCCCACACGGGCGCGCCGATGCCGGATTTGCCGTGGGAAAAGCCAAAGGAACGGGCTTCGTATTCGTAATCCTGGATGTTGAGGTAAGCCTCGCCGCCGAGCGCCTGGATGGCCTGATCAATGATCTTGCGGGCACGCCGCGAGTTCTCGTCTTCTGCAGGCGCCTGGGCAGGCGCGGCGGCCTGCTGCCGGGAACGCGCAGGCAGCGCCAGAACCAGCGCAGCGAGGAGAAAGATGAAACTCCGGGCCGCAGTCATGATAGTGACAATTCTACCGGCAGAAGCCAAAGCCGGGCGGCTCAGATGAGGTCAGCCCGGCATCACCTCAATCGCCACGCCCATGGCGGTCTTAAAGAACGCGCTTTCCTTGGCCAGGGCCCACATTTCCAACTCTGCCGAACGGCGCGTAAGAACACGCAAGTGCACTGCCGCGGCTGAAATCCGCGCCGATACGCCGGTAATGTTTCCGCGGCGCGACTGATCCAGCGCGCTGGCCAGGCGAAGCAGCGCCACTGCCCGCGGAATGCACGGGCGCTCGGCCGCGGGCGCCAGGCGAACGGCGCGGTCCTCCGGCGCGGGAAGGGTTCCTCCCATGTAGCGGGCCAGTGCAGCGATGATGTGCCGCTGCTCCGGGGTGTAGCCGAAGATTTCGGAGTGCGAAATGATGTAGTAGCCATGGCGAAAGCGCCCGGCGCGGTTCACATAAGCGCCCACCTCATGCAGCATGGCGGCCGCCGACAGCCACTCGCGGTACTCCGGCGCCAGGCCATGAACGCGGCGCAGCGCATGAAACAGGCTCTCAACCAGTTGTCGAACCCGCGTAGCGTGCCGAATATCGACACCATAACGGCGGCAAAGCGCCACGATGGAATCTTCGCGCTGGCGTGTAATGTGCTCGCGGAATCCCTGGTTGTGGGCGTAATCGGCCGCCATTTGCGCCAGGATGCCGTCGCGCAGCCCCAAAGGCGAGTAACGCAGGCTGGGCACACGCAAAAGAGTAGCCAGCGAGGCGAAAACTGTGGCGCCCGCCACGATGATTTCGGCGCGCCGCACGCCAATCCCCTGCATGGCCTGCCTCCGCCGCAGCGGCATGCGGGCCAGTTTTGCCGCCACCCGGGCCACAGCCGCAGCCGGAAGCGTGCGCGCCCGCGGGTTTCTCGACTGGTAGACCGCAGCCAATGCTGCCGCCGTTCCGGAGGTCACGATGGTGGTTTCATTGGCCCTGCCGTCGAGGCGGTGTTCCACGCGGCGTATTTCCTCGGCGATGAACTCGCGGAGCCGGGCCAACTCCTTCGCCTTGGGTGGATCGTGAGGCAGGAACTCCTGGGTAAGGCGAACTGCGCCCAAAGGCAGGCTCACCATGTTGATGATGTGGCCATCCTCGGAGCGCGTGAGTTCACAACTGCCGCCCCCAAGATCAATCAGCAGAAGCGAGCGGCTGCGCACCTTGGTTCCCGAAAGAACACCGAGGTGGATGAGGCGCCCTTCTTCCAGGCCCGAAATCACTTCCAGTTCCCATCCGGTGGCTGAGCGCACCCATTCGCGAAATACGGAGGCGTTGCGCGCATCGCGCGCGGCGCTGGTGGCGGCCACCCGAACACGGTTCACCCCCATTGCCTGCGCCGTGCGGTGAAACCGCCTCAGCACGCGGATGGTGTGCTCCATAGCCTTGGGTGAGAGCGCGCCGGAGCGAAACACCGCCTCTCCCAGGCGCGTGACTTCGCGATCCTCGTGCAGCACTTCCAGGCGGTTCCGCACCAGGCGGGCAATCTTCAGTCGAACGGAGTTCGATCCTACATCGACGGCAGCGAAAACGGGCATGGGATGGCTCTGAGTTCAGACATGAAATGCGCGACCGATGCGAGGCCCCCATGGGAGCTACGACGCGTGTGCGCGGACCGCACGGACTCCGGCCGGAGGCTTGCGGGCCGAAGCCGCAGCAGGAGCGGCCAGCAGCCTTGAGGTTACCTCCTGCCGAATTGCGAGGCCCCTGGCCAGCCTCGCTTCGCTTTCCAGGGCCAGGGCCGAGAGCAGGGGAGAATCCTGAACGCCCAGGATAGCTTGTGCTGTGTGCCGCAACAGATCCCAATCGTGCCAATCCCCCAAGGCGTCCTGCAGGCGCTTTAATTCCGCGACCAAACCCCTTGCTGCCTCACTTTCGCGAGCCATTTCAGCTACGTAACGAGCGCGCTTGCAGCCAATGCGGAACCGGTGCAGGTCCTCAGGGCCGCTTCCGCCTGCCGTGCGGGAAATTTCAGCAAAAATTTCGAGTGCCAGCGCAAGGTTGGCGGCTTCGGGCTGTGCGCGGGCAGGCGTGGCGGCCGAGAACCGCCGCAGATGCTTTCGCAACTTGCGGTGCCTGGCCAGCACGTATTCGCAAAGCCGCTGATGCTGCCGCGTTCTCAATTGAAGCAAACGCCCCATCAGGCGGTTCTTCTCTTCCGCAACGGAATCGGCCTGCAGGCGTTGCAAGGTTTCGATGTGCACATCGAGATCGCGCAGGCGGTTGGACTTGCTGCGCAATTTTCGCAGGCGACGGCGGATTTTTGTCCCGGGGGCATCCTCGCCGGCCGGCGCCAGCGCTTCCAGGCGCCGGCAGGTGGTGCGCAGCCTGTGCACCGAGCGTGGCGAGCCGCTGTTGACCACCTCGCGCAAAGCGCGCACCAGCATTCGCCTGAGGTGCTGCAGGCGCGCGGTTGAATCGTCATTTGTGTGCTGGCTGGGCACGAATGCAGGTTGAGGATAGCCGGAAATCGGCAGCGGGCGCAATTCAGAAGCGCAAACTGAGCCTCGCCTTCCTCATTTCAGCCGTGTTATCCACAACCCGGGCGCGCTGCCGGTGCAAGTAAAATGAAGGCACCAGCCAATCTCACCGGGGGCTGATTCCGGCATGGCCGAGTTTGTTCACCTGCACCTGCACACGGACTATTCACTGCTCGACGGCGCTTGCGACGTGGAGAAACTGGTTTCGCGCGTGGCCGAACTGAAGATGCCGGCCGTGGCGGTTACGGACCACGGCAATATGTATGCCGCCGCGGCTTTATACAGTGCCGCCTCCACGCGCGGCGTAAGGCCCATTGTGGGTTGTGAACTCTATATCTGCAAGAAAGAAGACCACGACATATCCCGCACGCCTCCGGAAGGCGATTCCTACAACCACCTGCTGGTGCTCGCCGAAAACGAGGAGGGCTACCGCAACCTGATCCGGATTACGACCGAGGCTTCGCTCAAAGGCTTCTACTACAAGCCGCGGGTGAGCAAGAAGTTTCTCGCCGAGCACGCCAGGGGCCTCATTGGCCTATCGGGATGCCTGAAAGGTGAAGTGGCGGAGAGCCTGATGGAGGGGCAATACGAGCAGGCGCTCAGCGCGGCCGCGCAGTTTCGCGACATCTTTGGGGAGCAAAACTTCTTTCTCGAGATTCAGGACCAGGGCCTGGAAGCGGAGCGCCGCATTCGCCCCGGGCTGCTGCGACTGGAACAGGAAACCGGCATCCCGCTGGTAGCGACGAATGACAGCCACTACCTGTGCGAAGAGGATGCCCAGGCGCACGACGTGCTGGTTTGCGTGCAGACCGGCAAAACCGTTCACGATACCAACCGGCTGAAGTTCCAAAGCGATCAGTTTTTCGTCAAGAGCCCTGAGCAAATGGAACGGGTGTTCGGGGAACGGCGCGACGTGCTTTCGCGCACCCTGGGAATTGCCGAGCGCTGCCATTTCAAGCTGGAAAAAATTGCCAACCCGTTCCCGGAATTTGCGGTGCCGGCCGGCTTTACCGCAGACAGTTATTTCGAACACGCGTGCCGCCAGGGGTACGCCCGCCGGGCTGAGGAATTGCGCGAACTGGCCGCGGCCGGAAAGCTGCGCCACGCCATCACGGAATACGAACAGCGGCTGGAGAGCGAGATCCGCGTAATCCAGCAGATGCGCTACTCCGGATATTTCCTGATTGTCTGGGACTTCGTGAGTTTTGCCCGCGAGCGGGGCATTCCGGTCGGCCCGGGACGCGGTTCGGCGGCGGGTTCGCTGGTTTCCTATTCGCTGCGCATCACGGACATTGACCCGCTGCAGAACGAGCTGTTTTTTGAGCGTTTTCTCAACCCCGAGCGCGTCGATTTTCCCGACATTGACATGGATTTCTGCATGAACCGGCGCGGCGAGGTTATTGATTACGTAACCAGGAAATACGGGCGCGACAATGTTGCGCAAATCATCACCTTCGGCACCATGGCGGCCAAAGCCGCCATTAAGGATGTTGGGCGGGCGATGGATATTCCGTTCCCCGACGTTGACCGCATCGGCAAGATGGTGCCCGCTACGCTGAACATTTCGCTTCGGCAGGCGCTTACCGATTCCCCCTCGCTGCAGCAGGCCTATGAGAATGAGCCGCAGGTGCGGCAACTCATCGATACCGCGATGAAGCTGGAAGGGCTGGTGCGCAATTCCGGGGTCCACGCCGCCGGGGTGGTTATTTCTCCCCGCCCGCTCATTGAGGTGGTGCCGCTGCACCGCACCAAGAATGATGAAATCGTGACCGCGTTCGATATGGGCGCCATCAACAAAATAGGCCTGCTCAAGATGGATTTCCTGGGCCTGACCACGCTTACGATCCTGGACGATGCGCTGAAGCTGATTGAGCAGACTCGAGGGGAAAAGCTCGATCTCAGGCGAATTCCGCTGGACGACCGCGAAACCTATGAAGCCGTGTTCCACAAGGCCCTAACCTCGGGGGTGTTCCAGTTTGAGTCGCCGGGCATGCGCGACGTGCTGCGCCGCTACCAGCCAAACACGGTTGACGACCTGACGGCGCTGAATGCGCTGTACCGCCCCGGACCGATCCAGGGCGGGATGATTGATGATTTTATCGAGCGGAGCGCGGGGCGGCGGAAGGTGGAATATGAACTGCCCGAACTGGAGGAGATCCTGAAAGGGACCCTCGGCGTGATCGTTTACCAGGAAGACGTGATGCGGGTGGCAAACGTGCTCGCCGGATATTCGATGGGAGAGGCTGACCTGCTTCGGCGGGCCATGGGCAAGAAGATCCCCGAGGAGATGGCGAAGCAGCGCGACCGGTTTATCAAGGGAGCCGTAGAGCGCGGCTATCCGCAGCGGAAGGTCGAGAAGATCTTTGACCTGATGGAACAGTTCGCCGCTTACGGTTTTCCTAAGGCGCACTCGGCCGCTTATGCGCTGCTGGCGTACCAGACGGCTTACCTGAAAACGCATTACCCGGTGGAGTTCATGGCTGCGCTGCTCACTTCGATCACCGGCGACAGCGATTCCGTAGTGAAGTACATCAAGGAATGCCGGGAGATGGGCATCGCCGTGGAGCCGCCGGAAATCAACGTGAGCGAAGCCACGTTCACGCCGCACGCCAGCGCCATTCGGTTTGGCCTGGCGGCGGTTAAGAACGTGGGCCGCAACGCCATCGAATCCATTGCGGCGGCGCGCAAACAGGGGGGGAACTTCCGCAGTATCTTCGATTTCTGTGAACGGGTGGATTTGCGCCTGCTGAACCGGCGGGTGCTCGAATCACTGATCAAGGCTGGAGCCATGGATCCTCTGGGGCGCCGGGCGCAGTTGATGGCGGTTCTGGACCGGGCGGTGGAGCGGGGGCAGAGCGCGCAACGCGCCAGCGAGATGGGCCAGCACGGGCTTTTTGGAGTCTTTGGCCAGGATGATGCCGGGCCGCCACCCGGCAACGATCGCCTGCCCGACGTGCCCGATTGGGATGAGCACACCCGGCTGGCAAGCGAGAAGGAAGTGCTCGGCTTTTTCATTACCGGCCATCCGCTGGAAAAATATCGCGACAAGCTGCTCGATTTCGACGCCCGCACTACGGAAGACATTGCGGCCATGCGGCAGAGCACTGCAAAAGAGGAATACATCCATATTGGCGGGATGGTGAGCGGCGTGCGCGTGCTGAAATCAAAGAAGGGTGATCTCTATGCCCAGGCGCGCCTCGAGGACATGCACGGCACTGCCGAGGTGGTGGTGTTTCCGGAAGCCTACCGCCGCATTCAGGAAAAGCTGAAGATCGAGGTCCCGGTGCTGGTGAAGGCGGGGGTTCGCGTTGAGGAAGGCGCGAATCCCAAGCTGACGATGGCCGACCTGACGCCGCTGGAAGAAGCGCGCCCCAGGCTGCCCCGCTCACTGCGCATCCGTATCCAGCTCGATCGAGCCACCGAGGCCACCGTGGATGCGCTGCACTCACTCTGCAACCAGCGGCGCGGCGAGGCCAGAGTGCTGCTGGATGTGGAGCGTACCGGAGATTTCATGGTGGTCATGGAGCCAGGGCGATATACTGTGACTCCGGACCGCGCTTTCATCACGCAGGTGGAGAGCCTTTGCGGAAGAGGAAGCGTGCGGGTGGTGGAATGAGCCGGGGGCCTGGGTTCCGGCGGCCCGGGCGGCAAAAAGGCAGAATTTTTGGAAGGATTTTCAGCCATGCGCGCGCGGCAGCGTCGAGAGCCGGCGTCGGATGCGGCAGTGGCTGCGGGCGTGCGCTTTGCCACGGAGTTGCTGGGCCGGCAAGCGCAGGCGGCATGGCAAATGGTGAATGAGTCGAACGGCGAAGCTGGTGACGCGGCCCGCCTGGCGGAAGGCGAGCTGCAGCAGATTGAAAGGCAGATTGGCGAGCTGCAATCGGTGGCCGGCAGCAATCAGGACGCCCGGCGGCAGCTCCAGAGCCTGCAGCAGCAGCTAGAGAGTGTTCGCAAACAGATTCTGGCCCACACTCACGCCTGGCGGATTACCGAACTCGCTCGGCACCCCCAGCGGCCCTACATGCTGGATTACGTTCAGCGGCTCTTCAGCGGCTTCAGCGAAGTTCATGGCGACCGCGCATTCGGCGATGATCAGGCCATGGTATGCGGAATCGCCAACTACCACGGGCATGAAGTGATGGTGATTGGCCAGCAGAAAGGGCGCGATACGAAGGAGAAGCTGGCTCGCAACTGGAGCATGCCCAACCCGGAAGGCTATCGCAAGGCGCTCCGCGCCATGAAACTCGCCGAGAAGTTCGGCAAGCCGGTGCTCAGTTTTGTCGATACGCTGGGGGCCTTTCCGGGGCTGGGAGCGGAGGAACGCGGGCAGGGAGAGGCCATTGCGCGAAATCTACGGGAAATGGCGCGGTTGCGGGTTCCTGTGGTGGCTACCGTAATCGGCGAAGGCGGTTCCGGGGGCGCGCTGGCCATCGCCGTGGCCGACCGGGTTCTCATGCTGCAGAATGCCATCTATTCAGTGATCTCTCCCGAGGGCTGCGCCGCCATCATGTGGCGTGACGCCGGGAAAAAGGACCTTGCGGCCGAGGCGATGAAGATTACGGCCGAGGATCTGCAGAAACTGGGCTGCGTGGATGGCGTGATTCCCGAACCCGAAGGCGGCGCGCAAAACGACCACGACGAAGCCGCGCGCTTGCTGGATGCTGAGCTACAGAAGCAGGTTGAGCATCTCACACAACTCTCGACAGATGAGCTGCTGAGCCGGCGCTACGAAAAGTTCAGGCGCATGGCCCAGTTCTTCGAGAACTCCTGACCATGGCGGCCCACCCTCGCGTGGTAACCGGCCAGTGTTCCGGGTCACCGCTTTGCTGTTACGCAGGTGCATGCCGGGCAGAAAGCTGTTGCCATGGCGGCGCAAGGCTGCCGACAATAGCATCACTGGGCTCCCCTTGATTCCCTGAGTTTTTGGTGCGGCGCACGGCTCCCCCTCCGGCCGGTGGTGCGGAAATTGAATGCATCGATTGCGGCACACGGAGCGGTACCGGGCAGCTTCACGCTGCCGGCGGCGGGCTTGTGTGTTCTGGCGCTGGTGGTGTCCGCCGCCGCGATTCTGCTCCTGGCCCGCATGAGGTCGCGCAATCTCCGCCGGCTGGCGTTCCTTTGCCGGATTTCGGAGATCTCGGTTTCGGGCGGCAACGCTGCTGCCATATTCGATGAAATCGGCCGTGAGTTGCACCGCAATCTCAAGTTCGAGCACGTGGGCATTGGAGTGGTGGGCTACGGCCGAAAGTACATTGAAATGCGCATTGAAGCCGGCACCTCCGCCAGCCTGACGGGCCACCGCATTGCGTTTGGGGAAGGCATAGCGGGAGGGGTGGCGCAATCGGGAGACATGAAGCTCTCGCAGGGCTCAGGCGAGCGGCAGGGGGCGCTGCTTCGCCGCGCACGCTCCGTCATCTGCCTGCCGGTGGTTCACGGCGAAACGCTGCTCGGCATACTGAATGCGGAGAGCATTGCCGAGCGCGCCTTTCGACCGGCCGATATCCTGCTGTTCCAGACTCTGGCATCCATTCTCGCGGCTGCTCTGCACAATGTCTTCGTCTTACAAAGCCTGCAGCAGCAGGCCATAACCGACAGCCTTACGGGAGCCAAGACCAGGCGTTATTTTCTGGAATCGCTGCAGGCGGAGTGGAAACGAACCTCACGCTCGGGCCGGCAGTTCTCGATTGTGATGCTCGATCTTGACCGGTTCAAGGAGCTCAACGATTCGGCAGGACACATTGAAGGCGACCAGGCCCTGGTGACGGTTGGCCGCCTGCTGGAGCAACAGTCGCGCCAGTCAAACGTGGTGGCTCGCTACGGCGGCGACGAATTTGTGATCCTGATGCCGGAAACGGCACTCGAGCAGGCGGTGGGAATTTCCGGGCGCCTGCGGGCCGCAATTCTCGACAGCGCCGTGCTTCGCGCCGGCCGAATCAGCGCCAGTTTCGGTGTTGCCAGCTTCCCACTGCACGGCGCCACGCCCGAGGACCTTCTGCAGGCTGCCGACGCAGCCATGTATGCCGCCAAGCGCCGCGGCGGCAACTGCGTTGAAGCTGCCGCCAAACCCGCGGGTGCACGAGCTGCCGGCAGCTAAGATGCGGACATGAATGACGTGGGTCCGGCCGCCCTCGGCCGGACTGGGCGTGCGAAGCGCGCCTGAGGTGACCATCGGCAGAGCTGTGACGGCAACAACGGAGCGGCCTTTCAGGCCGCCTGTCCGGCCGGGGGCGGCCGGACCCACGTCGGTATCCTCACTGCTCGGCCGGGGGCGGCCGGACCCACGTCAGGAGCTATTCAGCCATTCACCTGCGTTCCAGTAGCACCACCACGTGGGCAATCGCGGCGTTTTCGGTGCCCATGCCCTCAGGGGTTTTCGCTTTCACGGCAACCGCGGCGGCATCGATCGCGAGCAGCTCCGCGATTCGTTGCCGGATGCGGGGCGCATGCGGAGCGATCCTGGGTTCGGCAAGGATCAGCGTTGAATCTACATTTGCCACCGAATATCCGGCAGCGCCTGCTTTCCGGAGGGCTTCCGCCACAAAGATCGCGGAGTCGGCGCCTTTCCATTTCGGGTCGGAAGGAGGAAACCATGTTCCAATGTCTCCTGCCGCAACCGCGCCGAACAGCGCATCCGCCAGAGCATGCAGCAGCACGTCACCGTCCGAGTGCCCGGCCAGGCCCCTGGGGTGCGGCAACTCAACTCCGCCTATGCGCAGGGGCACTCCTGCCTTGAATTCGTGTGAATCCCAGCCGTAACCGATCCTCATATTCGAGTTCAATGCGCTAACCGGTGAGTGAATTCCTTCGCCGGGATTCGTGGGAAAAGAAAAACTCCGCCAGCTCCAGATCGCCCGGCGTGGTGATCTTGATGTTTCGCGATGAGCCCATCACCACTGCCACCTCTTCTCCGAGGTGCTCCACCAGCGAGGCCTCATCGGTGCCAATGAATCCTTCCGCCTCGGCCTGTTCGAATGCGCGCTGCAGCAGGGCGAACCGGAAGCCTTGCGGGGTTTGTGCCAGCACGACGCGCTCGCGCGGAATGGTGGAGCTGATGATAGCGCCCTCGGCCGTACGCTCCACCTGCTTGACGGTATCGATTGCCGGAATGCCGGCGATGGCAGCTCCGTGGCGCTCCACCGCCGCGATTACGGATTGAATGGTATCGGCCTCAACCAGCGGCCGCACAGCATCATGCACCAGCACAACATCATCCGCGGAAGCGCTCACGCTTTTCAGGGCATTGGAAACGGATTGCTGGCGATGCTCGCCTCCTTCGACTATGTGCACCCGGTCCGCGCTCGTCTCCTGCTTCAGGCGAGCCGCAAATTCCCGGGTCTCGGGTTCGCGAAGTGCGATGTAAAGCTCCGCAACCTCAGACATCCGGGTAAAGCGCCGAATTGTATGGAGCAAAATGGGGACGCCGTCAATTTCCGTGAACTGCTTGGGCGAACCCGGTTTCGAGCCGGGGCCTGCGGACTGGCTCATGCGCGTGCCCAGCCCCGCCGCGGGAATGATGACGATGACTTTCACCGGGGCGAGCAGTATAGATCATCCGCCCGGCTTCAGCGGGTACGCAATGGAAATGTGAAATGTGAAAAGTGGAATCTGAGAAGTGGCCTGCCTCCCACTTTTGACATTACACATTTTCAAATTTCACATCCCGAAGAAAGCCTCAACGTCTTCGATTCGGGTGGTCCTGCGATAGGCGGGCAGGCTGTCGAAAAATACGCTGCCGTACTGCTTCTTAAGGATGCGGTTGTCAAGCAGCGCGAGCACACCGCGATCGTGCAGCGAGCGGATGAGGCGGCCGAATCCCTGTTTCAGCGTGATCACGGCGGCGGGCACCTGATAGTCCAAAAATGCGTTTTGCCCCGCTTCGTCAAGGGCCCGGATACGCGCCGAAACCACCGGATCATTGGGCACGGCAAAAGGCAGCCGGTCAACGATCACACAGCTCAACTGCTCGCCTTGCACATCCACACCCTGCCAGAAGGACGCGGTGGCAAACAACACCGCGTGGGGGGTGTTGCGAAACTGCTCAAGCAGGGCGCTGCGGGGCGCACTGCCCTGAACGAGCAATGGGAACCCCAGGTCCTGGAGCAGCCGCGCATGCAGCTCTTTCATTTGCGCGTAGCTGGTGAAAAGGCAAAACGCACGCCCGCGGCTGGCTTCGAGGATGCGCCGCATCACTTGAGCAGCGTGAGCGGGAAACGCTTCGGCGCGCGGGTCGGGGAGCTCTGGCGGAACGAACAGCAGCGCCTGCGATGAGTAGTCGAAATGCGCGGGCACTACGAGCTCGTGCGCCTGCTCGAGCCCCAGCCGCTGCCGCACGTAGCCAAAACCGCCGCTTACGGCCAGGGTGGCCGAAGTCAGTACGGCAGTATCCAGCTTTTCGAACAGGGTCTGGCGGAGAAGCCCGGCGACGTTGATGGGCGTGGCCTGCAGGAAAACGTGTTCCAGCCGCCTCCCTCGCCTCTCAATCCAGTACACGGAATCCGCGTCACGGCTCTCCATCAGGAACGTAATCTGGCCGCGCAGCTCCTCGGCGCGCGCGGGCAGGCGGAAGAGCTCGTCCGCCTTGTTGCGCACCGACATGAGCGCTGAGTGAGAGCGTGTCAGCGCCTGGC
>JAFAIN010000239.1 GCA_019236695.1 Acidobacteriota bacterium | reverse complement strand
GGAACGCCATTGACGTTGCTGAAAAGCATGGCTCCGGGAAGATGAAGCTGGTGAACCGCGCGCCGAAACTCGGCAATGGATGCAACGGGATCATTGAGCGGCAGCGTAGCGAAGGCGGCAAACCGGCTGCCCCGATCCTGCACGATCCGGGCAAACGCGTCATTCACCAGCGCGGCCAGGCGCGCCGCGGTTCCTGGCTCTTCCACGTGCGTGCCCGGGGTGGTCAGGGAAATGATTTGCCGGTCAACGCCCTGCTCCTGAAGCACCCGCCCGCGATACTCGATATCGCGGTGGCCGGGAACGCAAACGTTGTAGTCGCCAGGGTAGTGGACACAGGGATTGCCGTCGCGATCACGCGTGACGCGCACGGCGCTGGGCCCCTGCTCGAGCGCTTTGAGGTAAGCAGGCGGGTAATAGTGGTTGTGAACGTCGAGAATCATCGAGATTGAGATATTGGGCTATTGGGCTATTGAGCCATCGGGCTATTGGGTTCATGCCTTGTGGATTTCTCTCGTGTGCAGATGCAGATCCCTCCCCTTCGCTGGGATGACCCCTAAAATGAACAACCGAGTGTAGCAAGGACAACCGCAGGTGGGGCAAGCGCCGCGGAGCACGGCCGACAGTAGCGTAAGAGAATGGGTCCCAGATTCTTCGTCCGCCGCGGCGGACTCCCATGAACAAGGTACAGCGGCCAGAGCGACTCCCGGCAAGGAACCGCGAGCGGCCTTTCGGCCGCATGGCCGACCGAGGGCGGTCGGCCCCACGTTATTTAGTCTCAATCCTCATTTAGTCTCAGTCCTCGGCATGCCGGGAGTCGCTCTGGCCGCGCGCCGCGCCGGTCTGCCTACCGCATCTGGTGGGAAGATGGATTCGCCCGCCTCTGCCTCCAGAGAATGTAAACCGCCAATCCGAGCAACACGAGGCCGAGTCCCCAGGTGGCGCCTTGCCGGTCGGCAGCGGCCTGGTTAGCTGCAATGGCGAAGGCCGCCAAGGCGAAGATGCCGGCAACCAGGCGGGCAGGTGCTGACGTTCGGACCCTGCCAGCGACCAGGCCGGCGGCCAGCAGGCCAAAAAAAATCCACTCCGTGTACACCACCCGGGTGAAGAGCTGGCGGTAGCTGTTGGTCAGCACCAGGATTGACGCCATCACCGCCTGGGCGGCGATGGCAACATAGGGCGTTTGGCGGCGCGAATGCACCGCTGCCAGGCGGCCGAATGCCAGCCCGTCGCGCGCCATGGCGAAATAAACTCGCGGGCCGGCGAGAATGATGCCGTTCAGCGACCCCAAAGCCGAAATGATTACCAGCGCCGAAATGGCTGCGGCGGCCCGAGTTCCGAGCGCGCGCTCCGCAGCCTCGGCGGCGACCCGGGTGGATTGGGCAATATCTCCGGCGGGCAGCACGTATGCGTAGCCCGCGTTGAGCAGCACGTAGCAGGCGGTGACGATGATGGCTCCGGCAACCAGGGCTTGCGGCACGGTGTGCTCGGGAGCGATGGTTTCGCCAGCCGAGTAAGTCACCATGTGCCACCCGCCAAAGGCGAACAGCCCGGCTGCAATGGCCAGGCCAATTTCCGAGAGGCTGGGGGCATGTGTGAGACCGGTCGGCGGCATGGCAGAATGCGCCGGCCCTCCGAACAGAAACAGCAACAGCACGAGCGCCGCGATGGCCAGAACCTTGGCCGAGGTCAGCGCCACCTGCACGGCGCCAGCCGGGCGAACACCCAGGTAGTTGACCCAGGAGAGCAGGGCAACGGCAAGCACGGCGACCGCCCGCACTCCCCAGGCCGGCAGCGGAACAAAAAACGAAGCATACCGGGCGAGGATGACGGCAATGGCAGCAATGATTCCCGAATGCATGCTCCAGAACATTGCCCAGCCCCACAGGAACGCGATTGCGGGCGAGAACATGCGATGCAGGAAGACGTAGACTCCGCCGGTTTCGGGAAAAACGCGGGAAAGTTCGGCGCACACCAGCGCCCCGCACAGCGTAAGCAGGCCGGCTGCCAGCCACACCAGCATGGCCAGGCGGCTCTGCGGCACCAGCCGCGTGATTTCGGAAGGCTGCGCGAAGATGGAGGAGCCGATGATGATGCCGACCACCATGGCGGTGGCGTGGCGCAGCCCGAGAGAGCGGCGGAGGACCATGGGGAATGTGTAATCTGGGGAATGTGTAATCTGAAATGTGAAAAGTGAAATGTTAAATGGCGGTTCGTAATACATTTCACAACGCGAAATGTTTTGCGCTTACTTTATACATTTCAAATTAAACATTTCACATGCCCATCGCGCTTACTTTATACATTTGAAATTGAACATTTCACATGCCCATGTCTTTAGACCTTGCGGCTGACGAATTTCGCCGCCTGGCGGCGGAAGCGGTGAGGATTGCAGCGGAATACCTGGAATCGCTGCCCTCACGCCCGAGTTTTCCGCCGCACCTCGCGGGCCGCGAGCTGGCAGCGGCACTTGGCGAGCCCTTGCCTGAGGCGGGCTGCGGGGTGGCTGCTCTGGACGCGGTGGCACGGCTATTCGACAGTTCGCGGCCGAACAGCCCGCGTTTTTTCGCCTATGTGATGGGATCGGGGGAGCCGGTAGCGGCGGCGGGGGATCTTCTGGCGAGCGTGCTGAACCAGAACGTGACGTCGTGGCGGTCCGCCCCCGCGGCAGCCACCATCGAGCGGCTGGTGATTGGCTGGCTGGGGGAAGCGATTGGCTGCCCCGGTTTTTCGGGATCGCTGACGGGGGGAGGCTCGGCCGCAAACCTGATGGCGCTGGCCATGGCGCGCGAATCGCGCGCGCCCGCGAACACCGGCGGCGCGCAGCCGGCAGTTGTGTATTGCTCCGCCGAAGCGCACATGTCGATTGCGAAGGCCATGGCGCTGCTCGGGCTGGGGCGGGGCAACCTGCGCAGCATACCGGTTGACGCGCAGTTCCGCATGGAGCCGGCAGCGCTGGAAGAGGCAATCAGGGAGGATGGCAGCGCAGGGCGCCGCGCCATTGCCGTGATCGCCACTGCCGGAACCGTGAACACCGGCGCGCTGGATCCGCTCATCGAAATCGCGGCAATTGCACGGCGGCACGATTTGTGGCTGCATGTGGATGGCGCGTACGGAGCGCTGGCGGCAATCGCCGATGCGGAGCGCTTTGCCGGCATGGCGCAGGCGGATTCCATTACGCTCGATCCGCATAAATGGCTGTACCAGCCGCTGGATTGCGGATGCGTGCTGTACCGTGATCCCGCGGCTGCCCGGGCCGCGTTTGCCGGCACCGGAGACTATGCGCGCTCGCTGTATGACGGTGCAGTGGAAGGTTTCGAATTTTTTGAGGAATCGCCCGAGCTCTCGCGCCGCTTCCGCGCTCTGAAGCTTTGGCTATCGTTGCGCTATCACGGGCTCGGCGCCTTCCGCGAAGCGATTGTGCGCGATCTGCAGCACGCGCAGGATCTCGCAGGCATGGTGGATGCCGAGCCCGCGCTGGAGCGCGTAGCGCCGGTGGAACTGAGCACGGTGTGCTTTCGATATGCCGGCGCGGACGATGACCGGAATCGGGCAATCCTGCGGCGCGTGATCGAGCGCGGCCGGGTTTACTTGTCGAACGCAACCATAGCTTCGAGGGGCGTTTCGAACGGTGACGGCAGGTTTGCGCTGCGCGCCTGCTTCATGAACCATCGAACGAAGAACGAGGATGTGACGGCGGTGGTGGAAGAAGTGCTGGCGGCAGCGGAGGAGACGGGCGCGTAAGGCTGCCTACGGGTTGGGCTGCAATGCAACTCCTGCCCGGTATCCCGGCTTGTTATGCACCTGGATGTGATCGGGGGCGTTGTGCGGGTGGGCCGTTACCTTGATCTTGCGCCATTTGCCGTCGCCGGCGCGCGATGTGCTGTACCCGAGAACGTACTGGCTGCGCAGTTCGCGGCTGATGGCGCCGGCCGCTTCCGGAAGTTCTGCAGGGTTATGGATGGTGAGCGTGCGCCCTCCGGTGGCCCCCGTAATTGAGGAGAGCAGGCGCTGGCCTCCCCATTCCTCCGGGGTTTTGAAAATGGCGCTGAAGAGCCCGACCGCATAAATCTGCACATCGGATTCTTCCACCATATGCCGGATTTCACGCGCGCTGTAGCGGCTGTGGTTATCGCCGCCATCGGAAATCACGAGCAGAGCGCGCCGTTGGTAGCGCGCGCTGCGCATCTTGTGCAGGCCAAGGTAAATGGCGTCAAGCAGCGCGGTATGCCCCGCGGGCCTGGCCTCCGCCAGGCGAGCCTGCATGTAGGCCAGCGACCGAGTAGAATCGGCCACCACTTCGGGATCGTCGGAGAAGCTGATGACAAAGCAGTCATCCTGCGGGTTCGAGTTCTTGAAAAACTCAACCACCGCTTCGCGGGCGGTATCGATCTTGTCTTTCATGCTGTTGCTTACATCGAGCAGCACGCCCAGCGAAATGGGGGCATCCTCATCGGAGAAGTAGCGGATCTTCTGTTCGGCAGAATCCTCAAAGACGGAGAAGTCGTTCTGGGTTAACCCCATCACCGGGCGATTCATGGAGTCATGCACGGTCACGGGCACCACCACCACGTCAACGTTGAACTGCAACGGCTTCAACCGAACGTGGAGCGACTGGTCAACCGGCGCGGGGGACTCTGCCTTCTGGCCGGGCTGGGGCTGTGCTGCCGCCGCGGCGGCAATGCAAAGGCCAAGCGTGAAAAACAGCAGGCAGCGCCCAGGAATGTGCCACCGAGAAGCAGGGGAGAGAGGCCCGGAATGCATTGGTGTTGTCGCCAAAAGCCAAGCGGGACGCGGGCTTTCAGTCCAGCCTGAAGCTTATGGGCCGACATCGTAGCACACTGGCTGCCCGCCGCAAGTGAAAAACGCCGGCAGCGATGCCCCGCAGCCGTAGAGGGTTACGCGCTGCTGGATCCCGCTCCCGCTTACGCGCGACATGCGTGAGGGCACACGTTAAGGCTGGTTCGTCCAAAAGGGGAAGTGAGGTTGCTATCTCTCTGCCCTACATACAACCTGGCTCAGCAGAAAAGCCTGAGGGTAGGATCTCCGAGCCGCGCTGCGGGTGCAAGCCTTGCGGGGGTCCTTCGTCCGCCGCGGCGGACTCTGCAGAAACTCAACTCGCAAGTGCTTTCGATAGAGGGCCCTGGAACTGGACGGCGAATCGAACATTCAGGGGTGCAGGGGCGGGCGCGGCGGTTGGATCTGCGTGCGATGTCGCGGTGTAAGCACTGTGGGGGTCCTTCGCCCGCCGTGGCGGGCTCAGGATGACAGTGATTTTTTTGCTGAGTGATTGGGACCAGCATGGGCCAGGCAGTTTCTGCTCGTACGCCGGTCGGCTTCTTTGCCGTACGTGCTCAGGATGACAGAGCGGGTTATGGATACAGCAGCTTTAGTATTGCTCTAACGAGAAATGGCGCCGCCACCCTCCCCGGAAGACGAGGGTGGGGCGCCAAACCGGTGGCGGATAACGCTACCAGCGGAAGGTTGGACCAATCATGAACTTCAGGTTGTGATTGGCGCCATTGTCGAAGTACATCAGGTCGCCCACTTCGGCGCGAATGCCGATTCCATGGCGCATGCCGAGTTCTACACCGGCTCCCGGATAAAACACGCCATTGGTGTCGCCGCTTACGATGCTGTTCACGGCGTTGGTGAAGCCGGCAGCGCCGCCATTACGGTTGGAAGAATTGAAGGTCAGGAACCCGCCTTTCAGAACCCCGTAAACCCGGAATGGCCCGGCGCCCGCCTGGATCTTGGGGCCGAACATGCCTTCCAGAAGGCGAATGTTCGAGGTGAACGAATTGGTGGTGGTTGTGCCGCCGCTGGTGGTCAGGCCGGTGAAGTTAACGGTCTGCGCCGGCTGGTATCCCATGTTTGCTTCCAGCCCAACCCACCGGTTCATGTTCACGCCAAACGAGGCGGCGGGGCCCCAAAAGTTCGCGTCACCGGCGTTGTGCAGCCGCGTGTAATCGGCGTACACACCCAGCTCGAACTTCTGCTCCTGCTGCGCCATGAGCAATGTAGGCGCCACGAATGCGAGCGCTAAGACTAGAAAACCTGCTTTCCGTTTCATGCGAACTCTCCTCCCAGGGTCACGTTGCGTCCCCTCAACCCCTGCTGGAGCGCCGCGGCCAGGTTGGCACAACAGCGTGGCAGCGTTTCAGCGGCATGCAGCACAAACAACACTGCTGCATTCGCCAAACAGGATTGTTGCCAGGGGACGACAGTTAGTTTGGATGAGGGCGGCTCAGCGCAGGTGGGCTGCCGCAGAAATACCGGGCCAGAACACCGGGGCAACCCGGCGGAGACCGCGGAATGCGGAACCGCGGAATTGCCGAATTGCTGAAGTGCGGAAGCAGCTCAGGAGGGTTTCAGCAACGCCGCGAGCTCGCGGACGTCGCGCCGCAGAGCCTGCAGCCGGGCGGCACGAACGCTGGGGAACGGGAGCATGGATTGTGACCGGCCCGCCTTCTTCTCCCCACTCAGGAATTGGCGTGCGCCCGCGATGGTGAAGCCGCGCCCGTAGAGCAGGTCGCGGATGCGCAGCACCATTTCGACGTCCTGCCGGCGATAGGCACGCTGCCCGGTGCTGCCTTTTGCGGGCTTCAGTTGGGGGAACTCGTTCTCCCAGAACCGTAAAACCGAAGAAGGGAGCCGGCACAACTCGGAGACTTCGCCGATCCGGAAGTAAATTTTGTCAGGGATAACGGGAGTTGGCTGAGCCCCGCTGCTACGCCGGCCGCCTCGGGTCGCGAAATCGCGGGTTGTCGCTTTGCCTGCTGGCATCACCGATCAACTCAACTATGCCATCGCTGGGGGTAAGGACGGAAGGGGGAAAATAAAAATGGCCTCCGCGAAGGAGGCCGACGACTTCAATTTTTGGGCCCGTGAAGCCGTGGCTTAGTGTTTCTTCTTCTTCGCAGCTTTCTTCTTTGCAGGCATTGTTTTCCTCCGTTGAAGTTTCCTTGAATTTGTGAGCCTTTGCACTAACGACCCAATTTCTTGGGCCGAGACTCACACTACCACCAGATATTGAGTTGTGTTAACACCAATGTCAACACCATTTTTTCCACAGAACCCAGGAGGTGAACCGGGGGCCGGCAGTCAGCAACACGCGCGGGTCTTCCCCAATTGACGTGACGTGAGGTCCGGCTTTAATGCGGCGGTGTTTTCCACATTCGGCAAACCTCTGTGTTTTGCCCGCATCTTTCAAGTGGCGGCATCTGGGTCTATCCGGGCGCATCGTCCAAAATCAGTGGAGGAACTGGCATGAAGGCATTCCTGTTTGGCTTGGGGTTGGGTTGTGGGCTGGGCATTCTGTTTGCGCCCATGAGCGGTGAACAAACGCGGCGGAACCTCGCCGATCGCGCCAATGATCTTGCCGATACGGCGCGCGAAACCACGGATCAGATTCGCGATCGTGTGCGCAGCGGCATGAGCGCCATTCGGGGCGGCACCGAGCGCCCCACCGGCACGGAAGGCGCGCAGCAGCTCTAAAAGGTCAGCTCTGTCAGGCCGTGCAACGGCTCTGCCGTTGCACGGGGCAGTGCCATTCTGCAAGCCCGAGCCGGCAAGGCGCCAGCCTGACGGCTCTGCTATGCTGAATCCCGGCGCCCATTCATCCTGCCTCTGTGTTTGTTGGCGGCGGCTCCCACCATGCTCTTTTCCGTCCACGAGCTTGAACAGCGAAGAATCGAGTTCAACGAGGAGTTTTCGCCCGGTGACATCGATTTCGGCGGCGATCTGCGCCAGCGGGAATTGCTGCAGGCGAGCGGCCGGGCGGAGCTGATTCACGAGCATCGCGGCCATTCGCATGTAGTGGAAGACATCCGCATCGTTGGCCGGTTTGCGACTTCGATCGAGGTGCTGTGCGCCCGCTGCCTGGAACCGGTGGCACATGCCGTGAGCCGGGAGTTCGACCTGTTGTACCGGCCCACAGGCGTGGACCGGCGTGGCGACGAAGTGTCAATCCACCAGGCCGAAACCGAGATCAGCTATTACGAGGGAGAAGGGGTTCTGCTGGAGGACGTGCTTCGCGAACAGGTGCTGCTGGCGCTGCCTATTCGAACCGTGTGCCGGGAAGACTGCAAGGGCCTATGCCCCAAATGCGGAGCGAACCGGAATGGAGCCGAGTGCCAGTGCGGCGACACGGGCGAAGACCAGCGCTGGGCGGCATTGAAGAGCCGGAAGAATCCGGGCGAGTGAGGCCGTGTGGCGTCGCCCTGTGTTATCTTAGGGTTGTAGCCATTATTCAGAGGTTTATCCATGCCGAATCCAAAACGGCGCCATTCCAAGGCGCGCACCTCCTCACGCCGGGCACACGACCATTTGAAGGCGCACTCGCTTTCGGAGTGCCCGAACTGCCATGAGCGCAAGTTGCCGCACCGGGCCTGCCCCAAATGCGGGTACTATAAGGGGCGCGAAATCGTGGAAGTGGAAGAAGCCAGCTAGATTGTGTTTCCGCCACCCGGGCGTCGCCCGGGTGATTCGTAATCCGGTACAACTGCCCGTCTGACAATGCCGACCATCATAGCCCTCGATGCCATGGGTTCTGACCGGGCGCCGAAGCCCGAGGTCGAAGGCGCGATTCTAGCCTGCCGCGATTACAACGTTGAAGCGGTGCTGGTGGGCCCGGAGGCGCAACTCCGGCCGGCCCTGGCGGCGCATCCAGCCTCGGCGGGCCTGCCCATCAGCATCGTGAACGCCAGCGAAGTGATCGGCATGCAGGATAAGGCGGCGCAGGCGGTACGCGCCAAGAAAGATTCGTCGATGCGGGTTGGGCTTCGCCTGGTTCGGGACGGCAAAGCCTCAGGGTTCGTGAGCGCAGGCAACACCGGCGCCGTTATGGCAACCGCCAAAATGGTTCTGGGCACCGTGCCCGGAGTTGACCGCCCGGGATTGGCGGCGGTGTTCCCCACCGCAGCCGGAACCGCAGCGCTGCTGCTCGATGTGGGCGCCAACGTGGATTCGAAGCCGCAAAACCTGGAGCAGTTTGCCGTGATGGGCGAGGTTTACTACCGCTCGATACTGGGCAACGCGCGCCCGCGGGTGGGGCTGCTCTCCATTGGGGAAGAGGAATCCAAGGGAAACGAACTCACGCGTGAGGCTTACAAGCTGCTGAAGCAGCAGCCTTTTAATTTTGTCGGCAACGTGGAGGGGCGCGACCTGTACAACGGCAAGCTCGACGTGATCGTATGCGATGGTTTTGTCGGCAATGTGGCGCTGAAGATCTCAGAGGGCATGGTCGAGGCGGTGCGTTTCCTTCTGAAAGAGTCGCTGCGCGCCACCATCACGCGGCAGGTAGGGTTCCTCATTTCGCGACGCGCGTTTGAAGATTTCAAAAAGCGCCTGGATTACTCTGAGTACGGAGGCGCGCCGCTGCTCGGCGTGAAGGGCGTTTGCATTGTGGGTCACGGTTCTTCAAACTCCAACGCCATCAAGAACGCCATTCGGGTGGCCGCCGAGGGCGCGCGTTTCGACATCAACGCCAAGATCGAACAGGAACTGGCGCGAACGAAGGCGGAGCGGGAGAGCGCTCAGGCCCCCGCTACCTCAATGCAGGGTATTTCGCAGGCGATAAGCTCGAAGCTGTGAGAGCAGTTTTGAATGATGCCCGATGCCGCAACACTGCAGATCCCTCACGGTGATCGGGATAACGCAACCTTGAGAGACAGGCGAGAGAATACAGTAAGCCTGATTCCGCTCTAAAGGGGAAGTAAGGTTGCTATATCTCTCTGCCCCGCATACGACCTGGCTCAGCAGAAAAGCCTGAGGAGAGGATCTCCGAGCCGCGCTAACGGCAAGCCTTGCGGGGGTCCTTCGTCCGCCGCGGCGGACTCTGCAGAAACTCAACACGCAAGTGCTTTCGATAGAGGGCCCTGGAACTGGACGGCGAATCGAGCATCGGGGTGTAGGGGCGGGACGCGGCGGTTGGATCTGCGTGCGATGTCGCGGTGCAAGCACTGTGGGGGGCCTTCGCCCGCCGCGGCGGGCTCAGGATGACCAGTGATTTTTTGGCTGAGTGATTGGGACCAGCTATGGGCCAGGCAGTTTCTGCTCGTACACCGGCGGCTTCTCTGCCGTGGGTGCTCAGGATGACAGAGCGGGTTATGGATACAGCAGCTTTAGTATTGCTCTCGAAGCTATGCCGGGGAACCGGCCAGCGCGCTCAGCCCGTCCAGAACCCTTGCTTGTCATAGGTGCGAATCGCATGCAATTCGAGGTCGCTGGGCGGGGGAGTTTCGGGCACTGCGGGCGGCACGGGCAGGTTCCAACCGGTGTTCGCGAGAATGTCATCCACGCGGACGCCGGGATGGGTGGAGGCGAGACAGGCCTCGCCGCCATCGAAGCGCATGACGCACCTGGTAGTGATGACGGCCGCAGGGCCGCCGCGAGGCAGTCCTGATGCCGCGCGCCAGCCGGGGCAAGCGCCGTTGCCCGGGCTGGTGATGTAGGCCACGCGTTCCGGCAGGCGCTGCTTCGAATGCTGCAGGAGGACAACGAAGCGGCAGGCCAGTGATGCGATATCGCAAGCGCCGCCCGCACCGGGCAGGCGCGTAATTTGCCCCTCGGCCTTGCCTTGAACCCGCGTGGAGTTAAGGTTGCCAAAGCGATCGACTTCAGCGGCGCCCAGAAACCCGACATCGACGCGGCCAGACTGAAGCATGCTCATCACCCCCAGCATGGGGAGGCATTGCGTGGCGCCCAGGATATTGGGAGGGTCAGCCATGGTGTAAATGAGCTCGCGGGCGGGCGAGGTGCGAATGACGCCGTTTTCGAATAGCCCCACGGCGCGTGGGGCATGCGTCTGCTTGGCCACTACGAAGGCAATCAGCGGCAGCCGCATGCCGACGAATACGAGTTCGCGGTCGCGGATCTCGCGCGCGGCCGCACACACCATCAGCTCGGAGAGAGAGAAGGCGCTCACAAGCAACTCCGGAATCGCGGGCCCGGGGGCA
>JAFAIN010000204.1 GCA_019236695.1 Acidobacteriota bacterium | reverse complement strand
TCTCCGCCCTCTCGATGAAATTACCGGCGCCACCACAGCCGATGACATCTTGAACCTGGTTTTCAGCCGGTTTTGCATTGGAAAATAACCGCATTCCCCACTTTTCACATTTCACATTTCACATTTCACATGCTCAGACCCGCTCGGGCCTCCAGCACAGCACATCCAGATGGCGCGCGAAGTGCAGCACCGGCCTTTCCTCGGGCAGAGAGATTCCCGCGGCTTGTGGCAGGGTGTTGCGCTCGAATTCACTTTCCGCCGGCTGCAGCGGCCAGGGTGCGTGCGCAATTTCCGCGCGATACACTTTTCGCTTCTCCACGTTGTAAAGGCAATATCGCTCGGTAAGAAAATGCTCCAGCGAGCCGGGGCGGGGGACTTCCGGCGCTCCCTTGTGGCGGTAACGTGCGCGCAATTCCGCCGTTCCGGCCACGCGGCGCGATTGGAACGTAATCCACTCATCGGCGTCACCGGTCTGCATGCGGCGGGAAATCCGTGTCTGCATCGCGGCCTTCCAGTACGGCAGCCCAAAACCAACTCGGGCTCCCCATACTCCGAGGTTACTGGCCAGGTCGAGGCTGAAGAAGAACACACCCGGCTTGTCCTGGTATCGCACGTAGGTCCTGAGGTTGAGTTCAGGCACCCCGCGAAGCACCGGAATGCTGCGCAACTGAAGGTCCATCGAAAAAGGCGTGATTCCAACCCATGCGCTGCCGCTGAACTCCTCAACCGTAAGCGGAGATGGAACCAGCGCCTGCAACTGGCTGGCCGGCACGGGCCAATGAGCAAACAGAAGGTTGCGCCAGAGCATACGAATGGCCCACGCCCGCTGTGGCACAGGCCAGGGCCGGTGGTCTGCTTGAGAAAGTATTTCCTTTGAATCCACGGTCATAGCTGCTTTCCTATTTCGCTTTCCTATTTATAGATACGCCAACCGCGCTTGCACGGTTCCGCGGCTTCGGTATAAACGGGAGACGCCGGGCACACGCTGCCCATGCTGCTTAGACGTGCAACATCAGCCTTTGTCTTTAGGAATATTTAACGGCTCCGAGGCTCGCCGCTGCTTTTTTCCAGCGGCCGTTCCGCGGCTCCGGCCAGGTAACGGTCGCGCACTTCGGCAAGCCTGCGGGTCTGCTCGTCCGTGAGCGGGCACTGTCGCCCCAGCAGGTGCGTGGTCAGCGCAATACGGGCAAAGTGCTCCACCGTCTCCATCTTGAGGAACGCGTTCAGCAGATCGCGCCCGCACGTCACAGCTCCGTGGTTGGCCAGCAGAATGGCATCGTGCATCGGGACCAGCGGCTCGATGGAAGCTGCCAGCTCCGGGGTTCCGGGCGTGCCGTAAAGCGCCAGCGGAATGCCCCCCAGATTAATCACGACCTCCGAGACCAGCGGCTGGTCCAGCGCCAGGCCTGCCGCGGCAAAGCCGGTGGCGGTGGGAGGGTGAGCATGCACAATGCCCCCCACATCGGGGCGCAGCCGGTAAATCAACAGGTGAATGCCAATCTCGCTTGAGACGTTTCGCGCACCGTCAACCACCGTGCCGCGGCGGTCCACAATTACAAGATCATCCTCCGACATCATCCCCTTGCTCATTCCCGTGGGGGTGGCGAGGATGCGCTCCTCCGCAAGCTTCACCGACAAGTTGCCGTCAGTGGCGGAAACCAGAAAGCGGTCATGCAGCATGCGCCCCAGGCGCACGATCTCGCGGCGGTGGTCAAGTTCGGTCTTCATAGAACGGGTTGGTCCGCCTATCCTACCCTGAATCGATGCAGTTTCGCACTTCGCAATTCAGCCTTCCTCCCGTACTTCCATCCTCCCTTCAGGTTCTTTCCCGCGCCTCCGCGGCTCCGCTGTGAATTCGCGCGCAGGGTCCTCCATGCCGGATAGATTTGGTGAATGGAAAGTTATCGCCGCGGCTTCCGGGTATTTGCCGCGCCCGCGTTGCGGTGCTCCGTGCTTGTTGCTGTTCTGCGGAACTGGCGCCCCCCGCCAGGCGGGCCAAACATAATCAGGACCCCATCGGTCTTGCCCGTGATTCGGCTCACCGGAGTGAAATGAATATCGAACTGGCCCAGGTCGCCATGGTTGCGCAGGTGGAGGCCGGGAAGCACGCTGGCGCGGCCTCGAGACATCACGGAACGATACCGCCGAATCAGCGCCTTGCGAGCGCCGGCTTCGAGCGGAAGCCGATCCATGCTGACCCCCACAACGCTGGTTGCGCCTATGCCGAAGAGCTGTTGCGCTGCCGTATTCCATAACTGAATCTTCTCCCCGGAATCCGCCAGCACCACCGGCCACGGCATACTCTCCAGCGTGCCCGTGTACCGGGAATTGACCTCCGTGAGCTCCTGCGTCCGCTGCTCAAGCTCCTCATTCATGTTTTCCAGCTCTTCATTCAGCGACTGCAGCTCTTCGTTGGTGGTTTCCAGTTCCTCGTTGCTCGACTGCAGCTCCTCGTTGGTGGTCTCCAGTTCTTCGTTGGTGGATTGCAGTTCCTCGTTGGTGGTCTCCAGTTCTTCGTTGGCCGACTGAAGTTCTTCGCTGGTGGCCTCAAACTGTTCAAGCATGCCCTGCAGCTTCTCGCGGTCCGTAATATCGTCGCAATAAATCACGGTTCCCAGCCGCTGGCCATCCTCAGCCATCACCGGGCGCAGCACAACGGCAACCAGCCGGTCGTCGCTGCCGTTGTTCTTGATGGCGCATTGAAACGCAACACTCTGGTGGTGGCCGGCTCGCGTGGATTCCAGGCGGGCCATCATTTCCGGGCAGCGAAATACCAGTTCCGTGTTCTGCAGCCGGCGGCCCGCAATTTTCGCTGAAATGCCCCATTGCGCCAATGCGGCATCATTGTGGGTGAGCACGATATCGTTCGCGTCCAGGGCAATCACTCCCGCGCGCATGGCTTCCAGAATGTGCTGTTGAAACATGCGCGCATTAGCGCCATCGTTTTCCTGCTTCCGCGCCTCTGCGCCGGAATATGGCTGGTCCTGTGCCGCCACGCCGTCGCCGCTGGGCAGGCGCTGGAAAATGCGCCACCGCGAATTCACCGGCCCGAACAGGCGCGACTCGGAAAGCTTGGATTCCGCCTTCCCCAGGAACAGAATGCCGCCCGGATCCAGCGCGTAATGCAGCCGCTCAAGAATTCGCTTTTGCGCATTGGTGTCAAAGTAGATGAGCACATTGCGGCAGATAACCAGTTGGCAATGGGAAATCGGCGCGTTGCTCACCAGGTTGCTGCGGCCGAAAATCAGCAGCCGGCGAACTTCGCGGTTCACCCGGAAGCCCCGGCCCGAGGCCATAAAAAACCGCTCGCGCAACTCAGGCCGCACCCGCCGGAGCTTCTCGGCCGCGTACTCGCCTCGCCGCGCGACCGCCAGCGCGTCATCATCAATATCCGTGCCGTAGATTTTCAGATCAAAGTGGTTCAAGTCCTCGCCCAGGCGTTCGGCGAGCAGCAAAGCGATGGAATACGCCTCCTCGCCGGTGGCGCACCCGGCCGTCCACACTCGAAACGTATCGCCCGGGCGGAGGCCCTGGAATAGCCGCGGCAGCATCTGAGTGCGCAGGTATTCCCATGCGGGCGGGTCGCGGAAAAACTCGGTTACATTGATCAGAACGGTATTCAGCAGGGCCGAGGGTTCATGCTGCGTCCGCCGCACAAAATCGAGGTAATCCCCGTACTTGCCGATGTTCAGCTCCGACATCCGCCGCCGGATCCGGCGCTCAAGCGTGGTGAGCTTGTACCCGCGGAGATCAGGGCCGCCGTCTGCCGCCAGGCCGCTGATCAATTGGCTGAGAGTGAGTTCCGTCATTGCGCGTGCATTGTTCCAGGCTTCGCACCCAACTCATTCAATAATGCGCCAATCTCGCCCAGTGGCAACACTCGGTCAGCGCAATGCGTAGCTACGGCTGCGCCGGGCATCGCCGGAAACTGCGCGCCATTGGGATCCTGCACAATGGTGAACCCGCCCGCCGCTTTGATGGCGCGCAGTCCCTCTGCGCCATCGCTTCCCGAGCCCGTGAGGATGACGGCGATGGCGCGCTTCCCATAATTGCTCGCCACCGATTCCAGCATGCTGTCAACCGAAGGGCGCGAAAAGTGGATCACCGCCGAACGAGTCAGCCGGACTGCCCCATTCTCTACGTTCAAATGAAAATCCGGCGGCGCAATATATACCACACCCGGGCGAAGCACCTCATCCTGCCTCGCCTGGGTTACATGCAACGAAGTATTGCGCGCCAGCACGGCAGCCGCATGGCTGGTGAATTGGGGAGCAAGGTGGATGACGACCAGCACCGGGCATGCCAGGGTGGGGGGCAACTTGGCAAGAATGTCGCCAATGGCCTGCAACCCTCCGGCCGACGCCCCGATTGCTATGATCGAGTATGCCAGCGGCTGGGCCCCCGAATGCATAGATGCCGGCGAGCGCGCGCGGGTCCTGGTGTTCCTCGACACCTGCCGATTCTACTCCGTTTCGTTCTTGCCGAAGCCGGAATAGATGTGCCGGCGATTTTCGCCCACCAGCCTGCGGCTGGTCATCAATATTTCGCGCGACCTTGCAACCAGCTTCTCCGAGCGGGCCAGCGACTCTTCGCGCTGCGCCCGTTTCGGGGCTTCAGGTCCTGGCGCCGGCACCCGCTTCCGCAGTTCGTCAACCAGCGATGTGACAGCCCCTTTGGCTATGAACTTATCCACCAGATCCAGTACTGCCGGAGGGATCTCGACAATGCCGGAGAGCATCAGGATGGGAATTGCCGGCTTAAGCTTTCGCATTTCCGCCGCAACCTCACCGCCATCCATCCCCGGCATGCGGTAGTCCAGCACAACTCCACCTACCGGATTGTTGCGGAAGAGCGGCAGGGCGTCCGCTCCGCTGCAGGCCAGCAGAACGCGATAGCCGGCGCTCTCGAGCACCACCTTGCGAAGCACAAGGCCCCGCTGGTTGTCATCCACGCAAAGTATCAGCGGCGCTTCAAAGAGTTCGGCCATACATCAGCAAACTACATGGCGTGGATTGTTTCAAGCGTCATTTCGCGCATGGCTGACCTCGCATGTGGAGTTCAGTAGCTCGACCGTTAAGCCACAAAGCCAGTCAACCATCCACCCACGGCGGCCGACCGCCGGAGCCGGCGTCCCCCGCGGCTAGGCCGGCCTTTTCAACTGCGGATCGTGGCGCTCCTTTGCTTGCGAGCGCTTGCCGTTGGTGAGCAGGTTGCGGAGCACCCCCGCATCATGCGCGGCCGAGCCGGAAGCTTCCAGGTACCGCTGGGCGCTAAGCCCCTGCCCGCGTTCGTTGGCGTGCGCCGCCATTCGCGCCGAAAGGTCGGCTCTTTCTTCCAGCGCGCGCATGGCCGCCCAAAGTGCCCGTTCGGCGGAATCCTCCTGGCCCTCCACCATGCTGTTAGCGGAAAAGCTGTGCCCAACCCGGCAGGCAAACCGCAACAGGCCTTCTTCTTCCACTTCCCACAGAGTTCCGTGGCACTCGGGGCAGGTGTAGGCGGAAGGCCTGCCCGTGGGATCAATCTGGGCAACTTTGTTTATGGATCTGGAGGGCTTCATGGATCTGGGAGGTGTGCGTGCGGCAGGCGCCGCGGCACTGGTAAGGCGCGCCAGCAGGCCGGGTATCTCGGCCGCCCGCGCGACATGATCGACTTGCATACTCGAAATTACGGATTGCGGCATACCTGGCGCCAGCGCCTCACCCGGATCCTGCGCGATCACCACTCCGCCACTGCGCTGGATGGCGATGGCGCCGGCCGTGCCGTCATCCAGATACCCGCTCAGTATCACGCCGATTACGCGCGAGCCGAACGCCTTGGCGGCAGACCGGAACAACGTGTCGATGGATGGGCGATTGCGGTTCTCCAGCGGGCCGCGCACCAGGCGCACACCTTCACGCTCCAGCACCATGTGCTGCCCGGGCGGCGCAACGTAGATGCGGCGGTGCTCGATCGCAGAGTCGGCCTCGGCCACCGATGCCGGCCATTGCCCGCCGCGCTCCAGAAGGTTCGCCAGCATTCCCGGCCCCGAAGGGCCCGTATGCACAACCACAAAAATGGCGGCCTCCATCGGTGGAAGCAGCCGCGCCAACTCGGAAAGCGCTTCAATCCCGCCTGCCGACGCCCCAATCACTACAATGTCGCGATTCGATCTTCCTGGCATCTCTCACTTCGTTCTGGACCGCGTCCGGCGAGGGGAGGGAGTGCTCCTGGCAGTTTCGCGCCTGAGTTCCTTCACCTGCATGTGCAGCCGCTCAGCCCGGCGGTGAATTTCGTCCACCCGCCGGTGCGCCTCGTCAACCTTCTGCTGCAGGTCATTAACCACCCGGGTGAAATCCGCCGGAGCCGTCCCCACGCCCTGGTTCGAGACTGCGCCGCCCGAAGTCTTCCGCGGCATGCACCACCTCGCTGCAGGTTCAGATGCCTTGCGCGCAACCTGTGCCGTGAGCTACTCACAAACTGTATCGCGAGCCACTCACAATTTATGGCGCGTTATGACGTAAACCGAAACGGAAGGGCAGCCTCATCTACTGGTACGTGGCGACCAACCTCACCAACCTCGTAACAGTTCCTTCGGTTCCCAGTAACCAGCACCTCATCCGCCGGGCGCAGCAGGGCGATGCGGCCGCCTTCGAGGAACTCTACGCCGCCCACAAGCGCCGGATCTTCAACCTGTGCCTCCGCATGATCGAGGATTGGAGCCGGGCGGAGGAGTTGATGCAGGATACTTTCCTGCAGGCGTATCGCAAGCTGAACACCTTTCGCGGCGAGTCGGCATTCTCCACCTGGCTGCATCGCATCGCAGTGAACGTAGTGCTGATGCATCTGCGCCAGAACCGGGCGCGCGTCAACGAGGTCCCGGCGATTGCAGGAACCGGCGATGACGACGAGCCGTGGAGCGCGTACCAGCAGGCAGCCAGCTCTGACGGCCGCCTCGACCATGCCGTGGACCGCGTTACCCTCGAGCGCGCCATCTCGAAACTGCCCGATGGCTACCGCCTGGTGTTCGTGCTGCATGATGTGGAAGGCTACGAGCACCACGAAATAGCCGAACTGCTGGGCTGTTCCATCGGCAATACCAAGTCGCAACTGCACAAAGCACGGGTAAAAATCCGCCACTACTTGCGTGACGGTGTAGCGCGTGTCCGCCGCCCGCGAAGACTGGTCGTCTGAGCTGTTGGTTTGGTTTTGACTTTGCCCTGGCCGAGTAGTTGTACACTTTACATATGGCAGCCGTCCTCGGTTCCTGGAAAGAGATTGCGCAATACCTGGGCAAGGGCGTTCGCACGGTGCAAAGATGGGAGCACGAGCTGCAACTCCCGGTGCACCGGCCGGAGGCTGCCAACAAGGGCGTGGTCATCGCTTTTCCCGGTGAGCTTGATAAATGGGCCCGGCGCCACGCCGGCAACGGGGCCGCCCGGCATGACGGCCGCGGGCGCCGCGAAGAACTCGACCGCATGTGTCAGTACTCGTCGCTCCTGATTGAACGCACCCAGTTGCTGCGGAAGAATCTTGAGCGCCTGCAGGCCGAATGCGAAAGGGCCTGCACCTCGGCATTGCGCCGCAACAAAGTCAACAACCACACCCAGCTCTGATTGCGCGCGATGGCAGCCCGCAAGGCGGCAGGAAGAGACCGGCCCAGCGGCGTAACAGGCTCTGAAAGAGTTGTCACGGAGGCGCGGACGCAGCCCGCGAAGCGGGCGGAAGAACATAGCCCAGCGGCGTAAGCCCTGGGTTTAAATGGCGAAAACAATCCCAGCCCTCGAAGAGGGCGAAAGAAACCGGCCATCGCGTATCGCTTCTTTCGCCCGCTCTGCGGGCTTGAATCGTATACGGCGATCGACCCCGGGCTTGCGCCCGGGGCTATGATCTGTCGCCCGCATTCGCGGGCTTTCATTTTGGAGCTTCGCATGGGTATCGGTCTGGTGAACCGCCAAACCCGCGAAGCAGGCGGAAGAGACTAGCCCCGCCCACCGCAAACGACGCTGCCGTAACCCATCTTCTTTACTCTTCTTTGCATTCGCCAGCCCGAACTCCTAAGGTAAAATCCAGAGCAGAAACCGGAGCGCGTGAATCAACCCGGGCCCGGCGGTCGGCAAAGCTGCGACCTCCGGCGCGCCTGCAGCATCCATAACTTAACGATACTGTTGGTGTTTCCCCTCCGGTAGGCTTCTCCACATGTGGATTGTTGCCCTAGCGCTGCGTCGCCCTTATACGTTCGTTGTGATGGCGATGCTCATCATCATCATGAGCGCGGTGGCCATTACCCGCACCTCGGTCGATATCTTCCCCGACATCAATATTCCGGTTGTCGCCATCGTGTGGCAATACGGGGGTCTGTCTCCGCAGGAGATGACCGACCGTATCGTCTCGAACACCGAGCGCGGCCTGACCACAATGGTCAATGACATCGAGCACATCGATTCTCAGTCAATGACCGGCCGCGCGGTCGAGAAGATCTTCTTCCAGCCTTCCGCCAATGTCCAGACCGCCGTAGCCCAGGTAACGGCTGCGGCGCAGATGATGATCCGCAATCTTCCCCAGGGCACTCAGCCGCCCGTCATCCTTATCTATTCCTCTTCCAGCGTCCCCATCATTCAGCTCGGGTTCAGCAGCCACAGCCTTCCCGAGCAGGACCTGAATGACATA
>JAFAIN010000339.1 GCA_019236695.1 Acidobacteriota bacterium | reverse complement strand
CAGCACCACGCGCGACCTCGCCGACCTGGTCGCCCAAGGCGCTCTGGTGCGTGAAGGCGAACGCCGCTACGCCCGGTATCATCTCAGCATTCCGCTCCGCAAGGTCCCACACGTTACGCTGACCGAGCACGGCGAGATCGCCGAGGGGTAACGGCCCGGAAGGTGATGTTCATTCGGCGCCGGCTTCTTCAGTAGAGCCGCTGAGTCCTGGTGGATGGGAGGCTCGGCACGGCCGCGCAAACGAGCGCCTTAGGCGCGGACCCCATTTAGCCCAGCGCGACAACCGGCAATCGCTCAGGTACCATGCCGCATGCGAAAACTGCTCGCCGCGTTGCTGTCCTTCACCGCTGCCGCCTGTGCGGCCCAGAAAACTCCGCTGAAATTTGAGATCACGTATTCCGCGGCGGTCGGGGCGGGGCCGCTCGATGGCCGCGTGTTGCTGGCCATTTCCACCGCGGCCGATCCTGAGCCGCTCTTCCAGATTGAGGAAGCTGAAGCCGAAAGCCAGCAGTTGTTCGGAGTGCAGGTGCAGGGGCTCGGCCCCGGGCAGCCCGCGGTCGTGGAAGGCTCTACTCTGGGATACCCGGCGCGCTCATTGGCGCAGATTCCGCCGGGCGACTACTACGTGCAGGCCGTGCTCAACATTTATGAAACGTTTCACCGCGCCGACGGCAAAGTAATCCAGTTGCCGCCCGACCGCGGCGAAGGCCAGCAGTGGAATCGAAAGCCGGGAAACCTTTACAGCCGGCCGCGCCGGCTGCATGTGGATCCCGCCGCCGGAGGCACGCTGCGCATCGAACTCACCGAGCGGATCCCCGCAATCGCTCCTCCCCCCGACACAAAGTATGTGAAGCATTTCCAGATCCAGAGCAAGCTGCTCACTGAGTTCTGGGGCCGCCCCATGTACCTGGGCGCGATTGTGGTTTTGCCCGCCGGCTTTGAAGAGCACCCGCAGGCGCATTATCCCCTGCTGGTGGAGGAAGGCCATTTTCCCAGCGACTTCACCATGCGCACCGAGCCGCCTGCGCCCGATGCGAAAGCCAACGCGCTGCGCCAGCAGCAGACCGAGTATCGCCTGTACCAGGATTGGATTTCCGGCCGGCTGCCTCATGTCCTCATGCTCCTCATCCAGCACGCCAACCCGTATTACGACGACAGCTATGCGGTGAACTCCGCCAACCTTGGTCCCTACGGCGACGCCATCGTGCAGGAACTCATTCCCGAAGTCGAGCGCCGCTATCGCGGCATTGGCCAGGGCTGGGCCCGCGGCCAGGTAGGCGGCTCAACCGGCGGATGGGAAGTTCTCGCCCAGCAGGTGTTCTATCCCGATGAATACAACTTCACCTACTGCATGTGCCCCGACCCCATCGACTTTCACGCTTACCAGATCGTCAATATCTATGACGACCGCAACGCCTACTGGCAGGAGGGCCCGTTCGGCCGCGTGCCCCGGCCCGAGATGCGCAACACGCTGGGGCTGGTCGCGGCGGAAATGGAGCCGGCCGTGCGCCGCGAAGAAGTGATCGGCACGAAAGGGCGCTCGGCCGAGCAGTTCGCCATCTGGCAGGCGGTGTTCAGCCCGCTGGGAGATGACGGGTACCCCAGGCCCATCTGGGACTTTGCCACGGGAGTCATCGATAAAGATGTTGCCCGCTACTGGCAGGAACACTTTGACCTGAACTACATCATGCAGCGCGATTGGGCAAAGCTCGGCCCCAAACTGGCGGGCAAGCTGCACTTCACCGTGGGCGACATGGATACCTGGTATCTCAACAATGCGGTGCACATGTTCCAGGAGTTTCATGACAGCCCGCGCAATCCCTACCGCGTAGCCGATTTCGATTACGGGTATCGCGAGCCGCACTGCTACACCGGAGGCAGCAACCTGCCCAGCGCAGACCGCCGCGGCACATTCCTGCAGCGCATTGTGAGCATGTTTGCGCAGCGGGTGGACGCCACCACACCCAAAGATGGTGACAAGAGCTGGAAGTACTAAGGCCAGTGCGAAAGTGCGAAAGTGCGGAAGTGCGGAAGCGGGAGATTCCAGTGCCAGGGGGCTCGGCCGCCCTCGCACGAATGACGTGGGTCCGGCCGCCCTCGGCCGGACAGGCGGCCTGCAAGGCCGCTCATTTGTTGCGGTTCTCCACCATGAGGATGAGCTGCCTGCTTGGCTGTTTTGTTGTTCTCGGCTGTTTTCGGGCGGCGCCCCAGAGCTGGGTTGCGCAGCAGAGCCACACTTCGGCGAGCCTGCGTGGAATCAGCGCCGTGAATGCGAAAGTGGCCTGGGCCAGCGGCACCCATGGAACCTACGTGCGCACCGTTGATGGCGGCGAGCACTGGGAAGCTGCGGTGGTGCCGGGCGCGGAGCAGCTCGACTTTCGCGACGTTGAGGCGTTTGACGCCGACACTGCCATTCTGCTGGCCTCCGGCCCCGGCGAAAAATCGCGAATCTACAGCACGGCCGACGGCGGCCGAAACTGGAAGCTGGTGGCACGGCCGTCCAATGCGAAATCGTTCTGGGACTGCCTGGCGTTCTACGACCGTCGGCACGGATTCCTGCTGGGTGATCCGGTGGACGGGAAATTCGAGTTGATGGCCACCTACGATGGAGGCGACCACTGGGAGCAGCCGGCTTTGACGGGGCCGCTTGGGGAGAAGCTTCTCTCGCCTTTGCCCGGAGAGGGTGCGTTTGCCGCCAGCGGAACGTGCATTGCCGCGAAAGGACCGTATCTCAGCGGCGATGTGGTCACTCCACGCATATGGTTCGGAACCGGCGGCGCGGCTACCGCCCGCATCTTCAGCGGAGAATTGCAATTCGCGCCCCACCCGGCTCCGCTCGCCGCCGGCGCACCATCAGCCGGGGTTTTCTCGATTGCGTTTACCTCGGCGCCGTTGCGTTCTGATAAAGACCATCTGGAGGGAATTGCAGTCGGGGGTGACTACGCCAGGCCTGGGGTTGCCGAGAACAACGTGGCTCTGTCGCATGACAGCGGCGAAACCTGGCAGCCCATTCCAGGCCCGCAGCCGCACGGCTACCGTTCCGCCGTGGCATATGTTCGCGGGCACAGGGAAGTGGTTGCGGTGGGCACGAACGGCTCCGACTACTCGCGCGATGGCGGCAATTCATGGCGCGCCCTTGACAATGAGAATTACAACTCCGTGAGCTTTGCCGGCGGCGGCGCGGGCTGGGCCGTAGGTCCGAACGGCCGCATTGCAAAGTGGACTCGCCGCAGCCGCTAGAGCAATACTAAAGCTGCTGTATCCATAACCTGCTCTGTCATCCTGAGCACCCACGGCAGGAAGCCGCCGGCGATTAGCAGAAACTGGCGAGAGTATCGTCGGCGAGGCCGGGGCTCCAGCGCACCCGGTTTGCTCC
>JAFAIN010000362.1 GCA_019236695.1 Acidobacteriota bacterium | reverse complement strand
CGCGAGCCTCGATCCACGCTGATGCTTTCAATGAACCCCGTTACCTTGGGATAGACTGCCACTTCCCGGAATGCCAGCACCTGCGCCGGCAGCACCACGGTGGTATTGAGCTTGTGCTGCTCCACCGGCGAAACGCCGATGGCGGGTTCCGGGTTTTTCTGTGCCGGGGGCGCGGCCGAGCCTTCGCAGCCGGCCATGCCCAGGGCGGCGATCAGGCCGAACCATGCAATTGAACTTTTCATGAGTGCGCCTCCGCCGCGAATGCCGGGTCTTCCGGGTCGAGGGTGGGTGAACCGACGGGAGCACGCTGCTGCGCCAGCGAAAAGATTGGAGGCAGCAGGAAGAGGGTGGCGGCGGTGGCAAACAGCAGGCCGCCGATTACGGCGCGGCCCAGCGGCGCCACCGCTTCACTGCCGCGGCCCAACCCGAACGCCATGGGCAGCATGCCGGCAATCATTGCCAAGGTGGTCATCAGCACCGGCCGCAGGCGCTCGCCCGCGGCATTGCGCGCAGCGGTGATGGAGTCCTGCCCGGCCCGGCGATTCTCCTCGGCGAACGTGACCAGCAGAATGGCATTCGCAACCGCGATGCCCAGCGCCATAATGGCGCCCATAAAGCTTTCGAGGTTCAGGGTGGTTCCGGTGAGCGTGTGCAGCACGGCAACGCCCACCAGCACGGCGGGAGCGCTGGAAATCACCACCAGCGCAAGCCGCAGCGACTGGTAATAGCCGGCCAGCAGCAACAGGATGACAACAATCGCAATCCCCAGCCCGGCCGCGAGGTTGCCGAAGATGCCGTTGAGCGCAGCTACCTGGCCGCGCAGTTCCACGGTTACGCCGCGGGGAGGGGCGCCGGCGCGCGCAATAGCTTCCGCAATGAGCCGGTTGGCCCGGCCCAGATCATTACTCGCAGGGTTGGCAGAGAGTGAAATCTGCCACTGGCCATTCAGGCGATCGAGCTCCCCGGGCACGGTGCCCGGCCGCACTGAAGCCAGTTGCTCGACCAGCGGCCGCGCTCCGCTGCTGCTCGAAACCGGAATGGATTCAATGTCGCGAATGGAAGTCATTTCCGGCTGCGGAACCTGTACCTGCACCTGGTAGCTGACGCCGGAGCGCGGATCGCGCCAGTAGTCAGGCGCAATGAAGCGGCTGGAGGCGGTGGCGGCCACCACCGCCCTGGCTACCTGGTCGGCCGTGGTGCCGAGCTGGCCGGCCATTACGCGGTCCACGTTGACTGAGATTGCCGGATAGCGAAGCGGCTCCTCGTAGCGCAGGTCACGCAGGCCGCTCAACTGGCCCAGCGTGGCATAAAGCCTGGCGGCATGGCTTTGCACATCTGCGTATTGCGGGCCATGCACCGCAACTTCAATGATGGAAGGCGAGCCGAAATTCAGCGTCTGGCTGATCAGGTCACCCGGATCAAACGAGAAATGCGATCCGGGAAACTCCTGGGGAAGCACGTTGCGCAGCTTCTCCTCGAGCCGCGCCACCGAAATGCCCGATCCCGGGCGCAGCGCAACGTTGATGACGGCTTCATGCGGCCCGCTGGTCCACAGGAATACGGTGTTGATCGGGTAGGCCGAGCCCTGAAGGCCCACATAGCTCAAAGTCGCTTCGATGTTGCCGCCGGCTTCACGGCCAATAGCATCCAGAATCCGGCGGGTCATTGCTTCGGTTACGGGAACACGCGTGCCTTCCGGAGCGTCAAAGCGCAGGCGGAACTGGGCGGCGGCGGCCGAAGGAAAGATTTCGCGCGCCAGCCGGGGCGCCATCAGCCCGAGAAACAGAGCCGCCAGCGCGATATACAGCGCAACCGCAACTCCGCGGTGGCGCATGGCAGCATCGAGCGGCGCGAGAAAACGCGCGCGAAACCCGGCAAAACCTTCTTCCGCATGGTGTGCCGCCTGCTGCTTCCGCAGCAGCCAATTGGAGAGCACAGGGGCAAGCGAACTGGAGAGCAGATATGAGGCGGCCATGGCAAAGCCCACAGCCAGCGCGAGCGGCACGAACAACGAGCGCGCCGCGCCGGTCATGAAAAACGACGGCAGAAAAACCACCAGCACGCTCAGCATGGCGAGCAAGCGCGGCACCGCAACCTCGCGGCTGGCATTGGCAACGGCATGGGCTGTGGGTTCGCCGCGGGCGCGGTGCACATGGATGTTTTCCACCAGCACCGTGCCTTCATCCACCAGCACGCCCACAGCGAGTGCAAGCCCGCCCAAGGTCATGATGTTGATGGTCTGGCCGGCGATCCAAAGCGCCACCACCGCAATGACCAGCGCGAAGGGGATGGTGATGACGACGACCAGCGAGCTGCGCCAGTCACGCAGGAACAGCAGCAGCGTAAGGCCGGTAAGCAGCGCGCCCAGCGCCGCCTCGCGCAGCACCGAAAACAGCGCATCGCGCACGTACTGCGATTGGTCAAGCTCGTAACTGAGCCGGATGTCTTCCGGAATCAGCGCCTGGAACGCCGGCAGGCTGCGGCGCACTTCATTGACCACCGTAATGGTCGAAGCGTCGGGGCGCTTGGTCACGGGGATATAAACCGTGCGCTTGCCGTTCACCAGGGCGTAGCCGGCCAGAATGTCAGACGAATCGGCCACGCCGGCCACATCGCGCAGGTACACGGAAGGGCCCGAACCGGCACGCAGCGGAATATCCAGCAGCTCGGCAGCCTGCTCCACTGTGGCATTCGTGGTCACAAAAACCTGGTAATTGCCGATGTTGGCATTGCCGGCGGGTTCAATGCTGTTGCCCGACAGAAGCGCCTGCACTACCGTTTCAGGCGAAAGGCCGTAGGCATGCAGCTTGCCCGGATCCACGCTGACCACGATGGTGCGCTGGTTGCCTCCGAAGGGCGGCGGCGAAGACACGCCCGGCAGCGTGGCAAAAGCCGGGCGAACGCGATTGAGCGCCAGGTCCTGAATCTCGCCCAGGGTCCGCGAGGCGCTGGAAAAAACCAGGTAGCCGACCGGAAGCGTGCCCGCGTCATAGCGGATGACGAACGGCGAAACCGTGCCCGGCGGCATGAAGGCGCGCGCGCGGTTCACATACGCAATGGTCTGGGCCAGCGCCTGGCTCATGTCGGTTCCCGGGTGAAACGTCAGCTTGATGAGCGCGTTGCCCTGAATGGAGCGCGCTTCGACGCTCTCGATTCCGTTGATGTAGAGGAAGTGGTACTCGTAGTAGTAGGAGAGAAAGCCCTCCATCTGCTGCGGGCTCATGCCGCCGTAGGGCTGGGCAACGTAGATTACGGGCAGGTTCAGGTCGGGGAAGATGTCAATGCGGGTGCGGAGCAGCGC
>JAFAIN010000361.1 GCA_019236695.1 Acidobacteriota bacterium | reverse complement strand
GGGATTTATCTCCAGCATGGAAGCCCTCTACCGGAATCTGCTCGGCGAAGATGTGCCGGAGCAGATTGCAGCCTGATGGGGAATATTCATCATGTTCCGCAAAGCGAGTTGCACGAACGGGAAGGGGCGCCTGGTGTGATGGTGCATCATGCTCCCGCATTCCGTTTTGTGGTTTCGCGCGCGCTTTGGGCCACGCGGCTCGGCCGGATTGTGGTATTTGAGGGAAACGGATACCGGCTTCGGTTTTATCCCACAGCACTGTCGGCCACGCTCTGGTGCAACCGCCGGTTTCTGGCGCGGGATGAAGCAGTGCTGCGCGAAGTGCTGCGCCCGGGCGATACCTTTGTCGATGTTGGCGCGAACATCGGGGCATTATCTCTTCTCGGATCGAAGCTGGTCGGGGCTTCCGGGGGCGTGTACGCCATCGAGGCGCATCCGCGCACGGCAACCTTCCTGGCAGGGAACATCAGATTGAACGGCGCCCGTAACGTACAGGTAATCCAGGCCGCCGCCGGCGATCGGGATTCGGAAACTCGCGTTACCAGCCGCCGCAGTGATGACCAGAACGCCGTGTCGGACGAGGGCGTGAAGGTCCCGATGCGGCGCCTCGATTCGCTTCTGCCCGACATCGATGTCCGGCTGATGAAGCTCGACGTGGAGGGCTTTGAGCTGTTTGCGCTGCGCGGGGCTGAGAGGGTGCTCAGGCGGACCCAGTTCGTTTATTTTGAAAGCTGGCAACAGCACTCTTCCAAATTCGGCTACCGCACGCCGGAGCTCACTGCGTTTCTGAAGGGCTGCGGTTTTCAACTCGACTGCGCCGAGGACTACGTGTCGGAACAGTGCGAGAATCTGCTGGCGCAACGGCCGCTGCATTGTGAATCGCGCAAGTGACTCTGGTCACCGCCTTGAGGGCGCCGGCCGGGAGGCGCGCATTTGCGATGCTAAAATCCAGACTGAATGAAGGTCGCAATCATTGGTTCAGGCTACGTAGGACTGGTAGCGGCGGCTTGCTTTGCCGAGCTCGGCAACGACGTAATCTGCGTGGATAACGATGCTGCCAAACTGGCGGCGCTTCAGGCGGGCTGCACGCCCATTCACGAACAGTACCTGCCGGAATTGCTGGCGCGCCACCGCGGAACGCGGCTGGCGTTTTCGGCATCCGTAACCGACGCCGTGCGCGCCAGCGCCGTGGTTTTCATCGCGGTGGGCACACCTCCTGCGGAATCGGGCGAGGCCGATCTCTCTTACGTTGAGGCGGTGGCACACGATATTGCCCAGGGGCTGAATGGCTACAAGGTGATTATCGAAAAGAGCACGGTGCCGGTCTATACGTGCGAATGGATTCGCCGCGTCATCACCATGAACACCCCGCAGGCGTTCGACGTTGTTTCGAATCCCGAGTTTCTGCGCGAGGGCACAGCCGTACGCGACTTCTTTTACCCCGACCGCATCGTGGTCGGGGCCGATAGCCCGCGGGCCGCGGAAGTGCTGCGCCGGCTCTACGCCCCGTTAACCAGCGGAGCGTATTACCAGGCAGCGATGGTCGCGCGGCCGGAGGGAGCCAGAGTTCCTCCGCCCCTGGTGGTTACGGATTCCAACAGCGCCGAACTGATCAAGCATGCATCGAATGCCTTTCTGGCGATGAAGATCTCATTCATCAATGCAGTGGCCAATCTGTGCGACGCGGTTGGCGCAGACGTGCAGCAGGTGCGCGAAGGCATTGGGCTGGATCTGCGAATTGGCCGCAGCTTCTTCAATCCGGGGCTCGGATACGGCGGCTCCTGTTTCCCCAAGGACCTGCTGGCATTCCGCGCCGTCGCGCGGGAGAGCGGATACGATTTCGGCCTGCTGACCGAAGTGATCAAGATCAACCAGGAACAGCGCCGGCTGTTCATCAAGAAGATCCGGAGCGCGTTGTGGACCCTCCGCGGCAAGCGCCTCGGCGTACTCGGGCTGGCGTTCAAGGGCGGCACGGACGACATTCGCGAATCCCCGGCCATGGAAATTGTGAAGGCGCTGGTGGGGGAAAGCTGCGATGTCTGTGTGTACGACCCTGCAGCTACGGCGAATGCACGGGCCTGCCTTGGTGATTCCGTTCGGTACGCCAATACTCCGTATGAAGCCGCCACCGGCGCGCACGCGCTGCTCATCCTTACCGACTGGGACGAATTCAGCGGGCTCGACTTTGCGCAACTTGCGGCCGTCATGAAACACCGGCTCATCATCGATGGGCGCAATCTGTATGACCCTTCCACGGTGGCGGCGTCAGGATTCATGTACTACAGCATCGGCCGCCCGGTGGCCCAGCCAGAGCCGAGGCTGAGCACCGTACCCGCCGCTCGCCCCTCCACTCCCCAAGGCGCTGAGCACACGGCCCAGGCGCGGCCGGAAGAAGTCAGCGCTCCGCAAGGGTAGGCGTTCATGCGCGCGCTGGTGACAGGTGGCGCCGGGTTTCTGGGCTCGCACCTTTGTGACGCTCTCATTGGCGAGGGTTACGAGGTAATAGCGGTTGATAATCTCCTGACGGGGCGCAGCGGCAACATTGACCACTTGCGGAATGAGCCCCGGTTTTGCTTCTGCCAAGCAGATATTACGCAGCCCTTCGA
>JAFAIN010000062.1 GCA_019236695.1 Acidobacteriota bacterium | reverse complement strand
CCAGATGCGGTTTTCCCAGTCAGCCAGCAACCCAGCCAGCTAGCCAGCCATTCGTGCTCCCCGGCATGGCTGGTTTGTCTGGCTCTTCTTCTTCTGCCTTTCACCTCGCCAACATCCGGTTGCGGTATCATGTCAATGATGGCGCTGCTGCGGCCCGCAACCTTGGCCGCGGGAATCGCCATCTGATAGTTTTTCGCGCGCCCAGCACGTCAATCCAGCCGTGGGAGTCGCTTATGAAGCGCCGTATTCTTCTGGTCGATGATGAAGCTGCCATCCTCCTCACCCTGAAAGCAATCCTCGAGATGCACGGTTTCGAAGTGGATACCGCCGCGTCGGCCATGCTGGCAGTCGAGAAACTGAAAAGCAACTCGTTCCACCTGGTGATTACGGATATGAGGATGGAGAGCGACAGCGCCGGGTACGACGTAGTGCAGGTGGCCAAACAACAGGATTACGACCCAGCCACTGCCATTCTGACGGCGTTTCCGACGCTGGGGTCCGACTGGCAGACCCGCGGCGCCGAACAACTTCTGGTGAAGCCGGTGGGAACGGAAGAACTGCTGAGGCAGATTGAAGTCATTTTGATCCGCCACGAAGACCACAAGCAGCAGAAGTCGCGCCGCAATGCCAGGGCCGCAACCATGCCGGCAAAAGGCAACGGCAAAGCGCGGGTCGCAAGTTAGCTCCGCTTTCGGCAAAGCGGAACCCCCGGCAATACGCATCCCTTACTGCATTCGGGATCACACAGTTGCCGTATTGCCGTGGGGCTTACCTGGCTGCTCCCTTACCAACCTCCACACCGGCGATTCGCATGCCGTAGAACGAGCGATACACAAAAACCACCGACACCGCGAAGAACACCGCCGCCAGCACGTGAACCAGGCCCGCATGGTTGGTGGTCATCGAAACCGCCAGTTCGACCGCCAGAAGCCCGAACAGAGTCGTGAACTTGATGATGGGGTTCAGCGCAACCGATGAAGTGTCTTTGAATGGATCGCCAACCGTATCCCCAACCACGGTCGCGGCGTGCAGTTCGGTGCCTTTTTGTTTCAGCTCCACTTCCACCACTTTCTTTGCGTTATCCCAGGCGCCGCCCGCATTGGCCATGAAAATGGCCTGGTAGAGGCCGAACACGGCGATGGAAATCAGGTAGCCGATAAAGAAATAAGGCTCCACGAAGGCAAACGCCAGCGCGGCAAAAAAGACCGTCAGGAAGATGTTGAACATGCCCTTCTGCGCGTAACGCGTGCAGATCTCGACGACTTTCTTGCTGTCGGAAACCGAGGCTTTCTCCACGCCTTCGAGCCGAATATTGGCCTTGATGAACTCCACCGCGCGGTAGGCGCCCGTCGTAACCGCCTGGCATGACGCGCCGGTGAACCAGTAGATGACGGCCCCGCCGGTAATCAGGCCCAGCACGAAGGGGGCGTGCAGCAGCGAGAGATACTGCTGGTTCGTTGTAAGTCCATGGGTGAGGGCCATGATGATGGAGAAGATCATGGTGGTGGCGCCCACGACAGCCGTACCGATCAGAACCGGCTTGGCAGTGGCCTTGAATGTGTTGCCGGCGCCATCATTCTCCTCGAGCAAGTGCTTGGCCCTCTCGAAGTTCACGGTTGTGCCGGGGAACTCGCGCTGGATCTCCGTTACGGGGACGTTTTCAATCAGCGAGAGCTCATACACGGATTGCGCATTGTCGGTCACGGGGCCGTAGGAATCCACCGCGATGGTGACCGGCCCCATGCCCAGAAAGCCGAAAGCCACCAGGCCAAAAGCGAATACCGGCGCCGCCACCATCAGAGCTTCCAGGCCCAGGGTGCTGAAATAATACGAAGCAGCCATCAGCGCCACCATGACGATGCCCAGCCAGTAGGCCGAGAAATCACCCGCAATCAGGCCGGCCAGAATATTGAGCGATGCACCGCCTTCCTTTGATGCGGTTACGACTTCGTTCACGTGGCGCGACTCGGTGGAAGTAAACACCTTCACCAGTTCAGGAATGATGGCGCCCGCCAGTGTGCCGCAGGAGATGATGGAGGCCAGCTTCCACCACAAGGAAGTGTCGCCGCCGAGATCGGGAATCATGAGCCAGGAAATCACATAGGTGAGCACAATCGAAATGATGGAGGTGAGCCACACCAGCGAAGTGAGCGGCGCCTCAAAATTCATGCTGTCCGCAGTTCCATAGCGCGCCCGGGCTGCGGCATTGTTGAGGAAATAGGAAAGCGCGCTCGTTATGACCATGATGATGCGCATGACGAAGATCCAGACCAGCAACTGCACCTGAATGCGGGGGTCGCGCACCGCCAGCAGGATGAAGGTGATGAGAGCGACCCCGGTGACGCCGTATGTTTCAAAGCCATCGGCGCTCGGCCCCACCGAATCGCCGGCGTTGTCGCCGGTGCAATCGGCGATTACGCCGGGGTTGCGCGCATCGTCTTCCTTGATGCGGAATACGATCTTCATCAGGTCAGAACCGATATCGGCGATTTTGGTGAAGATGCCGCCGGCAATCCTGAGCGCCGCCGCGCCCAGCGATTCGCCGATGGCGAACCCGATAAAACACGGTCCGGCATAGGCGCCCGGCACAAACAGGAGGATGAAGAGCATGATGAGCAGTTCGACCGACACCAGGAGCATCCCGATGCTCATTCCCGCCTTCAGCGGTATCGCCATAATCGGGAACGGCTTGCCCGCCAGGCTGGCGAACGCCGTGCGGGAATTGGCATAAGTGTTCACGCGAATGCCGAACCAGGCCACGCCATAGCTGCCGGCAATGCCAATGAGGCTGAACAGAAGGATGATGGGCAGCGTAAGCGCCACCGGCTTGCCTTCCACCGGCGCAAGCACGCCGAAATACAACCCGATGACAATGGCGATAAAGATCCACAGCAGAAGAATGAATTTGCCCTGGGTAATCAGGTAGGTCTTGCAGGTTTCATAGATCAGGTCTGAAACCTCGCGCATTAGGCGGTGCACCGGAAGATTCTTCAGTTGAAAGAGAATCAGGATGCCGAACAGAAACCCCAGTGCGCAGATGATCAGTCCGTAGCTGAGCAGCGAATGGCCATTGATGCCCTGAAAATCCACGGTGCCGACATCGGGCAACTCGAGCGCGGCCTCGCCTCCGGCTTTCTTCTCGGCCTGCTGGCCAGGGCCCGCGCCCTGGGTCATCTGATTCTGCGCGCTGCCGGGGAGCGGAGGCGCAGCCTGCTCCGCGGCCTGCGCAGGAGCAGATGCGGCAGCCGGGGCTTGCCCGAGAGCTGCTCCCGCCAAAACCACAAGGATCAAAGCCAGCGCTGCCGCCTGGCAAAAGCTCTTCATCGGCGCGCTAGCGCTCTTTTTGATAATGGGCGCGCTACCGCTGCAGCCGGCGCCAATCGTGGTCAGCATGAGAAAGCCTCCAACCTGCCTGGTGACAAAGATATTCTGCGAAATATTGGATGGAATTACCGTTTCCCGAAGGCCAATGAGCAGCCCGCGCGCACACCGACGCACGCTCGCGCCCGGCGGGAACCGTCATTTATAGCATACAGGATGGGCATGCGGGGGTGCTGCTATATTGCTCTCGCCATGCTTGCCCGAATTCTGTGCTGGCTCGCGCTGGCAGCCACGGCGATGGCGCAAACGGCCGGCGATTCCGTCCTCAGCCAGGTCCGCCAGTATCGCAACACGCACGCGGCCGAAATCCTGCGCAGCTATGCTGAACTGCTTGCCATTCCGGATCTTGCCACCGACACCGCCAACATCCGCCGCAACGCCGAAGCAATCCAGGCGCAGCTCCAGGCTCGCGGCGTGGCCACCCGCCTGCTTGAGGCGCCTGACTCGCCGCCGATTGTTCTGGGCGATTTGAAGGGCGCGGCCGGCGCGGGAGCTCGCACGCTGATCATCTACGCCCACTATGACGGGCAACCGGTGGATGCCGCGCAATGGAAGTCGCCGCCATGGCAACCCGTGTTCCGCGATGAGCAGGGGCGCGACATCCCGCTCGAGCAGGCAGTCCGTGATCCGGAATCGCGGGTTTACGCCCGCGCCGCTTCGGATGATAAGGCGCCCATTGGGGCAATCCTCGCCGCACTGGACGCGCTGCGGGCCGCGGGCGTCGCGCCCCGCATCCACTTCAAGTTTTTCTTTGAAGGCGAGGAGGAGGCCGGCTCTCCGCACCTGCGCGCCGCCATCGAAAGTTACCGGGACCTTCTGAAAGCTGACGCCTGGCTGATCTGCGATGGGCCGGTGCACCAGACACGCCACATGCAGGTCTACTTCGGCGCGCGGGGGGTCACCGGACTTGAGATGACGGTTTATGGGCCTCAGCGGCCGCTGCATTCCGGCCATTACGGCAACTGGGCGCCCAACCCTGCAGCCATGCTGGCCAATTTGCTTTCCGCCATGCGTGACGATGATGCGCGCATCCGGATCCCGCATTTCTACGATGAAGTCAGGCCGCTCACCTCAGCCGAGCGCGAAGCCTTGCAACGCATGCCCGATATTGACGGTCAATTGAAAACTGAGCTGCAAATCGCGCGCACCGAGGCGCCTTGTTCACCTCCGGCGCCCAGCCCCGCATGCCCCCAGGAAGGCGCCACCAGAATCGAGCAGAACATCATGCAGCCGGCACTAAACATCCGCGGGTTTGAAGCCGGGCACACAGGAGCGAAGGCACAGAACGCGGTGATGACGGAGGCGCATGCCTCCATCGATTTCCGTTTGGTTCCGGATCAATCGCCGCAGCGAGTTCAGCAAAGGGTTGAGGATTTCATTCGCGGCCGGGGCTACACAGTCGTGCACGATGCTCCTGACGCGGCGGTGCGCATGGCGCATCCCAGGTTGATCCGGCTGGAATGGGAGCCGGGATACCCGGCGGCCCGCAGTGACATGGCTTCCCCCGTAGCGCGCGACGTGATCGCTGCGATTGAGCGCGCCACCGGCTCCGTTTACGAAATGCCCACCCTGGGCGGAAGCGTCCCCATGTATCTTTTTACCGACGTCCTGAAGACGCCTGCCATTGGTGTGCCGATTGTGAATCATGACAACAATCAGCATGCAGCGAATGAGAACCTGAGGCTCAGGAATTTCTGGGAGGGCATCGATATCTTCGCCGCCATTCTGACCCAATAGTTCACGGCAACACATCCGGGCGCGGCATCATCAGGCTACTATGACGACGATGAGGATATCGCTGATTGTTGCGGCCGCTATTTTGTTCGCGGGATGCAATCGCATACATGAAGACTGGCCGGTTTACACCGGTACTTCGGCTGATGGAGCTTCCGCGCACCTGGTGTATGCCGGCGAACAGACGCCTGCGGGACAGTTTCAGGTGCCCTCGGGCTATGCCATTGCAGGTTGCATCGAAGGCTCGAATGAAGATTTCACGTTTACGGATGCCAATACCGGCACGATCTATCGCCTGCAGGCCAACTACGATGAACTGAAGCTGCTCACCGGGGAGCTGGTGGCCGTGCAAGGTGCGGTGACCGCGAACCAGGCCGGGGTTCCCGTCCTGGCATTATGCTCGAAAGAGCTCGATTCCAAAGGCGAGTGCCCTTCCGGGGCAGGCACACACCCGCGCCCCATTGCGGTAAGCTGCCCCGCAACCGCGCAGGGCGGCATTAATGAAATGAATCAGCCTCCGGCAACCAAAACGGGGCTGGCCCAGCAGGTCGCTCCGCCCAATCCGCAGAACATCCCCGGGCAACCGGCGTTGCCGCCGGAAGTGACTCGGCGCCCCGGGTCGCCGCATTAGTCGCACGGCTCCGCGGAAGCTCCTCCCAGGCACGCCGTAAAATAAGCGCTTGCTTCAGCCCTCAACTTCGGTTGGGCTTGCGCCCTGGGTGGTATTCAACTCCGCCGTCATCGGGTTGCTGGCGCTTGATGTCCGCATCGCCCAGCGCAATCCCCGGCCTATGCGCCCCGGCGAGGCCATTGCCTGGAGTGGATTCTGGATCGGGTTGGCGGCGGTGTTTGCCGGTTTCCTGTATTGGTGGCGAGGGCCGACTGATTCACTCGATTTCGTGACCGGCTGGGTGATTGAAGAATCGCTCTCCATTGATAATCTTTTTGTCTTCCTGGTAATTTTCCACCATTTTGGCGTGCCTGGCCGGCTGCAGAGGCGCGTGCTCAGTTATGGATTTCTCGGCGCGCTGCTGCTGCGCGCCATTTTTATTCTGGCGGGGATCTCGCTCATCCGGCGCTTTGAATGGATTACCTATGTCTTCGGGGCGCTGCTGGTCTACAGCGGAATTCAATTGTTTCGCAGGCCGGAAGGCGCACAGCCCCAGAACAGCCGGTTGGCACGGGCTGCCCAGCGGTGGTTGCCCATGACTGCCGACTTCCGCGGCGCGCGATTCTTCGTATTTGACCGGGAGCAGGGGCGGCGGACTGCAACCCGGCTTTTTCTGGTGCTGCTGGTGATTGAAGCATCGGACGTGCTGTTCGCCGTGGATTCCATTCCGGCTGTGCTCGCGATTACTCGCAACTCATTCGTCGTTTACACCTCAAACGTGCTTGCCGTTCTGGGGCTTCGGGCGCTGTATTTCGCCCTGGCCGGGCTTTTGCAATCTTTCCGCCTGCTGCATTACGGCCTGGCCGCGATTCTGGCATTTATGGGAGTAAAGATGCTGATCTCATCGCGCTATGTGATTTCCACTCCCGCTGCCCTCGCCGTAATAGTCGCAGTTCTTGCCGCCTCGATTGTCGCCTCGGCGCTCAACCCGGCACCGCCCGACTGACAAATTTCAAATTTCCAAATTTCGAAATTTCGAAATTTTCGAAATCTCCCCCGCCAGGCAGCAGAACTCCGCGCCGGCCGCATCCAATCAGGTTCGAACGCGCTGCAGTTCTGCCTATGCGCAATTTGCGACTCCTCCTGGCATTCTGCGTCCTGCTGATATGCACGCTGGCCGGCGGCGCGCAGTTGCGCCAGGTGGGCATCATCGACATGCCGGGCCCACCCGGCTTCGATGCGGCCGCTTTCGCGGCCGGCAAACTCGTGCTCGCGCATACCCGTGCCGGAACCCTCGACATATTTGATCCCGCGAAACGTCGCACGATTGCTCAGGTAAAGGGGCTGGAGTTGCCGCATGGCCTGGCGGTGGACGAGCAGGCCGGCAGGATTTTTGCGGCATGCGCGGGCAGCCACAGTATCGCGGTGGTTTCGGCGGCTGATTGGAGCATCAGCGGCAACATCGAACTGCCGGCCGATCCGGATTCTCTGCTGTTCGTTCCGCTCACGCGTACGCTCTTCGCGGCCAGTTCACACAGTGATGCGGTCCTGGCCATTGACCCCTCTTCGCATGCAACCCGCACGGCTGCCGTTCCGGGCAGCCCGCAACAGTTGGCATGGGATGCCGAAAAAAACCAGCTCTACGTGACCATCGAGGCTCGAAATGCCGTCGAGGTCCTTACTCCCGAATTGAAGCCGGCACGCACGCTCGAACTGCAGGGCTCCATGCCGACCGGAATCGCTTTTGACCCAAAGATGCGCCACCTGTTCGTGGCGGTGCGTTACGCGGTGCTGGTGCTCGAGGCTGACAGTGGGCATGAGATCGCCCGTATTCCTGCGCCTGCCGGCGTGGATCAGGTATGGTTCGATGATTTCACGCGGAGCGCGTATGCCGCCTCGAGCGGCGGCACGGTGACCATGATCGGCCAGGAAAACGGGAGGTACACGGCACAGCAGGAACTCAACACCGCGGTTCGCGGCCACAACCTGGCCTTTGACCCGGCCCGCAGCCTGCTGTTCGTGCCCGGTGGCTTCGAAGGACGCTCGAAGCTGGTAATCCTGAAACGCCTGGAGACTCCCCCGCCCACCGCCAAAGCCGCGCTGCGATGACTGCAAGAACGACGCAGAGGACGCCGAGGACGCAGTAGGTTTACTTTTTGTTCCTCTGCGTGCTCTGCGTCATGAATTTTGTTCGGCAGCCGATACAATAATTCGTTGCCCCAGTTCGCACCAGTTCGTCCGCGCAGCGAACCGCTAAACACCCAGGCCGCAACCTCGCAAGCCGCATCGTTCTTGGGGCGCTTGCCATTCGCCGGCGACCGCCTTTTCCTGGGGCTGGCCATCGCCGTGGGCGTCATTTCCGGGCTGGCGGTCGTAGCTTTCCGGCTGGCAATTGAATGGAGCCGCGCGGAGCTGCTCGGCCCGGCGCTAAACCCCTCGAGGCAGCGGGCGCTGGTTGTTCCGGCGGCGGCAGGCCTGGTGGTTGCTTTTCTGGTGGCGCGCATCTTTCCACGGGTACGCGGCAGTGGCGTAAACCAGACCAAGGCTGCGCTCTACATCTATAACGGCTATATTCCGTTTCGCACTGCTATCGGCAAATTCATTTGCTGTTCACTGGCCATCGGCGCCGGGCATTCGCTTGGGCCGGAAGATCCCTCGCTGCAGATCGGCGCTGCGCTGGCCTCGTCGCTCGGCCGCCGTCTCAAGCTCTCGCGCGACCGCCTGCGCCTGGTTGCGCCGCTCGGGGCGGCCGCAGGCCTGGCGGCGGCATTCAATGCGCCGGTTTCGGCCGTCCTGTTCGTTATCGAAGAGGTCATCGGCCGGTGGAGCGCGGCGGTGCTCGGCGCAGTCGTCCTCTCCGCGCTTTCCAGCGTGGTGGTCACACGCGTGTTCCTCGGAGCCCAGCCCCTGTTCCGCATTCCCGCCATTCCTGATGTCAAGCCTCCCGAGTTGCTGGCGTACGCCGCGCTGGGAGTGGCCGGCGGAATTGCCGCGGTGGTGTTTTCCAGGCTCATTCAAATCCTCAGGCCGCGCCTGAAGGCGCTGCCGCGCTGGTCGTACTACCTGCAACCGGCGGTGGCGGGTTTGCTCATAGGAGCCATGGCCTGGCTCGGCGCGCCCCAGGTGATGGGCGCCGGCTACCAGTACATTGATGCCGCCATTCATGACGGCTACACCTGGCGGATGATGGGCATGCTTGCCGGCCTGAAGATTCTGGCGACTACGCTCTCGTTTACCAGCGGCACTCCCGGTGGAATGTTTGCGCCCACTCTGTTTATCGGGGCGATGTTGGGGGGAGCGGTTGGAGGCGTGGAGAGGCTGGTTCTTCCGCATCTCACATATTCCATTGCGGCCTACTCGCTGGTCGGGATGGGTGTGCTGTTCTCCGGATTCCTGCGCGCTCCCCTCACCTCGGTTTTCATGGTGGTTGAGGTAAGCCAGAGCTATTCCATCGTCCTGCCCCTCATCCTTGCCAACACGATCGCCTATGCCATTTCGCGGAAGCTGCAGCCAGTTCCCATCTTTGACATGCTGACCCGGCAGGACGGACTCGAATTGCCGTCGCTCGAGGAGCAGCGCGATTTGCCTGCGCTGCATGTAGAGGACGCGATGCGCCCGCCATCCATTCCCATTTTGGAGTCGGGCGAGCTTGCCGGGCCGGCCTGGCAGCGCGTGCAGAGCGCGGCGCAGCCCACGCTGTTCGTGCGCTTTCCGGATCATTGCTGGGCTGCGATTGCCAAAAGCGAACTAGCCGGCATGGCCCTCAATCGCCCGGACCAGGACCTGGCCAGTGTGCTCGCCGAGACCCCCGGCGGTTCCGAACCGCTGCCCCGGCTGTACCCCGATCACTCGCTCGACGTAGCACTGCACTACCTGGAGGATTCCAGCGTGCTCCTGGTGGTGAATCGTGCCGACGGCCGCAAGCTGGAGGGGATCATCACGCTCGACGACGTTCTCGCCGCCTACCGCCGCACCCGCGATTAGGGAAGTGCCCGGAATCCCGCAACATCGAGCCCCTAAATAATGCCCAACTGCATGTGTTTATTTATGCAATCAGCGAACGGCTTGAGTGCCTCCGCCCGCTGGCGCGGGGAGTGTGCTTGCACGTGATGGCTAAATTTCTTCCTTCCCGCTCTCGTCGAAATAGTTATCAGTGGAGATTTTTTACCTTCTGGTAAACATTTCGCGGTGGAGCATGCCGGCAATGGCGGGTCACTCCAAACCCATTCGTTTCTCGTTCCCTCGTTCCCACTCCTATACGGGAACGAGGGAACGAGAAACCGGAAACTCGTGGCGCAGACGAGACGGGAGCACGATTCGCGGTTGCGGCGGGGATGATGCGGGCTCCCCAGAATGACGAGAATAATGGCCGAAGGGTCACCCGGGCCCCCTCAGTCATTGGCGCGCGCGCTGCGAGTCTGCCCGCAGCACTGGCCGGCGGGAATCGGGGCGCCATGCGGACACCTCTCGGGATGGCCGAGAAACGAGCAGATGCGGTCGGTAGCTTCGGGCGAAAGAATGTGCTCGAACTTGCAGGCCTGCTGCTCGATCTCGGCTTCATTCTCAACCCGCAGGGTTTCGACGAACAGCCGTTCGGCAAGGCGGTGCCGGCGTATCACATCCTGGGCTCGCCGGCGGCCGCGCTCGGTGAACTCGAGCGCGGCGGCGCCGTGGCCGGAACAGAAATCGCCGTCGGGGTGAACCAGCTCGTGGCAGCGGTTCAGCGCGTCTTTGTGGCTGTGGTGTTCGAGCTCGTGGTGAGGCACGAGCTGCACCAGCCCGAGCGCCTGCATCTTCTCCACCGCCAGCGAGAGCGGCAACGCTCCCTCTACGTGCAGCCGGCCCATCTCCGCATACTCGTTGTTCTCTCTTGCGATCCAGATCTCTTCCAGCACCTCATCAAACTGCTGCTCTTCTTCAATGGAGAACACCTGCTGCAACGAAATCCTGCCGTGCTGCAATTCGATGCGGCGGTCAGCCATGCGCGCCACCATGGGGTCGTGGGTCACCATCACGATGGTGCGCCCCTGCTGGTGCAGCTCACGGAGCAGGTTCATCACCATGCCTTCGTTCACCGCATCGAGATTTCCGGTAGGTTCGTCGGCCAGAATGATGGCGGGATCGTTAATGAGCGCCCGGGCCACGCAAACGCGCTGCTGCTCGCCGCCCGAGAGCTGCGAAGGCAGGTGGCGCGCGCGATCGCCCAAACCCACGCGTTGCAACGCTCCGAGCGCCTCCGGCTCATCCGTCATGCTGTGGAAGTACTGGGCGAGCATTATGTTCTCGAGCGCGGTGAGATAAGGGATAAGGTGAAACTGCTGGAACACGAAGCCGATTTTCTCGGCGCGAATGCGGTTGCGCTGGGCCGGCGCCACCGAAGCAACGTCCTCGCCATCCAAGAGCACTTCGCCGGAGGTGGGCACGTCAAGGCAGCCGAGCAGGTTCACGAGCGTGGATTTTCCCGACCCGGAAGGGCCCGTGATGGCCAGCCATTCGCCTTTCTGCACGTGCAGCGACACGTCATCGAGCGCGCGCAACTCGCCGCTGGATTTCATGGGATACGTCTTGGTGACATGCGTGAGTCGAATCACTATTCCCCTCGCAATATAGTCGCCGGCTGAATGCGGCGCAGCAATCTCAGCGGGCCCGTGGCAGCCACAAGCGCCAGCAGAATGCCGCCGCCGAACACCAGCGGCAAAATCGCGAACTGCGGCTGAACCGAAGAGCCGAAGCTGGCATGGCCAATCCACTCGGCCGCGCCGATTCCCAGCACAAAACCGGCCAGCGCCCCGATGGCGCCGACCGAAGCTGCCTCGGCGGCGAAGAATGCCATTACCAGCCGCTCCGAGGCGCCCAGCGCCTTCATTACGGCGAAGTCGCGGCGGCGATCGAGCACCCAGGTAATCAGGGTGGCGAGAACGCACAGGCTCGAGGTCGCAATCACCGCCAGTGACGTCCAGAACAGCATGGCTCGTGTCCGACCCAGCACCCGCGCCTCCGCTTCCACTACCTGCCTTACGGGCCTCGCTTCGGCGCCCGCCGCAGCCGCTTGCAGACGGGTGAGCGCGGCTTTTACGGCTGTCGCCGAGCCGGGCACGCGAGCTTCGATTACGGAAGGCGCAACTCCCGTCCAGCCCTGGAACTGCCCAAGGTCAATGTAGATGCGGCTGTCTTCATCGCCGCCGGTCTTTACCACGCCGGCGGGTTCAACCCGCAGCTTGCGCCCGTGAAACCACAGAGCAATCGGAGCATCTGTTATCCCGAGCGCCTGTGCAGCCCGCTGCCCGAAAAGGCCTCCGGTGGAAGAATCGGTGGCCGCTGGCTCAGGCCACTTGGTGACTGACCACCATGTATTCAACGATCTGGCCGCCGCGAAATCGGTTCCGGCCACCACCACGGGAACTCCGCCGAGGCCGTCGGCTGTGCGCGCCACGATGTAGGAATAAGGAACCACGGCGGCGGCGCTCCCTAGCGCCTGCCGAACCGAGGCCAGCGTGCCGGGTGGCAATGCCGAGCCGCCCGCGCCAATGACCATGACGTTCGCGCCATAACCGCGAAAATCGGCTCGCAGCTTTGACTGCGCGTCACCGTAAAGGTTCAGCAGCGCGGTGGCAACCGCAGCGGCCACCGTTATGGCCAGGAGCGCGCCGCCAACCCGCCCGCGCCGGACCATCGTGGCGCCCCAAAGCGTACGGATAAACATCCGATGGCGCTTTCCGCCGGCACGCCGGGCAGGGAGGGTGAGTGCGCCCGCCGGCTCAGGCTTGCCCGCCGCAGCGGGGCCGCTTTGCGCAGTCTGCTTGCGAAGAACCCTGCTTTCAATAATGCTCTCGATGGGCAGCGGCCGCTTCAAGCGTCACCTCGCAGGACAATCGCCGGGTCAAGTCCGAGCGCACGGCGAATGGAAGCAGCGCTGCCGGCCAGGGTTACGCCTAAAGCGAGGCCGAGGATGATTGGCATGGTGATTGGCTGAACGGCTATGCGCGAGCTGAACACAGTTACACCGATCAAGCGGGCGATGAGAGCCCCGAGCGCAAGACCCATGACCCCGCCGAAGAGCGCCAGCACAGTGGCTTCTGAGACGAACAGCGCTGCGATCATGCTGCGGCTGGCTCCAATCGCCTTCATCAGCCCAATTTCAGCCCGGCGCTCGAGGACGCTGGTAGCCATGGCTGCCGAAACCGCCAGCGAGGCGGCCAGCAGCGCCGCAGCGGCCAGCAGCAGCATGAGGCCGGAAATCCGCGACAGCACGCGCCCTTCATTCTGCGCCACCTGGCGGATCTGCTCGGCATGCGCGTTGGGAATGGCCTCTTCAATCTGGTAAGCGATGGAATTCGCGTAGGGCGAGCAGTACCAGCGGTCGTGCAGCTCCGGGCTCATCCCGCGCGGATCCCGGCGCGCCAGATCGTCTTCCGGCTTGGTAAGCGCGCTCACATAAACCTGCCGCACCGCTTCCGGCTTGCCTGCAATCCACTGGGCAACCGCAAGCGGAACAACCAGGGCATTCTCGATCCGCGGATCAGCGCTCACGATTCCGGTTATGGCGAGGCCGCGCTGCGCGATCCGAACCCGATCCCCGGGCTGCAGATGCAGTTGAGCGGCCAGGCGCGCGCCGGCCAGCGCTTCATCACGATCGTCGCGCGGCCATTGTCCGCTCACCTTCCACCAGGGGAAGGTTTTCTCCGCGCCCTCGGTGTCCGCTTGTTTCCCGGCCATCAACCGTTTGGAAAACCAGGTCCCCACGATCTGGAATTCCTGGCCGGCGCCGGCAGGCTCCAGCGCCGCCCTGGCCTCGAGCATGGGCGCAAAGCCCACAATATTGTGGGCCCAGAAAATGGTCTTCAGTTTCGCCAGATCCCCCTCGCGCAGGTAGCCTCCGTCACCAGGCGGCTTCAGCTCCGTGCCGCCCAGGTTCAGGTCGAGCGAATCATCCTGCGGAGTAACCAGAATGTTTGCGCCAAAGCTGCGCAGTTCGTGGTTCATTTTGTCGCCCACATCGGTGGCGACGGCGAGCATGGCCGTGGCCACACCCACTCCCAGCGTGATGGCAATACACGCCAGCAGTTTGCGCCGGCGTTGACGCACAAAAGAATGGAGCAGCAGGCGAGGGAACATCGCTAATTCCGGAAATGATCGCGCGCGGCGGCAATCTCAGATTCGGCAATCACGATGGAATCCCCCTGCAGGCTCGAAGCCAGCGGAATGGGATTGCAGCCGCCCGGCTGTCCCACCGACTGCGGATTGATCGGCGCCGCGCAATTCTTGCACACCAGCCCGTTTGCCGTGCGGGTGAATCCCTGAGAGCCGCAGATCTGGCAGGCATCGAGCACGGAGGCAACTTTGCCATCGGGCTTCCGATAGAGCAGGAAGCGCACTTGAACACCACCTTCGACGGCCATGTAGCGATGCAAATCGCCATCGGCGAGGTCGCTGGTCGGGATGGTTACGATGCCCTGGACGAAGGTGACGGGGGTTGCCGTGGGCGCCGCGTTGGCGGTGGTGGCGTAGATGAACTGCGCGGTCACCAGCAGGATGAACAGGAACGAGCTGCAGCATACCGCACTCATCCAAAGGCGTTCACGCCGCGCCGTCCATTGCGCTTTCCGGCGCTCGGCGTTCGAAATTGCCGCCGGCTGCGGACTCCGCCGCCGCTGCTCGAACAGGATCATCAGCGCGGCCAGCGCCAAAATCGTAATGAAGAAAAACATGTCGTTCCGCACGATGGGGCCCACGAGAGCCATTTCGCGTTGCGAGGAGGGCAGAACGCCGTTCTCCGAAAGCTCATGCAGGCCAGTGATGACGAGCTGCGCAGCAACAAAGACCAGGATTACGGTGGTGACGCGGAAGAACTTGCGCAAATCGATGCGCACGCTGCCCTTCACAAACATCACTCCAAACAGAACCGCAACCAACACGCCGGCCAGTGTCCCGAGAAAGGTTGCCAGTTCGCTGCTCGCCAGCGATACCGCCGAGAGGAACAGAACTGTCTCCACGCCCTCGCGCAACACCATGAGGAACACAAAGCCGAACAGGCCAAGCTTCCGGCCGCCGCCGGCCAGCGTACCCACCTTGTCTTCAATGCGGCCCTTCAGCCCCCGTGCCGCCCGCGCCATGAAAACGACCATGCTGATCACAAAAACCGCGGCAACCAGCATCACCCATCCTTCGAAGATGTCCTGGTTGTAGGCAGTGCGGGAGATCACGATTGCAACGGCCACGCTTCCGGCAAACGCCGCAGCCAGGCCGGCATACACCACCTTGCGCAAGTCGGACCGCCCCACCTTTGCCAGATAGGCCAGCACGATTCCAATAACCAGGGCGGCCTCTACCCCCTCACGCAATGTGATTATGAATTGCAGCATAACCCGGCGCCTTACCCCGAGCGCCACCAGAACTTACTAACTCCACCTAAGAGTTGGACTTACGCCGCTTGCCCAACCCGCAGCCCCTGCTCTATAAATATACGACCAAAATGGTCGCCTTGTATATACGACCGAATTGGTCGCCTTAAGCGAGCGGACATTCGAAGATAGACTGGAGCGAAAGGCCAGGCTGTGACAGCTATCACGGGTGTTGCCCCTCAGGCAACAGCGAGAGCCGGAAAGCCAGGACGATGGCGGAACTGATTTGTATTGGCAGCTTGCGCGATATGCCCGGGGAAGATGAAGCCCGGGAGTTCATTGTGGCGGGCCGGGTAATCTGCGTGGCCAATGTGGGCGGCAGGCTTAGAGCCTTGGACAACGTTTGTCTTCATAGAGGCGGACCGCTGGGGCAGGGGGTAATCAGCGCGGGGAAGGTTGTGTGCCCATGGCATGGTTGGGAGTTCGATGCAAACACGGGCGCAGCCATGCAGAATCCCTCGGCGTGCGTTGCCGTGTACCCAATCAGGATTGAAGGGGAAGAAGTGCTGGTGGAAATCTGAATGTTCTCACGCATGCAGGCGGTCATTCGGCGGATCCCGATAGGCAAGGTTTCCACATATGGAGCAGTTGCTAGTGCCGCCGGATATCCGGGAGCAGCGCGCCAGGTGGTTTGGGCGCTCCGGGCGCCGGGCTCTCGCGGCCTGCCCTGGCACAGGGTGGTGGGCGCCGGGGGGCGAATTCTGCTGCCTTCCGAGGATGGCTTTGAGCAGCGCCTTCGTTTACGGGCGGAGCAGGTTGGCTTCCTGGGCGATCGCGTGAACATGGCTGCCCACGAATGGGCATTTCAAAAGGGGCGAGCAAAGCGATGAACCATCACCGTTCAATTCTTCCCCGAAATGCCGGCCTCCTTGTACTCCTTTGTTGCGCTGCAGGGCTCGTCGCCCAGTATCACGATCCGGAGACCTGGGCTCACCGTGACTCCTGGCAACACCCGGAAGAGGTGATGGATGCGCTCGGGGTTAAGGCCGGGTCGCGGGTGGCTGACGTGGGCGCCGGCGAGGGTTATTTTACGGAACGGCTGGCGAAGCGGGTCGGCACTACTGGAAAAGTGTTTGCCGTAGATGTGGACGAAGAAGCATTACGCAGCCTGAGGGAACTCAAGCAACGGGAACACCTGGGCCAGGTGGAAGTTGTTGAGGGCTCCGAAGAGAACCCCAACCTGCCGGCGGGCTCACTTGACGCAGTATTGGTGGTGAATGCCTACCATGAATTCCGACGGCATGATGACATGTTACGCGCGATAGCCGGCGCCCTTAGGCCTTCGGGTGTTCTTGGGATTATTGAGAAATCCGACAAACCCGGTGAGGGGCGGGAGAGTTACGAGCGCCGCCACCGGCTTCCCGAGCAATTTCTTCGCGAAGACCTGGCCCACAATGGTTTTACCCAGGTAGCGAAGCGCCCCGATTTGCATCCTACCGGCCCGCGCGAGGGCGAGGTATGGTACTTCGTAGTGGCGAAGAAATGATGGGGAGCGGTTCGGCGCTCTGCTGAAAGGATTCAGAGCGGCTCTCGGGCTTTCCTCCGTGCCTCCGCGTCTCCGTGGTGAAATGAATCTTCAATTACTCAGTTTCACCGGGTTACCTTGGTTACATTCGCCGGGCACCATATTCGGCTAATCTCCTAACATCCCCCCGCTCCAACCCAATGGCCACAGCCTGCGAAGCTCCACAGATTTCTGACGTTACGCTGCCCGGAAGCACTACGGCGGTAGTGCGAAGCGAACCAACCCGAAAACTGATGGCGATGGTGCGGCGAGTGGCGCCAAGCCCCGCCGCGGTGCTGATTGAAGGCGAAACCGGCAGCGGCAAGGAATTGATTGCGCGTTCGCTGCACTATTTCTCATCGCGCAGCCACAAGCCATGGATTGACGTAAACTGCGGCGCGCTACCCGAACACTTGCTGGAGAGTGAACTGTTCGGATACGAAAAAGGCGCCTTCAGCGGCGCCGAGAGTTCGAAACCCGGCATGTTCGAGCTGGCCAACGGCGGAACGCTGTTTCTCGATGAGATCGGAGAACTCGATCCCAAGATCCAGGCTAAGCTGCTCCGGGTGCTGGATGGGGCGGCGTATTACCGCCTCGGCGGCACGCGCAAGATTTCAACCGATGTCCGCATCGTTGCGGCCACCAATCGCGACCTGGAGGCAGCCGTCCGCCAAGGCACGTTTCGCAAGGATCTTTACTACCGCCTGGGCCAGATCCAGCTTCGCGTTCCGCCTCTTCGAGAGCGCCCGGAAGACGTTGCCGGAATTGCTCAGAAGGCGCTCAACGAGTACCGGCCGGGAGCGCATTTTACCGAGGAAGCGCTCGAGGCGCTGTGTGCCTACAGTTGGCCGGGAAACGTACGCGAGTTGAAGAACACGGTGATGACCGTGGCCACACTGGGTGACTTCGGCGAAGAAATCGATGTAACCGACCTGCCGGCGTTCATTGCAGGCGCAGCGCCCGCAAGGCCGCATCACGCGCCAGAACCGGGCCTGCAGACCATGGACGTGCCCATCGGGGACCTCGACTCCATGGAGCGGGTGATGATCGAACGGGCCATGCAGGCAAGTGGCGGTGACCAGGGCCACGCCGCCGAGCATCTGGGCATCTCGCGGCGAACGCTGAGCCGAAAACTAAAGCTTTACCGGCTGGAAGAAATCCATCAGGCTTCCGTGGGCGCGCTGGGCGCGCACCAGCACCGCTACTTCCGCGCAACCCTGGAAGGCGGCGTCACCCTGCGCGCCGCCAATGGGCACGAACTGCAAGCCCGCGGCGTCAACGTCAGCATCTCCGGCCTGGGAGTGAGGGAAGTCACGGAGCCGCTGCGCTTCACCGGAATTATCGATCTCACGTTCTCTCTTCAGGCGGAATCACCAGCGATTCAGGCCAAAGGAAAGATCACCTGGGCCGACGCGCAAGGCCACGCCGGAATTCGCTTCGTCAGCATGCCGTCGGAGGCCGAGCGCCGCCTGCATCACTGGCTGGAAGAGCGCCGCCAGGAAGAAGGCTGGGCGCGGCTGGACTGATCAGTTCCGGTCTGCTTCGTCCGGCTCGGCTTCAATGATCACCCTCCAGAGGTGCAGCGCTTTCTGTATCCAGGGCGCCTCCAGGAACTGCGTCCGGGCGAACTGCCTCCGGCTGTCTGATCGCTCAGGAACTTCCTCTTCTCCGCTGCCCTTCCACGAAAACATTCTGATCTCCCTGGGATTTTGAAGGTTGCAGCTTCCGATTTGAAACTCATTCAATTCAGTAACCACAGCCAAAAGCCGGCGGGTAAACGCGCCGCGGGCATAGCGGGCGTCATGTAAATTGCGAAAGTAAAAACACAACCCGGTGCATAAATCCTCGATTGGGGATACTTGTTGGGCTGCAGGGCGATAACCACTTCTGATCATTCGCAAGTCGTTGAGTGCTAGTCCTTCGCTGTGCAGCGCGAACGATTGCGGGAGGACAACTCGTCACACCAGGCCCCTGGCTGGACAAGTTGTCCGCTAATTGCAGGGACAACAACCTCCGTAACCCGTAATCGCGCAGAAGTACGAACGTAACTCGCAGCCGGCTCATGGATGCTGAAGGCCTCGTGGTTACGTGGGAATCTGGTTCCATGCCACTTCGGCGGGCCGCAAAGGTGTTTATTTACAGCGTGGCGGCAGCCGCGCTGGGCTGTTTTGCGGCCGGCGCCACTCATTGGCAATCTTCAGACGTTCTCCACTTCATCTGCTACCTCGGCGTGGCGATGCTGGCCTCGGTGCTGAAGGTGACCCTGCCCGGCATTGACGGCACCATGTCGGTCAACTTCCTTTTCATCCTCCTGGGCGTGATGGAAATGTCGTTGGGCGAAACGTTGCTGCTCGGCGCCGCGGCCGTGGTGATGCAGTGCTACTGGAAGCCGGCAAAGCGGCTGCATCCCATCCATTTCATCTTCAATATCTCGCAGCTCACGGCGGCTAGTACAGCCACGTACGCGGTTTACCACGGCGCCAGTACAACAATTTTTCAGGGTAAGCAGCAGCCACTGGCGTTGATGGCGGCGGCCATCACGTATTTCCTGTTCAACACCGCGGCCATGTCGGTGGTGATCTCACTGACCGAGCAGAAACGCGCCAGCCGCGTGTGGAAACAGTGCTACTTCTGGTCATTTCCCTATTACCTGATGGGTGCAGGGATCACCGAGGCGGTTCGCCAGCTCGACCGCACGGTGGGCTGGCAGACCTCGCTGCTGCTGATGCCGGCGGTCTACATCATCTACCGCTCATACCGGCTTTACCTGGGCAAGCTGGAGACCGAAAAACAGCACGTGGAGGCCATGGCAGGCCTGCACCTGCGCACGATTGAAGCTCTGGCGCTGGCCATTGAGGCCAAGGACCACACCACGCACGACCATCTGCAGCGCGTGAACGTTTATGCCATGGAGATCGCCCACGAGATGGGGCTGACCTATGAGCAGAAAGAAGCGCTGCGTGCCGGCGCGCTGCTGCACGACATTGGCAAGCTGGCAGTTCCCGAACACATCATCTCCAAACCCGGCAAGCTGACGCCGGAAGAATTCGAAAAGATGAAGATTCATCCCGTGGTCGGCGCCGAGATTCTGGAGCAGGTGCAATTTCCTTATCCCGTGGTGCCGATCGTGCGCTCGCACCATGAGAAATGGGATGGCACGGGATATCCGGACGGCCTGAAAGGCGAAGAGATTCCCATTGGCGCCCGCATTCTTTCCACCGTGGATTGCCTGGACGCCCTGGCAACCGACCGCCAGTACCGCCGGGCGCTGCCGCTCGATGAAGCCATGCGCCGGGTGGCCGACGATGCCGGCAAAGCCTTCGACCCGAAGGTTGTCGAAATCCTGCAGCGCCGTTATGTGGAACTCGAGCGAATGGCGGCTGCCCAACCCCGGGAAGAGCGGGCCACGCTCTCCACAGAATTGAGGGTCGAACGCGGCGCCGCTCCTGCAGCCGGCTTTGCCGCTGACACTGCGGTCCGAGGTTCGCACCAGCCCGACTTCCTCTCCTCCATTGCGGCTGCCCGGCGCGAGGCGCAGACGCTGTTCGAGCTGACCCACCACCTGGGCAACTCGCTGCGGTTGGATGAAACGCTGCTGATCCTGGCTGAGAGCGTCCGCAAGCTGGTGCCGCACGATGCCATTGCCATTTACCTTCTCAAGGAGAAGAGACTGCGCCCAGAATTTGTGAGCGGCGAAAACTCCCGCCTGTTCCTCTCACTGGAAATTCCCCTCGGACAGGGGCTCTCCGGCTGGGTGGCGCACAATCGCAAGCCCATCCTCAATGGAAACCCTTCGGTTGAGCCGGGCTATTTGAACGATCCGGCGAAGTTCAGCACCTTGCGCTCGGCGGTTGCGGTTCCGCTGGAAGGCGCCAACGGTGTTCTTGGCGTGCTGACTCTCTATGGCGCCCAGGCCGACGCGTTCTCCAGCGACCACCTGCGCGTGCTGCTGGCCATCAGCTCGAAGCTGGGCCTCGCCATTGAAAACGCCCTGAAGTACCGGCTGGCCGAGACTTCGGCAACCACCGACTATCTCACCGGACTGCTCAACGCACGGTCGCTGTTCCAGGAGTTGGAAAGCGAAATGGGCCGCTGCCGCCGCGAGAAGAAAAAATTGCAACTCCTGGTGTGCGATCTGAACGGGTTCAAAGCCATTAATGACCGGTTTGGGCACATGGATGGAAACCGGCTGCTGCGCACGTTTGCCGAACGCCTGAAAGAAACCTGCCGCGGTTACGACTGCGTGGCGCGCATGGGAGGCGATGAGTTCGTGATTGCCGCTCCTGGCCTGCCGACCGAAAACGTGCCGGAGCTGGCCTTGCGCATTGAGGAGATTGCGCACCAGGCGGGCATCGCCATCTGCTCCGAAGACCTGCTTTCGGCCAGCCTGGGCAGCGCGTGCTTCCCCGAGGACGGCGCGACCGCGGAGGAACTGCTGAGCGAGGCTGACCGCCGCATGTACGTGGCGAAACAGCGGCATTATGCCGAAATCAACGCCAGCTCCGGTGCTGAGCAGCGCCGCGCCGAGGAACAAGCTTACGCATAGAGATTGCGGCTGATGAGTGTAGTGGCACAACGAATTCTGCGGGCCGCCTGCATACGCCTGCTGGCGGCGGCTGCCGTGGTTCTGCTGGCCGGCCTGGCAGGCGCCACGCTGGTGCGCTTTGCCCCTGGGTTTGGCACAGATGAGCGCGAACTCGATTCACGCTTGAGCAGCGAGAGCATTTCTGCGCTGCGCGCCCACAACGCGCGGGATGCGAACGTGCTTGTGTTCTACGCACGGTACCTCGGCGGAATCACTCATGGAGATTTTGGAATGTCGCGAACATTCCCGCAACCCATCAGCCAGCTTGTGAAAGAGCGCGCGCCTGCCACCATTCGAAACATTGGCTATGGCCTGGCAATGGCATGGAGCCTGGCGCTGGCCCTGACGCTCACCGCGACAGCGGCTCAGAAGCCGGCTGCCGACATCGTATTTTCAGCCGCAGCCGGCGCTTTGATCTCGTTGCCTGCTACGGTTATCGGCCTGCTGGCCGTAATAGCGCGAAAACCAGCAAGTTTCGCGATTGCCGCCGCCTTGTTTCCGCTGCTCTACCGCTATGCCCGCAACGTAGTGCAAAGCGAGTGGGAACGGCCCTGGATTATGGCAGCGCGGGCCCGCGGGATAGGCAAAGCGCGGACGCTTTTGAGGCACGTGCTCTGCGCAAGCGCTCCGCAATTGCTTGCGCTGGCCGGCGTCTCGCTGAATATGGCATTTGGAGCGGCTTTGCCGGTGGAGGTGATTGCCGATTCACCCGGCATCGGACAGCTTGCATGGCAGGCGGCTCTCGGCCGCGATTTGCCGCTGCTGGTTACCGTGACCGGAATTGTGGCCGCCATCACGCTGCTGGGCAATGCAGCCGCAACCCTTGCCCAGCAGGCTCTACAGCCGGAGCAGGCATGAAACGCGCGCGGCTGTTCGCGGTGGTGGCGCTTGCCCTGGTGTATGCCGTTGCTCTAGGCGCAAGGTTCCTCGCGCCCGCAGATTACGCTTTCCAGTTTCGCGAGGCTCCCAACGCTCCGCCTTCGGTTCGTTTTCTGCTGGGCACTGACGAACTCGGCCGCGACCGCCTGTCGCGCGTTTTTGTCGCCGCACAGACTTCGTTATTGCTGGCGCCTGCAGCCGCTGCCCTCTCAACCCTGCTCGCTGCCTTGATTGGCGCAACCGCCGGATACATAGGCGGCTGGTGGGAAAAACTCACCATGGCCGGAGTGGATTTATTTCTCTCGCTGCCGTGGCTCTTCCTGCTGCTTACAGTGCGCGCCGTGCTTCCACTCGATACCACCCCGGCGCTGTCAGTAATGCTGACGTTCGCCATTCTTGGTTGCCTGGGCTGGGCGGCCTCCGCCCGCGTGATCTGTGCCGGAGTTCGCCAGTTGCGCAACTCCGGATTCGTGCTGAATGCACGCGCCCTGGGCTGTAGCCCCGCGAGGCTGCTTGCCGTGCAGCTTGGGCCCAACATCAAGCCGGTCCTCTGGGCGCAATTTCTGGTTTCCATTCCGGTGTTCGTGCTGGCGGAAGCCAACCTGAGCATGCTGGGGCTCGGGGTGGCCGAGCCGCTGCCTTCGCTGGGCGGAATGATGCGTGAGCTGGAGAATTTTTCCGATCTCGGCTCCCAACTCTGGCGGCTGGCGCCGCTGGCCCTGTTGTTTGCCTGTATCACTGCATTCCAATTGTTTTCCAGCAGTCGTGAGGTTCAAGCATGATCCGTGCTGCCCGTCTTCGTGTCGCATGTGCTCTGTCCGTTTTGTGCCTGCTGGCGCCGCTGCGCTCTTTCGCGCAGGGCGAGCTGCGCTTCTGCCTCCACGCCGACCCCAAAACTTTCAATCCCCTGATGGTCGATGACGATGCATCTGAGGCGGTCCGCTACCTGACCGGCGGCACGCTGGTGCGTTTGAACCGGCGCAGCCAGCAGCTTGAGCCCGAGCTTGCAACCCGCTGGAAGACGTCATCCGACGGGCGGCGAATCGAATTCACGCTGCGTGAAGCAGTCAGGTTTTCCGACGGATCGCCGTTCGGTGCCGAGGATGTGGCCTTCACCATGAGGTCGCTGATGGATCCGGCGCTGCATTCCCCGCTGGGTGACTCCTTCCGCTCGGGGCCGGGGGAACCGCAGATTGAGGTAACGGGCTCGAACCACATTGCTATTACGTTTCCGGCGCCGGTGGCGGGCCTCGACAAGCTTTTCGACGAGGTCGCGATTCTTTCGGCACAGTCTCCGCTGAAGGAACGGGCGGTGCTCGGGCCGTTTGTTCTCGCGGACTACAAACCCGGGCTGTTTGTGTATCTAAAGCGCAACCCCAATTACTGGAAGAAGGATTCGGCCGGGCGCCCGCTGCCTTACCTGGATTCCGTACGGCTCGACGTTCAGCAGAATCGCGAGATCGAGCTCACCCGGTTCCGGCGCGGTGAAATTCAGCTCATCAATGCAATTGACGGCGAATACTTCGATCGCCTGCAGGCGCAATCGCCCGCCGAGGCATTTGATGCAGGCCCATCGTTCGACTCGGAAGAAATGTGGTTCAACCAGTCGCCTTCGGCTCCGCTGCCGTCCTGGAAGCTGGGCTGGTTCCGCTCGACCGAATTCCGGCAGGCAATTTCATCAGCCATCAACCGCCAGGACATGTCACGGCTGGTATTCAACAACCATGCCTCACCCGCGGCTGGGCCGGTTTCGCCGGCCAATCGCTTCTGGTTCAATTCACGGCTGAAACCGCACTCCTATGACCCGGCCGCGGCTTTGCGCCTGCTTCGCCAGGCCGGCTTTCGCGTGGATGCCGGAGTCCTGCACGATTCCGGGGGCCATGCGGTTGAGTTTTCCATTGTCACCAACTCCGGCAACAAGGCGCGCGAGCGAATGGCGGCCATGATCCAGCAGGACCTGGGCGCAATCGGGATCAAGGTCAGCATCGTGACCCTGGATTTCCCTTCGCTCATTGAGCGCATGACCCGCAGCTTCAACTATGAAGCCTGCCTGCTTGGCCTGGTGAATACCGGGTTGGATCCCAATGCGCAAATGAACGTATGGCTCAGCTCGGGCGAAAATCATCAATGGAACCCGGCGCAGAAAACGCCGGCCACGCCATGGGAGGGCGAGATCGACCGCCTGATGCGCGCCCAGGCTTCAGCGACGGACCCAAGCAGGCGCAAGCAGTTCTTCGATCGCGTGCAGGAAATAGCCTGGGAGCAGCAGCCGTTCATTTACCTGGTGCATAAGAACGCGTTGTCGGCAGTCGCAAGAAACGTGCAGGGTGCTGACCCGGTTGTGCTTTCACCGCAAACCTATTGGCAAATTGAGCGCATGAAAATTTCGAACGAACGCGCGGCGAATTAGGATGCAATGAATCAGAACCCGCTGCTCAGCACATCTCTCACCGTGGCGTGGTCCGGCAAACTTCCGGTTCTGCGCGAGGTCGCGTTCGAGATGGCGAGGGGAGAGATTCTCGGGCTTGCCGGCAGCAGCGGTTCGGGCAAGAGCACGCTGGCGCTGGCGCTGCTCAACCTGCTCGATCGGCGGCGGGCAACAATTTCAGGCCATGTGACATTTGAAAACCGCAACCTGCTGGCCATGGCAGAGCCGGAGTTGCGCCGCATCCGGGGGCGCGCCATTTCGCTGGTGCTGCAGAGCCCGGCGGCAGCCCTCAATCCGGCGTTGCGCATCGGCACTCAGATGCGGGAGGCGTGGCGCGCCCACCAGGCTGGTGACGGCGCCGAAGCCATCTCCGGCGCGCTCGCCGCCGTCAGCCTGCCGGAGGATGCACAATTTCTTCGCCGCTACCCCGCACAGATCTCGACGGGGCAGGGCCAGCGCGTGTTGATTGCGATGGCCATCCTGCACCGGCCGCAGTTGCTTATTGCCGATGAGCCCACCAGCGCGCTCGACGCGATTACGCAAACCGAGGTGCTCGACCTGCTCGAGCACTGCAACCGCCAGTTCGGAACTGCCATTCTGCTCATCTCGCACGATCTCGGAGCACTGGCAGCGGTTTGCCATCGCGTTGCCGTGCTGAGCGAAGGCGCCGTGGTGGAATGCGACACGGTGGAGCGCATCTTCCGTTCACCGGCTCACGCCTTCACGCGCCAGTTGACGCGCCACGCGCGCGCCGCCTTGGAATTTGCCGGAAAATAGGCGAAAATACTGGAGAGCGTAGGGTAGCTCATCCTTCCGTATTTGGGCCTGTGGCGCAGCTCGGTGGCGCGTACCGGCTCGCC
>JAFAIN010000263.1 GCA_019236695.1 Acidobacteriota bacterium | reverse complement strand
CGCGAGCTCCAGCTCTCCAATGACCGGCACTCCCAGCTCCCGCGCCTGCAGCACAACAGGAGCGTCGGAAGGCACTCCCGGGCTGATGACAAGAAGATCGAAGCCCGCCGCACCAGGGCGGCTTTCTCCCGCCCGGATGGTCACGCCTGAGGCTTTCAGTTCAGCGATGACGCTGCCGAGCTGTTGTTCGCTTTGCGCATCGCTGGCCGCCACCCGCGAGCCATGTTCGCGCAGAAAGCGGCAGGCAGCCATGCCCGACCTGCCAAGCCCGACCACGAGAACGTTGCTGTTTCCGAGTTCCAAGCGAAACACTTCTCAGCCCATTCTGCCATCAAGCAATGCTCGCGAGCCCCGGAATCGCTTCCCACGCGAGGCGAGGAACCAGCAGAGACAAGTGTGGACACGCGAAATGCCGGGAGTGCCAAACTGTGCGGGTTCAGCGCCCGGGCGGCTTCCATTTATTCAGGAATTCGATAATCACGGCCGGATCGAGCTTGCTGGCTTTCTCAAACTCGCCGTTGGTCTGCCCGAACAGGAGCCTGCCCGTGCTGGAGAGCACGGCCACTGCAGGCACTCCCTTCTTGAGCGAGGTGCCGTAGCGCTGCGCGATCTCCAGATTGCGGTTGTACTGGCCGATATCGACGTGCACCACGTGGAAGTTATCATCCACCAGCGGCCGGATGGCCATTTGATGGAAGCGGTAGTCGAGCACATGGCAATCCAGGCACCAGTTGCCGCCGAAGACCAGCAGGATGCGCTTATGGTCCTGCCGGGCATCCTTAATGGCTTCGGCGATCTCTGCTTTGGGGTCGGAAAACGGATTGTAGAGGCGCGGATTGAGCCGGAATGGCGGATCCTGCTGGGCCACAGCTACGGACGCCAGGATCAGAAGCAGGCTAATCCGCTTGCATGATGTTTTCACCAGCATGGTTGTGTTGATTATGGCATGGCGAGGAATGCCGCTCCCACGTTCTTCGTCGCCGGGTGTCATTCTGAAGCCGCGCAGCGGCTTAAGAATCTGGGAGCACGCTGAACCGGCCGCAAACCGGTCTGCCATCGGCGCTGGCCTCACGCCTTGACCTCAAGCCGGGCACCCGACGCGGCCCTTGAGAGGCAGTTGGAAACACGTGCCGATGAGGACGACCACCTTCCGCGCAACCACAATGGGCTCCCAGATTCCTCGCCGCCAGAGCGGGCTCGGAATGACTCTCCCTTGGAGTGGATGACCAGCACACCATGTCATTCTGAATGCCGCGCCGCGGCTTAAGAATCCGGGAGCAGGCTTAACCGGCCGCAAACGGTTAGTCGTCTGCCCTCGGCTTGAGCCCGCCCAAGCGGCGCGTCCTGAAGGCAGTATTGCGGCCGGCTCTCCCTATCGCAGTTTGAGCGTGGTAAGGGCAAACAGGGCAAACACCAGCGAGAGGATCCAGAATCGCGCGATCACCTTGGACTCCGACCAGCCGATTAACTCGAAATGATGATGCAGCGGCGCCATCTTGAAAATGCGCTTCTTGCGCAGCTTGTATGACCCCACCTGCAGGATCACCGAAATGGCTTCAATGACAAAAATGCCGCCGATAAACGGCAACAGCAGCTCCTGCTTGATAATGACGGCCACCGTGCCCATGGCGCCGCCGAGCGCCAGCGAGCCCACATCGCCCATAAAGATTTCGGCGGGATGCGCGTTATACCAGAGGAAGCCGATGCTGGAGCCCACCATGGCGCCGCAGAAGATCGTCAACTCGCCCACCTGCGGCAGGTATTGCAGCTCGAGGTAGTTTGCCAGCACCGCATGGCCGGTGACGTAAGTGAGCACGGTGAGGGCGCCGGCCGTGATGATGGTGCAGCCAATGGCCAGGCCATCGAGCCCATCCGTAAGGTTCACGGCATTGCTCGAGCCCACAATGACGAGCGCCACGAAGGCGACGAAGGGCACGAACGCCAGCGGCCACCAGTGGCCGTGGAGCAGGCTGTTGATCACCAGGTCAGGCCGCGTGCGCTTAAAGAACGGCACCATCAGGCGCGTACTGTACAGGCCCTCCTTCTGCAGCAGCGCCAGCGTAATAGCGATGGCCGCGCCCGTGCCCACCTGGTACATCAGCTTGCTGCGCCCGGTGAGCCCGAGGTTGCGGCGGTTGACGATCTTCAAATAGTCGTCCGCAAACCCGATGCCCGCGAACATCAGCGTGGCCAGCAGTGCGATCCACACGTAACGGCTGCCCAGGTCGGCCCACAGGAAGGTGGGGATCACGATGGCAATGGTAATCAGCACCCCTCCCATCGTGGGGGTGCCGGCTTTCTTCTTATGGGCCTGCGGGCCTTCATCGCGAATGTATTGCTGGATCTGGAAATCGCGAAGGTGGCGGATGACGGCCGGGCCCACGATCAACGCCATGAACAGCGCCGTAAGGCTGGCGAACGCGGTTCGGAACGTGAGATAGCGGAAAATGCGGAACGGCGCAAAAGAATGAAAGAGTTTCTGGTACAGCAGCCAGTAGAGCAAAGGGCGCGTTCCTCGCTTCGATTTTCAGGCATGCGGGCAATTTTGAGAATTGCGTTTTTGGTTCCGCAAGAAAATTGCCGAATGGATCTCCACCGACGGACGACCCACCCTGGCGGCCCGGGCAGAGTGCTCCCAGATCCTTCCGCCGCAAGCGGCCTTAATCGAGCCGCTCCGCACCTGGGGCAGGCAATGCTAGAATCAGGAAGCTCTTCCGGGTTCCTGGTTCATGCGATCCGCCATTTTCTCCCTCCGGCTGTCACTGCTGTGCCTGATTGTCTGCTGCGTCGCTGCCACCGCCGCCGACAAGAAACCAGTTCCCACGCTTTCCAGCGAAATCGCACGGGTGCTGGAGCAACCCGATGTTGCTCGCGGGTTCTGGGGAATTGAAGTCATCTCTCTTTCATCGGGCGCAACCCTGTACAGTTACAACGCCGACAAGCTGTTTACGCCTGCTTCGAACACGAAGCTCTTCACCACGGCGGCCACGCTCGCCATGATCGGGCCCGAATACAAGTTTCGGACGACGGTTGAGACCGTGGGCGCTATCGACAAGCATGGCCGGCTCAATGGCGATCTGCTGCTGGTGGGCCGCGGCGATCCGAATATCAGCGGCCGCACCCTGCCTTACAACACTCGAACCGAGCGCACCCAGCCGGCCTTGCAGGTACTGGAGCAGCTTGCGGATGAGGTAGTGCGCAAGGGCGTGCGGTTCATTGACGGCGATGTGGTGGGTGACGATTCCTTCTACGCCTTCGAGCGTTATGGCGAAGGCTGGACGCAGGACGACCTGGTGTGGGAATGGGGGGCGCCGGTTTCCGCGCTGACGATCAATGACAACGTGGTTTTTGTCACGATCCAGCCCGGCGACCGCGCAGGCGACAAGGCATTCCTGAGCATTGCTCCCTACGCCACCTACTACCAGGTGGATAACCGCGTGATCACCACTCCGGCCGGCACGGGTCCGCGCCGGCTGTACATCACCCGGCAGCCCGGAGCAAACCAGATCACGTTCTGGGGCAACATCCCGATGGACGATACCGGCGCAAGCGAAGCGGTGGCCATTGAGGATCCCGCCAGCTTTGCGGCACAGGTCTTCCGCCAGATGCTGGAACAGCGCGGCGTTACAGTATTCGGCCGGACCCGTACGCGCCACACCGAGCTTTCGCGGCTGACCACATTTACGGTGAATGCCAGCGCATCCGCGGGAGGCGGGGAGCTGCTGGCAACCCCTCCACCAGCGCCGCAACCGCTGGTGCTCGGCAGCTACCAATCGCAGCCGCTCTCGCAGGACATTCGCGTCATCCTCAAAGTCAGCCAGAACCTGCATGCGGAACTGGCGCTGCGCCTGCTGGGCCGGGAGAAGGGGTCCGGGGGAACCATTGAGGCGGGCCTTGAAGTGCTGCATGGGTTCCTGAGCCAGGCGGGCCTGCAAAACGATGAGTACATCTTCTTCGATGGTTCCGGGCTTTCGCGCCAGAACCTGGTTACGCCGCATGCCATCGTCAAGCTGCTGCGCTACTCCTCAACCCAGCCCTGGTATGCCACGTTTCGCGATTCCCTGCCGGTGGCAGGGGTGGATGGTTCCCTTGCGGAACGCATGCGCAACACGCCGGCCCAGGGCAACATCTTCGGCAAAACCGGCTCTCTCGGCCACGTCAACACGCTCTCGGGCTACGCCCGCACGCGCAGCGGCGATACGGTTGCGTTCTCCATCATGAGCAACAACCACAATCTGGCCACGCCGCGAGCCCTCGAGGCCCTTGACCAGATTGCCCAGGCAGTTGTGGAATACGCCAAGTAAGCTTTAAGCTCTAAGCTTTGAGCTATCAGCTCTCAGCCTTCAGCGCTGGCAGTGCCTCTCAGTTATCGATACCTCTCGGCTCGGATTACCGTTATGGCCAGGATGAAATGCACCCATTGACTCGTCATCCCGAACGAAACGAGGGCTCCGCATTGTGGCTTCGGGCGCCTTACCTATTCGGGAAGTACACCAGCCAAGCTTAGAGCTTAGAACGTCTTCTTGCTGTCCAGCAGAATCGTCACTGGGCCGTCGTTCACCAGCTCCACCTGCATTATTTCCTGAAACCGCCCGGTTGCGCATTGCAGGCCGGCGGCTCGCACCTGCTGAACGAAGCGCTCGAACAGCGGCTTTGCGTGTTCCGGCCGCGCAGCATGGATGTACGATGGCCGGTTCTGCCCGCGCGCGTCGCCGAACAGGGTGAACTGCGAAACCGCAAGCACCGCGCCACCCACTTCGGCAATCGCCAGGTTCATTTTGCCCTGGGTATCCTCGAAAACGCGGAGCTTTGCAATTTTTGCCGCCAGGTAATCTGCATCCGCTTCCGCGTCGGTATCTTCCACGCCCACCAGCACGAGCAGGCCCCTGGCGATCTCGCCTGCCAGTTCGGCATCTACGGTGACGCGCGCCCGCGCCACCCGCTGCACCACTGCCCTCATGGATCCAACATTCCCAAATTGCCGAATTTCAACCCGGCAATTTCACATTCGGCAATTCGGCAATTAAATCATTTCCGCCGCAAGTACACTTCCCTGACCTCCCGGGCGGTGAACAGGGCCACGAAGGGCGCCGGCGCGGCCGCGTGTTCCACGTTCGCCCGGCCTCCCGCTTCCTCGCGTTCCAGCAGGCAAAGCACGCCTGCAATGCTGAACTGTGCGGCCCGGGCCGCCTCAATGGCCTGGATGGTGGAGGCTCCGGTTGTGCACACATCGTCCACGATCACCACGGAAGCGCCGGCGCGCTGAAAGCCTTCGATGCGCTGCCCCATGCCGTGCTGTTTCTCCGCCTTTCGCACCAGGAAGGCGTGGAGTGGCGCGCCGCGCCCGGTGCTGACCACCGCAGCGGTAACCGCAATGGGATCGGCGCCCAATGTGAGCCCGCCAATGCCCTCCGCGCGCCAGCCACGGCGCTGCATCTCGTCGCACACCAGTTCTCCCACCAGCAGCGCGCCTCGACCGTCGAGAGTGGTGGTGCGGCAATCGACGTAATAGTCGCTCGATTGTCCGGACGAAAGCTTGAACTGACCCAGCTTGAATGATTTTTCTGCCAGCATGGCGAGCAGCTCGGCGCGCCCTTCGCTCATGTCAGCTTCTCCAGATGCCGGAAATGATCGCTGCCGTACCACGACATCAGAAACAAAGCGCCGTTGTAGCCCATGTGCACCAGCGTGGACGATCCTACAGATTGAGTGCGGGCGCGGATGGTCGTCAGAACCAGCCCCACGACAAAGATGACTGCGAGCGGGGCAAACGCGTGCGCCAGTTGCGCGCCGTGCAGCGCGGCGAAGGCAAACGCGGTCAGCACAACTGAAAAAACTGTTCCCAGTCGCCGGGCCAGCGCCGGATACAGAAAGCCGCGGAAGAACATCTCTTCTATGAAGGGGGCCCAGAAGGTGCCGAAGATGGCCAGCGCGTAAGCGGCGGCCGTGCTCGAAAACATCTGGTCGATGGGAAGCTGCCGGGGCGAGGGCACAATCTTCTCGAGGCCTGAGAGGAAGGGCGCCAGCGCCATTGCCATGGCAAACCCAATGACCAGAAACCCGGCCCACCGGGAGCGCGGAAAATTCCATTTGATGGCGCCCCAGAACTGCTGTCCATAGTGGAACCGGACTAGAGAAAGCGCGAATACCAGAAAGACGAGCTGGCTCGCCGCCTCAACCAGGATTTCAATCACGGGATTGGCAATAATCGCCGTACTGCCCGTAATGCGCCGTGCTGCCGCCGCCGCCACCCAGGTTGTAACAAAAAGCGCAACCAGAAATGCCACGACGAGGAGAGCTACGTCCCAGCCACTCCATACCGGATCTTCACGATTGCCGCTCGCGGGGGGGGCAGGCTCAGCGGGCAGGAGTTCGCCCGGCAGTTCGTTCAGTGGATTGGGGGTGAAAGACAAGCACCGATTTTAGAACAAGGGAGTGACGTGGGTCCGGCCGCCCCCGGCCGGACAGGGCGAGCGAAGCTCGCCTGACGTGAGTATCAGCCGAACCGATACGGGAGCGGCCTTGCAGGCCGCCTGTCCGGCCGAGGGCGGCCGGACCCACGTCACTTCGCTTCGCCTACTCCGTTCCGGCCAGCGCCTTGCCGGTGAAGGATGCCTTATTGGCGGCCACCTGTTCGGGAGTGCCCTGAGCCACGATGCGGCCTCCGGCTTCTCCGCCTTCGGGGCCCAGGTCGATAATCCAATCGGCGTTGCGAATCATGTCAATGTTGTGCTCGATGATGATGACGGTGTTGCCGAGGTCGGCCAGGCGATGCAGCACTTCCAGCAGCTTGCTGACGTCTTCAAAGTGCAGTCCGGTGGTTGGCTCGTCAAGCAGGTAGAGGGTGCGCCCGGTCTGGCGTTTGCTGAGCTCGCGCGCCAGCTTGATGCGCTGGGCCTCACCGCCTGAGAGCGTTACGGAAGACTGGCCCAGGTGAATGTAGCCGAGCCCGACATCCACCAGCGTCTGCAGCTTCTGCCGGATCTGCGGTACGTCTTCCAGCGGCGGGAGAGCGTCCGCAACCGGCGACTCCAGAAGATCGGCAATCGAATAGCCCTTAAACCTGACGGTCAGCGTTTCGTGGTTGTAACGCCGCCCGCCGCACACCTCGCATTGCACATATACGTCGGGCAGGAAGTTCATTTCTATGCGCCGCTGGCCTTCGCCCTGGCATGCTTCACAGCGGCCGCCCGCCACGTTGAAAGAGAATCGCCCTGGCTTGTAGCCGCGCTGGCGCGACTCAGGCAACATGGCGTAGAGGTCGCGAATATGGCTGAAAACACCGGTGTAGGTGGCCGGGTTGGAGCGAGGAGTCCGGCCAATGGGCGACTGGTCAATGCGGATGACGCGATCGATGTTCTCCGCCCCGGTCAGCTGTTTGTAGGCGCCCGGCTCTTCGCGAGACCGGTAAAGCTGCCTGGCCAGCGCGCGGTACAGAATGTCATTGACCAGCGTCGATTTTCCCGAGCCTGAAACTCCCGTGACCAGCGTCATAACCCCAAGCGGAAAGGTGACGTCGAGGTTCCG
>JAFAIN010000331.1 GCA_019236695.1 Acidobacteriota bacterium | reverse complement strand
CGGGTTCGGAACACCGGCAGCGCTGTTCAACGTTCAACCTCGCGTGCTTCGTGCACTTTGTGGTTCGCTTTGCTTATCGATGCTCCGCATTTTCATACTCTGTTCATGCCAGCAAGTAAAATAGAACGAAATGAAAATTGGCGTACTCACTGGCGGTGGCGACTGCCCCGGCTTAAACGCAGTAATCCGGGCAGCCGTACGCAAGGGGATTTTTCATTACGGCGATCAGTTTGTCGGCTTCCTCGAAGGCTGGCGCGGAGTGGTGGACAACCGCACGATGGAGCTCGACCTGCAGGCCGTGGCCGGCATTCTGCCGCGCGGCGGGACCATCCTGCGCACTTCGCGCACCAATCCCGGCAAGCGCCCTGACGGGCTCGACCGTTGCATCGAAATGCTCCGGCAGAACGGCATCGATGTCCTGATCGCTATCGGCGGCGACGACACGCAATCCGTTGCGCTGAAGCTGCATGAGCGCGGCGCCAGGATCGTAGGCGTTCCCAAAACCATAGATAACGATCTCAGCGGAACCGACTTCTGCTTCGGATTCGATACGGCCGTCAGCATCGCCACCGAAGCCATTGATCGTGTGCATACCACGGCCGAGGCCCACAACCGCGTCATGGTGGTCGAGGTCATGGGCCGCGATTCCGGATGGATCGCCATCTACAGCGGCATTGCCGGGGGCGCCGACGTCATTTTGATCCCCGAACACCCCTTTGACATTGATGACATTGCCGAGCGCCTGCGGCAGCGGCACACTCGAGGGCGCTACTTCAGCATCGTGGTGGTGGCCGAGGGCGCCAGGGCGTCGAAGGAGCTGGCATCGCAGCACGTTACCTCCAGCAAGCTGGATGAATTCGGCCACGTTCGCCTGGGCGGCATTGGCAATGAGCTGGCCGCCGAAATCGAGCAGCGCACCGGTTTTGAAACCCGCGCCGTAGTGCTGGGCCATATCCAGCGCGGCGGTTCACCCACGGCGTTTGACCGCGTCCTGGCTACGCGATACGGAATTGGCGCAATCGATATGGTCCATGCCGGCGAATCGGGATGCATGGTCGCCCTGCGCGGCACCCGGATCATTTCAGTCCCCATGGCTGAAGCCCTCGGCAAGACCCGCGTAGTGGATGAGGACCTGATCCGGGTGGCGGAAGGACTTCAGCACCCCACCGGCGAGGAAGTGGCGGGCAGCGGTTCGTGAGCGCTCGGGTAACGCCTTCAGGGGTGCTGATCGCGAAGATGCGCTTTGCCGTCCTCGATTTCCTCTGACGAACTAGCCGACGGCGCCGCGATAGGCCACTTCCAGCACCGTGCAATCATCATTCAGCGGAGTCGAGCCGCAGAATGAATGCACGGCTTCAAAGACATTCTCGAAGCTGGAACTATCCGCTCCTGAAGCTGCCTGTTCCAGCCGCTCGTTCCCGAACATCTCGCCTTCGCAGTTTTCTGCCTCCGTCACTCCGTCCGTAACCAGCAGGAATCTGTCGCCGGGGCTGAGCCGGCAGCGCGAACTGGCATAGGTGGCAAAAGGCAAAAGGCCAACCGGCAGGTTCGATTCCGTCTCGCGGCGAACGCCGCCTGCCGAAATCACCACCGGTTGCACGTGCCCGCAGTTGATGAACTCCAGTTCTCCATCATTGCGCAGGCGGCCAATCACAATGGTGGCGTATTTCTCGCCGAGAATCTTCTGGCACAGGAAGCGGTTGGCTGAATCCACGATCTGGTCGAGCGTAAGCGATGTCCCCAACTGCGAGTACACCATGCCCTGCAGAATAGAGCCGAGCAGTGCGGCCGACACTCCTTTACCCGAAACGTCGCACAGCACGATGCCGAGCCCGGAGTCGCCAATCTGCATGACGTCGAAGAAGTCGCCCCCAATCTCCTTGCAGGGGAGGTTGCGGCCTTTTACCGAGGCGAACGGCACATCGGGAATGCTCACGGTCATGAGCCGCTGCTGGATGTCGGCGGCGATCGCCAGCTCCTGCTGGTAGGCGCGGGCCTCGGATTCTGCCTGCACCAGATGCGCGTTTTCCACCAGGGCCGCGGCTTCGGTCGCAATGGCACGGAGAATGTCATGGCTTACGACTGAAACTTCGCGGGAAGCAAAGCGGCTGTCGAGGTAAAGCACGCCGCTGATTTCGCCGGCTCCGGTCGCCGCGCCGGCATGGCGCTGCACCTGCGGCCGCTTGAGGGGAATGGCGATAACGGTGCGCAGGTCGTAGGCCATGATGCTGTTGCGCGCCGAAAAATCGCTCATCTTGCTGGTATCGGTAACCAGAAACTCGGAGCTGCTTTTCAGGGCATCGTCGAGGGTGGAATGCGAAATGGTCTTGTCGTCGAGCAGCATCTCGCCGCGCGAATTCCGCCCAGCGGCCAGCCTCAGGGTGCCATCCGGTTGCACCAGAAAAACGTAGCCGCGCTCCGCGCGCGTAAGGCGCAGCGTGGCTTCGATGAGCGTAACCAGCACTTCATCGAGCACTCCGGTGGTGTTGAGCTTGCGAGCCGCTTCCAGGAAGATCTTCATCTTTTCCAGGTCGCCGGCCGCGCCCGGTGTAGCGATCTGCACGCCTGACATCTGGCTCAGAAATTCGCGCACCCCGCTGGTGGAGTGCCGCTCCGGATCGAAAATCGCGTAGGCGGCATCCTCGGCGCCGAAATCCAGGCGATCGTTCCGGCTGAGCTGCCGCCGCTCTGACACGCGCTGCCCGTTGACGAATGTCCCATGCTTGCTGCCCAGGTCCTGGATGAACATGCAATTGCCTTCCAGCAGAATCTGGGCGTGTTCGCGCGAAACGCGCGGGTCGGCGATCACCAGGTCGCGGTCGGTCTTGCGGCCAATGGTGAAAGGGCTGCGTGAAATCGGCAGGGTGCGCTCTTCCTGCCCTTGAACCACGATGAGGACCGGAAGCGCGGCGGGCGCCGCGGCCGCTCCCACGGCCACAAAGGAACCGGCGCTTATTCCCGAAGAGGCTGGCATGTGTGCGCCTATCATCGCACAATCGCCAAGGCAAAAGTCAAAACGCAAAAACCCGGGCAGGAGGCTGCCCGGGCGGTCTATGTTGTTGCCATGATTGGCGCCTAGAAATGGAACCCCAATTCGGCTGTGATGGTGCGCGGCGTTACGTAGTGAGTTCCGCTGAATGTGGAGAGGAAGTTGTAGAGCACGTAACCGTTCGCCAGGTTGATGACACTGACCCGCGCGCTCCACTTGTATCTCTCGGTGTTAAACAGGTTGTCATCCCCGAGCGCCACATCAAACAGGTGCCGCGGCGCAATGCGCTGCGGGTGCTTGTCGTCCTGTTCCTGATTCGGCCCCGGGATCTTGATCAGGTTCGAGGTGAGTTGGGTTGCCGGGCAGGTGTACACGCCGCCGATCAAAATGCCGGTGGGCGTGGTGGGAGTGGCCGGGACTCCATTGCACCGCAGCCCTGCCTGGAATTGCTGATCGGCGGTAAGCGGCAGCCCGTTCAGATTGTTGAGCAAGGCCACGCTTCCGGCCGGAATATTGGCCAGGCCCTGGCCGCCCGGATCGAGCGCGGAAGTAGTGAAAGAGCAAGTGGCGGTCTGCGCCTCGCACGGTACAGCGCCGCTCACCAGGCCGCTGTCAAAGCGCCAGTTGAAGCCCAGCCAGGGCCCCCGCTTCCACGGCTGATATTGAATGTGAGTGGTTTCATTGAAAGCTTCGTCATGATCAATCCGGAACACGGCGGGCGGCTGCGGCGGTCCAATGCCAGCCACCGTTGGCGGGAAGAAACGGGCGGCCACGTGCGACATCACCACGAAGGCCATCAGGCCATGCCATTGCGGCATGGTGCCGCGAATGGCAAAACCTGGAATCTTTGAATTGTGCCATTCGATGGGCATGAAGATGGGCGTGGTGCCGAAGATGTTGAAGTCATAGCCGTTATGCGTGTACTTCCAGATGTACTCGCCATTTATGACGAAATGGCTGCCAAATGCCTGCTCCAGCCCGGCGTGGAACTCATTGCGAAAGCCTGGCTGCAGCGGCGCGCCGGTGCAGTTAAAGCCCTGGGCGACGGTCATGATGGCATTGACAACCGAGTTCAGGCACCCCAGGCCGGAAAGGATCAGGTTCTCGTTGAAAGGCGTCTCCATGGTTCGAGCGTAGGAAACCTGCAGGACCGAGCTGGTCTTTTTCAGGTTGTAGGCGAATCCCGCCCGCGGTTCCGGCTGGCGGCTGACGGCATCGAGGCCGTTATACAAATCGCCGCGCATTCCGAGGTTCAGCGTTACCGGCCCCTTGCTGATGTTGTCCTCGGCGTAAAGCGCAAGTTCCTTTACGTCCGTATGCCCAAGAAAACGGGAGAACCTGCCGCCGGCTGTTAGATCGAAAGGGGCCAGCGTGCCGCACTGCGCGGCAAATTGCGCCGGGCAGGACGAAAGAAGCCCGGGATTCACAATGCCGAACGCGTCGTGCTCGGTGAGGAACGTGTGCATGTAGTTCGCCCCGACCTTGATATTGTGGCTCCCATGCACGTACGTCAGGTCGGTGCGCCCGCCCGCATTGGTAAGGAACCTCATTTGCGAGACGCTCTCATCCTGCAGCGGGCCAAGATCATTGAACGGGTTCTTGCTGGGGTAATAGTTGTACTGGTCGTGGCGCACGTAAGCGCCCATGGTCCACACGGCGGAGGTGCTGACCACGTGAACGAACGATGGCGAAATATTGAATGTGCGGATCTGCGATCGCTGGTCGGTTGGCCCCAGAGGCAAACCGGTGGCCGGGTTTACCTCGTGAGTTCGGGAAGCGTTGCACATGGGCGAAAGCAGACTGCAGTCCTGGAGCTGCTGGTCCCAGGTATTGGGGTTCTGAAACCA
>JAFAIN010000212.1 GCA_019236695.1 Acidobacteriota bacterium | reverse complement strand
CCCAGATTCTTCGCCCGCCAGGGGGCTCAGAATGACCCTCCACCTGGAGCGTCGCACCATTCCGACTCCGGGTGTGCGCAATTGCGGCCTTCAATTTTCACACTTTCGCAGTTTGGCAGTTTCTTCTGTGTTACTTTATTCGCGTTTTCCGGAGGCTTGGGATGAAACGAGTGCTTGCTGCCGCACTGCTGACCGGTGTGTGTCTTGCCCAGACTTACGGGCCGGAATATTTCAAAGCGCTGAAATGGCGCAATGTGGGGCCGGTGCGCGGCGGCCGCTCGATTGCCTCGGCCGGGGCGGTGGGGCGTCCCAACGAGTATTACTTCGGGGCGGTCGGCGGCGGCCTGTGGAAGACCACCGATGGCGGCGAAACCTGGAACCCGGTGACCGATGGCCAGCTCCACAGTTCGTCGGTTGGGGCGGTCGCGGTTTCGGAATCGAATCCCGATGTGGTTTACATCGGCATGGGCGAAGCTTGCCTGCGCGGCAACATCATGCAGGGTGACGGCATTTACCGATCGAGCGACGCGGGCAAAACGTGGCAGCACATGGGGCTCGACGATTCGCAAACCATTGCCCGCATCCGCGTTCACCCCACCAACCCCGACCTGGTGTATGCGGCGGTGTTTGGGCATCCCGCAGGCCCGAACGATATGCGCGGCGTGTACCGCTCGAGTGATGGCGGCAAGACCTGGGAGCGCAAGCTGTTTCGCGACGGCAAAACCGGCGCGGTTGACCTGGCGATGGACCGCGGCCATCCCAACGTGCTTTATGCCGCCATGTGGGAGGCCTACCGCGTGTCATGGCAAATGTCGAGCGGCGGCCCGGGGAGCGGGTTGTTCAAAACCACCGACGGCGGCGATACCTGGACGGAGATCACGCGCAACCCCGGATTGCCGAAAGGCACCATCGGCCGCATCGGCATAGCCATTTCCGGCGGCGACTCAAACCGCCTCTATGCGCTGGTGGAAGCTGACGACGGCGGCGTTTTCCGCTCCGATGATGGCGGCGCCACCTGGACCAGAACCAACGACGACCGCAAACTGCGCCAGCGCGCCTTCTACTACACCCACATCTTTGCCGACCCCAAAGACAAAGACACGGTATATGCGCTCAATACCGGGTTCTACAAATCCACTGACGGCGGCAAGACCTTCAAGACCACGCTGCGGCCCCCGCACGGCGATAATCACGACCTGTGGATTGATCCTACGGACGCGAAGCGCATGGTCTCCAGCGATGACGGCGGTGGCACGGTCTCCATCAACGGCGGCCAAACCTGGACGAAGCAGGGCTTCGCCACAGCGCAGCTTTACCACGTGGCCACCACGCGCGATTTTCCCTACCACGCCTGCGGCGCGCAGCAGGATAACAGCACCATCTGCGTCCCCAGCGACGCCGCCGGGCAGGGCTTTGGCGGTGGCAGCCGGGCGGCGGTTCCCGCCATGTACGCGGTAGGCGGAGGTGAGAGCGGCTACATTGCGCCCGACCCTCGCGATGCGAATGTTTTTTATGCCGGCAGCCAGGGCGCCCTGCTCACCCGCTATGACCGCAGCAGTGGCCAATCGCGCGATGTGGAAGTGTTCCCGCGCTTTTTCTCGGGCGAAGCCGCCGCAACGCTTCCCGACCGCTGGCAGTGGACTTTTCCCATTGTCTTTTCGCCGCTCGATCCCGGCGTCCTCTACACCTCATCGCAGTTCCTGTATCGCACCACGACCCAGGGGCAGAGCTGGGACCGCATCAGCCCTGACCTGACCAGGCATGACCCGAAGACGCTCGGCGATTCCGGAGGGCCCATCACGCATGACATGAACGGCCCGGAAATCTTCGCCACCATCTTTACGATTGCCCCATCCCGGCGCGAGCGCGCGACCATCTGGACGGGCAGCGATGATGGCCTGGTGTTTGTCACGCGCGATAACGGCAGGAACTGGCAGAATGTGACCCCGCCCGGCCTTCCGGAACTGGTTCGCATTAGCCTGATTGAAGCTTCGCCGCACCGGCCGGGAGGGGCCTACGTGGCCGCGCAGAATTACCAGCAGGACGACCGTGCACCGTACATCTTCCGCACTGATGATTATGGCCGCACGTGGAAAAAGATTGTGAACGGCATCCGGCCCGGAGACTACGTCCACGCCGTGCGCGAAGACCCGGCGCGCGCCGGGCTGCTCTATGCCGGCGCCGAGCACGGCATCTACGTATCGTTCGACAATGGCGAATCATGGCAGTCGCTCTCGCTGAACCTGCCCGATACACAGGTGTCCGATATCGTGGTGGAAGACCATGACGTCGTCATCGCCACCCACGGCCGCTCGATGTACGTGCTCGATAACGTCGCGCCGCTGCGGCAGATGAAGACGCTGGATGCAGATTACGTTTTCCAACCGGAAGACGGCATGCGGCGCCCGCGCCCCGTGGCCATTGATTATTTCCTGAAAGCGAAAGCCAGCAAGGTCACGATCGAGATTCTTGATGGCGGAGGCAAAGCGATCCGCAGCTTTACCGGCCAGGCAGAAGACGCAAGCAAGAAGAAGCCGGCCGACGATGCCGGAGATGACGAAGGCTTTCGGCCGCCGGAGCCCAAAGTGACGCTTGATGCAGGGTTGAACCGCTTTGTGTGGGATTTGCGCTATTCGGGCTCGACCACCTTTCCGGGAATGATCCTGTGGGGCGCGCGCGCCGAGCAGGGCCCGCTCGCCGTCCCTGGCAAGTACCGGGTGCGCGTCACGGTGAATGACAACAAAGCGGCGCAGCAGACCCAGGCGTTCAACGTGTGGCTCGATTCCCGGGTGCATACCAGCACTGCCGACCTGCAGAAGCAGTTCGAGCTTGCCATGCGGGTGCGTGATCGGGTCAGCGAGGCCAACCAGGCCGTAATCAACATTCGGGCGGTGCGCGGGCAGTTGGAAGACCGCCTGAAAACCGTAAGCCTGGCGGAGGCGCGCTCGGCAGCCACCGCGCTCAGCGCGAAGCTCACGGCGGTGGAGGAGGCGATCTACCAGGTGCGTAACCGCAGTGGGCAGGACCCGCTGAATTTTTCCATCAAGCTGAACAACAAGATCGCGCACCTGATGGGCGTAATCGAAGATGCAGACGCCCCGCCGACCGAGCAGACCTATGCGGCGTTCGACCAACTCTCGAAGGAACTGGACGCGGAGCTCAATAAGCTGAATGCCGCGCTGGCAGACGACCTCGCCGCATTGAACCGCATACTGGCAGGCGCCAATGCCCAGCCGGTGACGGCGGGGAGGGAGGAAGAGTAGTTTGTAATTTCGTAATTTGTAATTTCGCAATTTGCCGAGCGTAATTCTGATAGACATCATGAAAATTGCGAAATTGCGAAATTACGAAATTACAAATCATCCATGAACACCATTATTGTTTCCAACCTGGTGCACCGGCCGGTGCGCACGCTGATCAGCGTCATTGCGGTTGCGGTGGAAGTGATCCTCATCCTGCTTATCGTGGGGCTGTTCACCGGCCTGCTGGAGAGCAGCAAGGAGCGCACGCGCAACCTGGGTGACGTAATGGTCCGCCCGCCGGGCTCTTCCATGCTGATCGGGATGAGCAGCGCGCCAATTTCCGTGAAGTACGCCGATATTGTGCGGCGCCAGCCGCATGTGGCGGCGGTTACGCCGGTATTCTGGCAACTGGGAACCGAGGGGTCGGTAGACGTGATCTGGGGTATTGACCTCCCAAGTTTCCAAGCCACGGCCGGCCCATTCACGTTTCTGCAGGGCGGGCCGTTCACGTCGGCTGACTCGATCCTGGTGGATGACACCTATGCAACCAGCAAGCACGTGAGCCTGGGATCGAAAATCACGCTGTTCAATCACGATTTCACCATCTCGGGCGTCGTGGCCAGCGGCAAGGGCGGGCGCCGGTTCCTTCCGCTTGCCACCATGCAGGACCTGCTGGGCGCGCAGGGCAAGGCATCGGCGTTTTTCGTGAAAGCCGATTCGCCGGCAAATGCGGGCGCCATAGCCGATGAGATCAAGAGCGTTCAGGGGATGCAGACCTGGTCGGTATTAACCATGAAAGAGTGGCTGTCGCTGATGACGCCCGAGAGCCTGCCGGGATTTTCCAGCGCCATCAACATCGCCATCGGGGTTGCGGTGGTCATTGGATTCATCGTGATCTTCCAGGCAATGTATGCGGCGGTGATGGAGCGCACGCGCGAAATCGGCATCCTGAAATCGCTGGGCGCCGGCAAGGGTTACATCGTCAACCTGGTGCTGCGGGAAACCGTGCTGCTGGCCCTGTTCGGCATTGCCGCCGGAATCGGGCTGAGCTATGCGGCGCGAACCGTCATTCAGCATCGCATCGCTACAATTCCCATCCGCCTGACACCTGCGTGGGACATGCGGGCGACGATCATCGCCATCTGCGGAGCCATTCTCGGGGCGCTCTACCCGGCCATCAAGGCCGCCCGGAAAGACCCCATCGACGCGCTGGCGTACGAGTGAGGGGGAACTGCGGAATTGCCGAATTGCGGAAGTGCGGAATTACCATTGACAACATAGCGCACTCCGCCATTATTCAGATTAAGGCGTATTCAGGGCTGAAGGATCCACCGACCCGCGGAGGCGGAGCCAACAATCCCGAGGAGTAAGGGTCGGAAGCGGCGCCGATACCTGCAGCAGATCCTTATCGCCGGTCACGAGAATATCGGCCCCTGCGGCGACTGCAGATGCCAGAACCCAGGTGTCATCGGGATCACGAACAATTTCGTTTGCCTGATCAGGCTTTGGGATGATGGTTTCCTGGCGCAACAATTTCTCCAATTGCCGCACGGAATCCGCTTCCGCGCGAAAGCGCTGAAGTAGAATGCGCCGCAGTTCGGTCAGGTTCACCTCACCGGTGATGAACTGGTGGTCGGCCAGTACCAACTCGAACAGCTCTGCGCTAATGCCGCGCGAGATAACCGCGCTCACCAGGACATTGGTGTCAAAGAACACGCGCATCGCAGGTGCTAAGACACGATGGAGAAGACATCGTCGTCAGTAATTACGCCCTGCGCCTCCCCAAGGGGAACGAGCGCAGCGCGAATTTCCCTGAATCGCTGAATCGCGAGCTGACGACGCAGAGCTTCGCGCACCACTTCACTGCGGCTCCGGCGGAGCCGTTTGCAAGCTCGATCGAGTTCGCGCTCCAGCTTCGCATCCAGCCGTATGGTGAGGGTAGTATTCTTCACTGTGTTACATTGTAGTACAGGTGGTAGCGCCGATTCAACCGAGGCCGCGGACGCGCGAGGGCATGCCCGCTGCCGGTTACCGAGTGGGGCACATCGCGCCGGCACGCGCGAGCGTTGACACCACTGCCTAATTGCCCGTAAAATCAGACCTTTGCTGTCCTGCAGTTGCCCGCCTGAGGGAGTTCCTTTATGCGCCCGGGACGGGGAGTTTGTTCCCGGGGCCTCATCGAACCCATACGGTTGTTGAGGTCGCGACGGGCGAGGCCTGTTTCTTTTATTTCGGAGTAATCGAATGTCAACCTATTTCCCAAAAGAAGGGGAAATTGCGCGCAAGTGGTTTGTGGTCGATGCAGCGGGAAAGACGCTGGGACGGCTGGCCACGCACGTCGCTGAAGTGCTCAGCGGCAAGCGCAATCCGCGCTATACCCCATTTATCGACACCGGCGATCATGTCATCGTGATCAACGCGGAAAAGGTCAGGCTGACCGGCCTGAAGTCCGAGAGCAAGGTGTATCGCCGGTACACCGGCTATCCGGGAGGGCTTCGCGAAGAAGAGTTCAGCAAGCGCATGCAGCGTAAGCCGGAACTGGTGGTGGAAGAGGCGATCAAGGGCATGTTGCCGAAGACCAAGATGGGCCGGGCAATGGGCAAAAAACTGAAGGTGTATCGCGGCGACAAGCATCCGCACGAGGCGCAGCAGCCGCAGACGATGGCGGCAGGTTAGGCAACCGGCAACTCTCGAGCGACATATAATTTTCGGATTGAGGTTTATGGCAGAACAGGCGCAGTTTTACGGAACGGGGCGGCGGAAATCGAGCATCGCTCGAGTGTTCCTGCGGCCGGGCACGGGCGAGTTCAAAGTGAACGATCGGCCGTTTGAGCAGTACTTCGTAACCGAGGGGCAGCGCGTGGCGGCACGGCAGCCTCTGGTGGTGACGGAGACTGCGGGGAATTTCAGCGTGACGGCCACGGTGAATGGCGGCGGCGTAAATGGCCAGGCAGGAGCAGTGCGCCTGGGCATTGCGCGGGCGCTGCTGGAGTTCAGCCCTGAGCTGCGCGCCCGGCTCAAGGGCGAAGGCATGCTTTCGCGCGACGCGCGCGGCAAGGAGCGGAAGAAATACGGGCAGAAGGGCGCCCGCAAGCGGTTCCAGTTCTCGAAGCGGTAGTTTTGAGAGTTACAAAAATCTTCCCGCACTGCCTCTCAGATCAGCGCGGGCATGTGGGAATGAATCGCGGCCCCGGGCCGCGATGCAATCCAAAAAAGGAGGTTCATTGGCCAACATCACCATGAAGGAGTTGCTCGAAGCCGGCGTTCACTTCGGGCATCAGACGAAAAGGTGGAATCCGAAGATGAAGGAATACATCTTCGGCGAGCGCAATGGGATTTATATTGTTGACCTGCAGAAGACGCTGAAGATGTTCAAAGAGGCGTCGAAGTTCCTGCAGGAGCTGGCGACCGGCGGAAGAATCATTCTGTTTGTCGGCACCAAGCGCCAGGCGCAGGACGCAATTGCGGAAGAAGCGCAGCGCTGCGGAATGTTCTACATTAACCAGCGCTGGCTGGGCGGCCTGCTCACCAACTGGGTAACGGTGCAGAAATCGGTCAAGCGGCTCAAGGAACTCGACGACATGGCCACTGATGGCCGCTACGAGCTGCTGCCCAAGAAGGAAGTCATTCATCTCGAGCGCGAGCGCAAACACCTGCAGGCAAACCTTGCCGGCATCAAGAATATGGACCGGCTGCCCGACGCGGTTTTCGTAATCGATTCCAACAAGGAACAGATTGCGGTGCGCGAGGCGCGCAAGCTGGGAATTCCGGTGGTGGCCGTGGTGGATACAAATTGCGATCCCACGGAAGTAGATCACGTGATCCCGGGCAATGACGACGCCCTGCGGGCCATCCGGCTGTTTGCCTCGAAGATCGCTGATTCGATTATTGAAGGCGCGCAGGCGGCCAGCGACAAGGAAGCCGGAGCCATTGCCGCGGCGGTCGCGGCAAGCGATGGGGCGGCCGGCGAAGTGGCCGCCGAGGCCGCGCCGGCTGCGGAGGAGGATAGCGGCGAAGAGATCCGCATGGAGGATGTGCTGGGCGGGCCGCCGCGCAAGCCGGCGGGCAGCGCCGAACCGCTGGCCCAGCCCGAGCCCGAAGCAGCCGCCGCGATGCATGCGGAGAAGAAGTAGCCTCTGCAGTCGGCATTGGCAGAACCGGCTGAATGACTGGATGGCAAATAGCTGGAGTGCCGGACATTTTCCCGCCTCTGAATTTTCAGGCGAGTTCCAACATCAGAACTTCCAGGCCCGCTCCGGCGGGCAGTTGTGCCTCCAGGGAAAGACGAGATCAACATGAGCACTACTCCTACCGCTAATGTTACGGCTGCGCAGGTAAAAGAGCTGCGCGACAAAACCGGCGCCCCCATGGGCGATTGCAAGCAGGCGCTGGTAGCTTCCAACGGCGACCTGGAAAAGTCGATTGACTGGCTGCGCAAGAAGGGCGTGGCCACCGCGGCCAAGAAGGCGGCCCGGGTTACGAGCGAGGGCTCCGTCTCCAGTTATATCCACGCGGGCGGCAAGATCGGCGTCCTGGTGGAAGTGAACTGCGAAAGCGATTTCGTGGCGCGGACCGACGACTTCAAGGATCTGGTGAAGGATATTGCGATGCATATCGCCGCCAGCGACCCCAAGTTCATCCGCAAGGAGGACGTTACGCCCGAGGCGTTCGAGCGCGAGAAGGAGATTTACCGCGCGCAGGCGGCGCAGACGGGCAAGCCGGCCAACGTGATTGAGAAGATCGTGGAAGGCAAGATGGGCAAGTTCTACGAGGAGGTTTGCCTGTACGAGCAGCCCTTCATCAAGGATCAGACGATTTCGGTGGCGCAACTGATCGCCGCCAAAATCGGAAAGCTGGGCGAGAACATCAGCGTGCGGCGGTTTGCCCGCTTCAAGGTCGGCGACGCCACGTGGACGATTGCGCAGAGCAATCCGAAGCAGGAACCAAAAGCCGAGTAGCCCCTTCACAACGGAGACACGGAGGCGCGGAGAAAGCCCTGGCAATAGCCGGGGCTTATTCATTTCGTGCAGGAACGGAAGCGCCAATCGGGAGGCGGTGCCGGCGAGCGGTGCGACCCACCCGCCGAAGGGTAGAATTCGCTGTGCTCGAATTGCGTACGGTAGCGGGCGGCTGCAGCTTTCCGGTGCGGTTGCAACCGCGGGCGAAGCGGAGTGGTGTGGCGGGCGAAATTGGCGGTGCGCTGAAGATTGCGGTGACTGCTGCGCCGGTGGAAGGCAACGCGAACGCGGCCTGCCTGGAAATTCTGGCGAATCTGTTGAACGCGCCGAAAAGCTCGTTTAGCATCGCGCTTGGCGAAACCAGCCGCAACAAAGTCGTTCGCGTGAAAGGCATGAGCGCCGCGGAAGTGCGGCGCAGGCTGACCGCCGCCGGAGTTCCTGCATGAGACTGGCCGACCGCATCATCGCTTGGATCATTGTTCTGCTGGGGCTGCTGTTCATTTCTGCCGTAAAGCGCCAGTTCACTCCTGAAAACATGTGGTACGTGGGAACGGGCATGCTGGTGCTGCTGGTGGGCGCGCTCAATCTGCTGAGAATTCGCGTCACGAGCGCACGCTGGTTTGTTGCCGCGGTGGACGTGTTGTTGGCCTGTTTTGCCTTCTTCCTGGGCAGCGCGTCAGGGCTGGTGGTCCCGGGAATCATCCTGGCGCTGCTGGCTGTCGCCGAGGCAGGATTGAGCCTCATGCCCGCCGGATAGGAATTGCTCAACTGCGGAATTGCCGAATTGACAAGCTGATATGGCGACCACATCGCGGATTGAAGAAATTCGAACCGGGTTTTCGCGGCCCTTCTGGGTGGCGAACATCACTGAACTGTTCGAGCGGCTTTCCTACTACGCAGTGTTTGCCACGCTGGCCAATTATCTGCAGGATCGCTCAAGCGCGCTCGGAGCGGGCTTCACGACCCAGGAGACCAGCAGCCTGACCGGCTGGTTCGGCGGGACGGTGTGGTTCCTGGCGGTGTTTGGCGGCGCGGTGGCCGATAAGCTCGGGTTCCGGCGCGCCCTTTCGGTTGCCTACCTGATTCTGGCGGTAGCGTATTTTCTGCTGGGCTCCATTGCCTCGTCGTGGCTCGCTCCGGTGCGCGCAGTCGTCCCACTGTGGCTCCTGGTGCTTATCATCCTGATCCTGCCGGCTCTGGGCATTGCCATGGTGAAGCCGAGCGTGGTGGGAACCACGGCGCGCGCCTCGCGGGAGAATGTGCGCTCGCTGGGCTATTCGATTTACTACACGCTGGTGAATGTGGGGGGCGCGGCGGGTCCTTACCTGGCGGGACTCATCAGTGAGCGGATGAGCACCGAGAATGTGTATCGCATGGCGGCCTGCAGCGTGCTGCTGATGTTCTTCGCGGTGCTGCTGTTTTATCGCGAGCCCCGCCGCAGCGATGATGCGCCGCCGCCCAGCATTGCGCAGACCGCCCGCAACTTCGCTACCGTTGCCGGAAACCTGCGCTTCATGGCGTTCCTGCTGATCTTTTCCGGCTTCTGGGTGGTTTACTGGCAGCAGTACATCGCGCTCCCGCTTTTTCTGCGCAAGTACCAGGGCATCCCTGCGCCGACCATTGACAAGCTGCTGATCACGGATGCGCTTACCGTAATTTGCCTGCAGATTGCAGTCAGTTATCTCACCAAACGCGCCGGTACATTCCGCGCCATCATCGCCGGCACACTGATTTCATCGCTCTCGTGGGTCATCGTGGCGCTGCATCCTTCGGTGGGCGGCGCGGTCGCGGCGCTGGTGGTGCTGGCGCTGGGGGAAATTACGCTTTCTCCCCGTTACTACGAATACGTTTCGCGGCTGGCGCCGCCGGAGAAACAGGGCACGTACATGGGATTTGCCTTTGTGCCCATCGGGATCGGCTCCTGGGCCGGCGGCGTACTCTCCGGGTTCCTGATGCACCATTTCGCCGAACTGCAGCATCGCCCGGCAATGGTGTGGTGGAGCTTCGTCGCCTTCGGGCTGCTGTCCACGTTACTGCTATGGGCTTACGATCGCCTAGTGCAGCCCGGCAAGGCGTAGCTTAATCGCCCATCGAGCGTGAGGCCTGCGCGGCCTATCCACTTACAACTCTTCGCATTGGCCGGCTCTCCTCCGCTCCTCCGTTGTGAATCGACTGATCGTGTTTAGCGGCCGGCGTTCAAGTGATCCCAGTTGATGATGGCGTTGAACATCAGCATGTAGCTCCCCTGGGTTTGCTCGCGCCACATGGGATTATTCGCGAACAGCACGACGTGGCCGTTGCCGTGCGGCACATCCACCACGGCCGGCTTGTCTGCCACATTCGGAGCGCCTTCCATCATGCCGCTCAGCATCAGGTCGCGCTCGGGGGCGAAACGCACCACCACCCTCGGGTACTCCGCAGGAGCCGGCAGCAGCGGCCCCTGGCTTTCGCGAACTTCATCGGGAATATTAAGCTCCTGCTGAGCCAGGCTGCGGCGCGGCTGAGGCTCAGGCGCCTGGTACGGCCGCACCTGGATGACGTCGGGATCGCTGGCGGTTCCGCGGCCGCTGGCGCGCGCGGTGGGACCTTCCGCCCCGGCTCCTCCGCCACCGCCGAAGCCTCCGCCGGCAAAGCCAACACGCATGGTCGTCGGACCGTGATAGTAGAGGTACAGGCGGGGATCGTAACCGTAGGCAATTGGGCTGGTTAAATCTTCCACGTTCGAGAGCACTACGCTGCCGGGCGCGTTCAGGTTACCCGGCTCCGACACCGCAACCATCTCGGTCATGCCGCCCTGCACCGGCAGCGACAAAGATGAAGTGACGGCGATCAGCAGCCCGCCCCCGGAGACAAACTTTTCCAGGTTGGCCACACCGCTGAAGCCGAGCCCGCCGCGCATATCGTCGGTGGAATCGAGCCCGGGCGCGACCAGGTTCGGAGTTTCGGTCGTGTTCTTCCAGGGCATGGGCTTGCCGCGCATGGGGATGCCGTGCACGATTCCGGCGAAGCCGCCGGCCATGGGAGGGGCGATGATGACGTCGAATTTGTCGCGCAGGTTTGGGGTCTCGCGAACGGCGGTGTCGGCAATGTAAACGTAGGGAACCTTCCAGGTATCCAGGGCGATGCGGAACCAGCCATCCTGCTGCGTCGAGCGCCAGTCATGCATGATGGCAATTCGGGTAGCTGCAACGGAATGCGCTTTCACCTGAACATCATTGGCAGAGAAAACTGGCAGTGCCAGGTCTTTGGCAGCTTCCTGAGCTGCGGAAACATCGCCGCCGCGGACGAGGAAGGCGCCGGCGCGGAAGCTGTGTCCGGCGGCGCTGAACGGAGCTTCGGCAACCTCCATGCGGGCCCCGGCCAGGCGGAACCGGAAAGTCGCAAGCGTGTTATCAGCGTTGTTCTCGATGATCAGCACGGAGCCGCTGCCGGTTTGGGCAGCCACCGGACGAAGGTCGCCGTCCACCCGGGTCATGGGCTTGTCCAGAATGGCGGCATCAAGCACGCGCAGCGTACGGACATTGTGCAGGGCGCCAAGCGTCCAGCCGGTGTCGTCGTAGGAGCGCGGATCGCGCGGGTTGTAATACTGGGTGTCGAGCACCTGGTCGGCAAGCCGGCTGTAGGGCTGGTCCATGCGGATGATGTAGCTGCCGGCGGGAATGGCAAACTCCCGCGGCCGTGGAGGCGCTGGTGCCCCGGCGCCGCCAGCCTGCAGTCCGGGGCCGCCGTTGGCCCGCTGATCGGGTGCGGCGGTGGCGCGCGAAGACGACTCGCCGGCGGTGTTTTCGCGATTCTCAGCGCTGCGCGCGTCACCGGCGGCGGGCGCCGGCGGCCGCAGCGGCGCCGGCTCGAAGGCGGCAATGCGGAATTCGTTGGAAGTGCGGTGAACCTCCACGCCCTGGCGCTTGAGCAGGTTCAGCAAGTCCGCCTGCTGCCCGGGCCGGGGATCATCGGCGGGGAATACCCATGCCGCAGGGCCTTCGGTGCGCGCCTTGGCAACGGCGCGCCTGCTCTTCACATAAAAATTATTGAGGAAGCGCTCGTGGTTGCTGGCCACGTTGCTCATGCCGAGCAGGATCGCGCTTTCCTGCATGTTGATGTTGTTGCGGGCGCTCCACTTCACTTTCGGCAGCGGCGGATTGGGGCGAAACCACTCGCGGTTTGTGTCAGGCGGCCGCAGCTCGCGCTCGCGGGTATCGGCGCCGCCATTGCCGAATGTTTCATAGAACCGTCCAAGTCCATTGTGATTGTTGGCGATCGAAAGCATGTAGTTGGGAGCCCAGCCATCGAAAAAGCCGTGGGTCCACACACCGATGACGCCGCGCTTTGAGAGCTCATCGATCTCGTAGTAGGCCATCTCGTGCCATTCGCCCGGCAGGATGGGGTCGACCCAGGCGTTGTACGGCCCCGTCCCGGTCATGATGTACAGATACGGCACCGATTCGTGCAGGTCGTGCATCACGGTGGGGTGGTATTCGAGAAAGCCGCGCATCACGTATTTGGAGAGAGCCAGCGACTCGCCCAGGTTGTCGCGATTGTTGTCATGCGAAACGTAATGGCCCCACCAGGTCAGCGGGTAGGGATTGGCATCTGGGTGGTGCTTGCGATACAGGTAGAGATCGACCTCGCGGTCGCGGCCATCCACTTCGGTGGCGGGAGTGATGAGCACGATGCTGTTGCGGCGGATGTTCTGGATGAAGGGCGTCTCTTCGACGGCCAGCCGGTAGGCCAGCTCCATGAGCATTTCCGGTGAACCGGTTTCGGGCGAGTGGATGCTGCCCAGCGCCCAATAGAACGGCTTGCCTTCGGCGATCAGCTTCTGGGCATCGGCATCGGTGAGGGAGCGAGGATCGGCCAGCCGCGCGGTGACCTGTTTGTAGTGATCCAGTTGCGCCAGGTTCTGCTCGTCACTCACGGCGACCAGCAGGGCCTCGCGGCCTTCTTCGCTCGTGCCCAGCGTGAACACCTTCACGCGCGGCGATTTGGACGCCAGCAGCCGGAAATAGGAATTGATCTCGGCGACGTGGTCAAGTACGTCGGGAGCGCCGATGATGTGGTGTAGCGCCGCCTCGGGCGAGGGCACGCAGGAGCTCCACGGGAGATGGTCCACCAGTTCGGTGCTGAAGAAGGGCTCGTGGTTCGGACCCCACGTGGTGAACTCGCGGATCTGGCGCGTGTAGTTGGCGTCATCCCTCAGCTCGCAGCGAGAGGAATTCTGAGCGAACGCGGCGGCGGAAAAAAGAAGAGCCGAAACTAACGTCAGAGTGCGCATGTGGGGTGCTCCAAAAGAGCGCGATTATAGCAGGGGAGCGTTAGCGATAACTTCTAGGTTTAAGCCCAAGTCATCGGAACAAGCGGAGCTTGCCTGGGCCAGCCGCACGGGATTAGTGTTCACTCAGCGCAAGCGCTTACTGCCGGCCAGGGTTGTATGTACGCTCGAGGGGAGCAGCACAGCGTCCAATGCCGGCCGCCTGAGAGGTACGGATGACTTCACAACCGTCGCAGATTTCGGCGCCCGCAGGTGGCCACTCAAAGATCATGGCGGCGGCCGCCGCGGCGGCTACCGCAGGCCTGCTGTTTTTGGGAAGCGGGCTTCATCCCATCTGGTGGACCACGTGGCTATTCCCGCTTCCGGCGCTGCTGGTTGCTCCTCGACTCACGCGGCGTGCCGCATTCCTCGCAGCAGCGGCCGGGTGGTTTGCGGGTACGATCAACATGTGGCATTACCTTCTCGCCGCAGTTGAACTGCCGCTCCTGCTGGCGTTCCTATTCTCGGCGCTTCCGGCGTGCCTGTTTGGGGCGGCGGTCTTGTTGTTTCGACGCTTTGCGGGCACCCGCAGAGCGTGGTGTGCTGCTGCGGCCCTGCCCACGTTCTGGGTAACGGTTGAATATGTGAACAATGTCGCTTCCCGGGACGGCACCTTCCTGAACCTGGGCTATACGCAAATGAATTTCCTGCCGATGGTGCAGATCGCTTCGGTAACAGGATTATGGGGTATCACCTTCTGCGTATTGATTGCGTCTTCAGCACTTGCGGCATTTATCTGCTCGAAAGGCGCGCGGCAAGGGAGCCGCATGGCAGCGGCTACGTTGATTTGGCTTGCGGCGTTGCTCGCCTGGGGCGAGTGGCGAGTGTTGCGCACACCCACGCCTCAGAGGCTGGTGAAGGTCACGCTATTGGCCAGCGGGGTGGGGACCACGTTCCCGCGGAACGACGCGGCGGCGATTGGGCTGCTGGGCGATTACGCGGCGAAGGCGGAGAGAGCGGCAGCATCGGGAGTTGATTTGATCGTGCTGCCGGAAAAAATTGCGCTGGTGTCGGAGGCGGGCGCGAATCAGGGCGATGCGCTGTTTTCATCCCTGGCCTCTCGAACCGGAGCTGCGGTGCTTGCCGGCATTGATCGCGGGACGCTCACCCGCCGGTTTAATGAAGCGCGGCTCTATTTCCCCGAAGGCGGGAAAGCCGTTTATGACAAGCACCACATGGTGCCGAGAGCCGAGGATGTGGACCAGCCCGGCACATCCATCATGGTGCTCCGGCAGCCTTCGGGAACCTGGGGAATGGAGATTTGCAAAGACATGGATTTCCCTGCTTTGAGCCGGAGCTATGGCCGCGCAGGAACCGCGCTCCTGGTGGTTCCGGCGTGGGACTTCACGCTTGATGCCTGGTTGCACGGGCGAATGGCAATCATGCGCGGCGTGGAGAGCGGATTCACGATCGTGCGCGCCGCCAAGCAGGGGACGCTCACGGTAAGCGATGACCGCGGCCGCGTGCTGGCGGAGCAGGATTCGGCCTCCGTGCCATTTGCCACGCTCGAAGCGCTCGCGCCGGTGCGGCATGATGACACTCTGTATTCCCATTGGGGCGATTGGTTTGCCTGGCTGAATGCGGCAGGATTTGCCGGGCTGCTGCTCGCTGGCCGGGCAGGTTCCAGTTCCGGGTTCCGCGCTCCCGGCTAAACACGCCGGCAGCAGATCCGCTGGGGCGAGGTGCCGCCCCAAGATCACGCGGGCGGAAAAGGCTCCAGGCAAGCGGACGTTGGCTGGGGAGCCGCTCACTTATTTGCCGACGAAGCGCTTCAGCACTTCTTCGGCAAAATAGTTCTCCACCTTGGACTGGTTGCGCACAACTTCGGAGTACGCGGCGGTGAGCAGTTGCTCGCGTGTGGTGCGCAGGCGCTCGCGAATGAACTGCTGCACCTCCGGATCCGAGAGCTCATGCTGGCCGGCCGGCTCACGCGAAATGAGGCGCACGATCTCGTACCCGGGCAAAGGCTGACGAGTGAGCACCGGGGCGCTGAACTGACCGGGTTTCAGTTTTAGTACGGCCTCCCGAATGGCGGGATCACTGCGGGCGAGAGCCGATTCCGGCATGGGGGCGCCGATCTCGCCGCCGGTGTTGCGAGTGCTGGGGTCTTCAGAATATCGCTGCGCCAGCGAGTCAAAGGCTTCGCCGCTCTGCAGGCGGTTGTACACCATTTGCGCCTTGGCCAGAGCTTCCGGCTGGGAATGCGGCTTGTCGCCGGCGCCCTGCGGCACCATCCCGATGGGAACGAAAATGTGCGCCACCTGGTATTGCGTCTCGATGAGGTTGAACTCGGGCTTGTGCGCGTTGTAGTAGGCCTTGATGTCGGAATCGGAGATATTGATTTTGGAGTTGACCTGCTTATTGATGAGCTTCTGCTGGGTCAGGTTGATGCGGATTTCATAGCGCTCATCGTCTTCGGTGATGCCGCGCTGCTGCAGCATCTTCTGGAACTCCTCAGCCGTGTAAGGAGAACGCAGCCCGGTGAGCTTCTCGTTGACTTCATCATCGGTGGCCAGCACGCCGTCTTTTTCGGCCTGCTGCAGCAGTATGTCACGCTGGATCAACTGATCGAGAACGTTCAACCGCGTGCTGTCAGCCTGCACGGGATCAGGCTCCTGCTGGGGTTGCTGCTGCGACTCGGCGCGCACCTGGAGCTTGTAGTACTTCTCCAGTTCGGCGCGAGTGATGTTCTTGCCGTTTACCCGCGCCACTACGTCATGGCCTGCGCGGTTGCAGCCGGCGGCAAAAAACAGCACGCCCGCGGCAAGCGCCAGGGTGATTCTGCGAATGGGAAGCATGGTCGTGAACATTCTACGGTTTCGGCCCGCCCGATGCAGCCTCAGTTGAACCATGAGCCGGAGGCGACTGGCCGGCATCGCGGAGTTCGCGATCCAGCATCGCGCGGAAGTCCTGGCTGGTGAGCACGCCCTCGTTCTTCTCTCCATTGATGAAAATCGTGGGGGTGGCGCTCACGCCTACGGCATCACCTTCCTTGATGGAAGCGCGTAGCGCGCCATCATTTTGCGCCGCGATACAGGAGCGAAGCTGGCCCATATTCACTTTGCGGCGCTCGCCCAGGCTCACAGCCAGATTGTCGAGAAGGGCAAACTGCTGTGGTTGCGGGCGGCCCTGGCCCGATATTTCACGGGCATGGGGATGAACGTAGTCGGCGAACTCCCAGTAGGCTTCGCTGTCCTGGGCAGCCAGGCAGTTCGCGTCAATGGCGGCGCGGCCCGCCCAGGGATGGATTTCGAACAGGGGGTAATCCTTGTAATAGATACGGACCCGGTCGCCATATTCGCGAAGCACTTCGCCGAACAGGCGCGCATGATTCTCGGCGCAATACGGGCATTCAAAATCATCGAATACCACAATTGTGACTTTCGCGTCTTTGCTGCCGCGAACAGGTCGACCGGCGAGGGAGATTTTCTCTTCGACATCGTCGATGGGCTGAACGCGAAAAAGCCTGCGGCCATCCTTCGATACCAGCAATTCCACGCGTTGCGACTTTGTGCCCAGAGAAAAGAAGACAGGAAGCTTGTAATAACCCTTGAAATCGCTTCGCTGGCGTTCTCCCAGCGTAATCTCGACCCCGGGCTTGAGTGCGTAGTCGGCGCGAATCATGCGCTTCAGCCGCTGCGTAGCCTCATCGTTGGAAGAAGATTGGGCGGAACAACCAATGCAGAGGAGCAGAAATAATGAGGCCGATCGCTTGACCAGATACACGAAGATCGCCTGCCTGGCATTGCAGCATTGCATGCTGAGGGATGAATTCATTATCGCATGGCGAGGAGTGCGGAAGTCGAAACTGCGGAAGTGCGAAAGTGCGAAATTTTCCGAGCGGGGCGCGGCCCCGGCCAAGTTCTCGCGCGACGTGGGGCCGACCGCCCTCGGTCGGCCATGCGGCCTGAAAGGCCGCTCTCCGTTGCTTGCGAGCCAGCCGCTGATTGAAGGTCAAACCAGGCGAGCTTCGCTCGCCCTGTCCGTTCCACCACCCCAGCACGCGCGGGAAACGAAGCGCGCGCTGGGGACCCCGGGGCCGAGGGCGGCCGGACCCACGTCGTTTCCTCGCCGAGCACTGCTAGAAGAGGCGTTCCTGGCGGCGGAGATTGCCGAAGGTGCCGATGTTGGCGAGATTGAGAGCAAAACGGAATTGATTCTCCACCCGAACCGCGCCCAGGGCGGTGTTGAGCGAGAACCGCCGGTACTCAAAGCTCAGGCCGATGCAGCTCCAGTTATAGCTGGTCTGGAGGGTTCCGTACTGCAGCGTGTTAAACACCTTGTCGTAGCCGATGCTTCCCGCGGCAGTGAGACCGTGCTTATCGAGGTGGCCGTAGCCGAGCAGGACGCGAAACTGGTTGAATTCCGGGGTGATGGGGAGCGGCGAAGTTGCGAATATCTCGCCGGGAGCATGGAAAAACGTCTGGTTGCCGGAAAGGAAGAACTCGCCCAGCCTCCAGGTTGCAAACACGGTGCTGCCGCTGATTCTGCCTTTTTTCGTGTCGTAATCGAGGTTCCATTGCACGTCTGTGCTCGCGGAAGTCTGAACGCGCAGGCGCGAGATAATGGGCGAAAAGTGGCGCGGCTCGGTGAGAAATGCAATGCCCGTAAGATCCGCGGTCGTGGTGAGGACGTTGCGGCGGCCATTCACGACGGCGCCGCCGAAATCAGGATCGAAGAAAGCCTTCTGCGCCAGCTCCCAGCGGACCAGCTCGCGCACGCTGCCCTGCGACTCGCATGCGGGCGCGGAACCGGCCTGGCCCGGATTGAAGACGCTGTTTTGATCCCCCGCCGGCACGGCCGCTGCCGAAAGTATGCCCTGCGCATTGATGCCGGGCTGCACAGCGCCGGAGCGCGCCGCGCAATTGCCGGAGGCCCGCAGCCGCTTGCCATAGATGCGGTTTACCACGGCGTACTCGATCTCGTTGGTGTCACTCAACAGGTCGCGCGCGTCAAACCGGATGACATTGGGAAAGTTATTGATCCCGGTTACGTAACGGTAAACGGCGCGGGGCTCGACGCTGTGTTTGATCCTCCACCCCGCAAGCGACCTTACGAATACGCGCGACACCGCCGGTGGGCGCAGCTCGAATGCGCTCTCCAGAGCACGGCGGTTCACCGGATTATTGACCAGAACGCCCAGAGCGCCGTTGGGCTGAAGCTGTTCGGTGTAGTAGGTATCGCGCAGCGATAACTCCGGCTGCAGGCTCCAGCCGCGCGCAATGAGCGGCAGCGCTGCACCCGGTGAGAAATCAAACCGCCCCACCAGCCCGGAAGTGGAAAACCCCGGCTCGCTGCGCGATACACCCTCCGCGGCCGCCGAATATGACCAGAACACTCGCGAACCGCCCAATTGACGGGCCGTAGCCTGACTCTCGACCGTCGGCGCATGCAGAATGGTGACGAGGTCGCCCGAGGTGGTGCTCTCAAAATTCTGATAGCGTGACCCGAGTATGTTGAAGCTGAAGCCGCTCAGATCACGGGACAAGAACCCGACTGACTTCACCTCGGAATTGACGGCCTGGGAGAAGTTCTCGGAGAAAGCCAGCCGGTAGAGAAACGAGCTCAGGTAATCCACATCCGCCACCCCGCGAAACCCGAGGGGAAGGCCGGGATCATCGCCGGTGGCACGCACCTCTTCCCCGCCCTGCTTCTGAGTCTGGCCTCCCACCTGGATGCCGCGGTCGAGCACGCCCGAATACACCAGATCGAAAAAGGAGTTCGGTTCCGGACGGATACGGAATTCCCCACGCTGTGCCCATCCGCGCCGGGAAAAGTATTCGCCGCCGATGGTGGCATCCATGCTGCGATTGATGGCCCAATAAAACGAATCGCCGAAGGTGGTCCCTTTGGTGGTCGATTGCCCCATAGTGGGCAGCAGGAACCCGCTCTGCCGCCCCAGGCTCTCCACCGGCCGGCGAACGTATGGCAGGTAAAACGCCGGAATGCGATGCAGGCGGAAAGTGGAATTGTGGAGGCCGGCTTCATGCCCAACGTTGATCACAACCCGGGCGGATGCAAACGTCCAGGCAGGGGCCAGCGGGTCGCACGTGGTCACCGTCGCATTGCGGGCGATGAACTGATCAGGGCCGGTGCGTTGAACCACCACTCCGGTAAACGCCAGCGGATTCGGCGTACTCAGCAGAACGTGCCCGCCGCGGGCAGCCATCCCGAGCGTGGCATGAACGTCGGTGAATGTGCCGGTTTCGCTGTTGATGTTGTAAGTGGCGCGCGCCGCCTCAATGTTTTCATCCCGCGGCCCGCCAGTCAGGCGAACATGCCCGGTAGCCACTGCCTCGCCGGTATCCTCGTTATAAGTGATGTCATCGGCGGCGAGCCGGTAGTCACGATAACTGATCTGTACGTTATCCCGCAGATGGTACACCGGGCCGGCCTTCTCTCCCGGGCCGGTCGCGTCGATCTCGACCGGGGTTCCACTGGCCGGCAGGGGTTCGCGAATAACGCCGGGGGGAAGCCGGGGCTCAAATGGCTGCGACGTTTGTGCGGCGGCTGGCCGGAAATCCGGGCGGGTGGCAACCGAGGCGCTCAAGGCCATAAGGCAGGCGCTAGTGGTTGGGGCTGGCGGCTCGCCCGGCACAAGCGGCGCGGTGCGGAACTGGCAAGTTACTACCACCGGGAATACAAGCAGGTGACAAAGCCATCCTGCCGTGGTAAGCAATCGAACGGGGCGACTCATCTGGTTGTGCAGTAACCGGAGTGGCAGCGCACCATGGTATCAGGAGATTTCGTTCCGATTTTGACCTGTTGAGCGGAACCCCAGAGGAGTGAAGTTGCGCCCGGACGAAGCTATTCGAGACGAAGCTGCCGGCAGTGAGCGTTGGCGCGAAGAAGTCAGCTCGCGGCTTCATCGTTATCGAGCCAGGCGGCGCCGCTATGACCCGAACCTGTCATTCCGGCTCGATTTCGAATCGCAGCGGCAGGCCAACCGAAACTCCCTCATCATACCCAAGCGCCCGGTAGAACCTGGTTCCGCCCCGATCCCGCCGAATTTGACGCCAGATCAACCGGAAGAAACGCGTTCTGCAATGGCTGATCCAAAATCGGAGGATGCGCCGGCTGCCCGGGAGATTGCTGCGCTGTTCGCCGATGCTCTCCAGGGCACGTGGCAATCCGAAGCTCCGCGAGCAAATGAGTCGCCGTTTGCATCGCCCCACACAGTTGAGCGCCCCGAGGCCGGCGGCGCTGACTCGGCGCCCCCGCCACGGCCACGTACGCGAAAGATTATTGAATTTCCTCGGCCTTCGGGCGCCTTTTACACGCCGGTTGAAGAACTGGCTGACCCGGTAGGGCAGGCGCCCAGAATTCTAGAAGCCTCGCCCATGATGGAAGAGGAATTACTGCCGCTGGTTCCGGCCATCACGCTGGACGCGGCGCCGGAACCTGCCGCTGCGGGGGCAGCCCGGCTTTCCATGCCGGTTCGTCCGGCGCCCCTGGCGCGCCGGACGCTGGCAGGCGTGGCCGACCTCGGGCTCATCGCCACCGCAGTCCTGCTGTTTGGCTTCGTGTTGCTGCAGGTTTCTCCGAAGGCAGCTTTTTCGCTGTATCGGCCGGCTCACAATCGCACAGCCGTGGCCGCAGCGGCCGCGACCGTTGCCCTGCTGTGGGCAGGCTACTACTTTGTTTTCCTTATCCTGGGGCGATTGACGCCCGGCATGAGCGCAGCCGGGCTGGAGCTGCACAGTGTTGGGGGCCTCTCTGCCGGCAGAAGAGCGCGCGGGCTACGGGCGGCCGCCATGGTAATTTCCACCCTCGCCGCGGGCATGGGGTTGGCGTGGGCATGGTTCGATGAAGACCAACTCGGCTGGCATGACCGCATGTCAGGAACATACTGCTCGGAATGCGGCAATCATGGACCGGCGGCGGTTCGCGACGCTCGATGATTTCTGTTCCCTAGTTCCTGCGTTATATCCGGAGCAAGCCCTATTTCTGGGGCTCGGCTACAATGCCGCCGGGACCCTGCTGCTTATTGGCCTTTTCTTTCTTCGTGGCCAGCGTCTTCTGCACCCAGTCATCGGCGGTTTTGATATCAGCATCGTGGGTAGCGGCGTCGCCGCAATCGAGGTCGTTCGCCTTGCGGCGGTACAGCAGGTTGAGGTAGGCCATGGCGTCATCGTAATCGGGGCGCAGGTCAAGGGCCTTCTTCAGCATGTCAAGCCCTTCGCTGATGCGCTGCTGGTTCGCCTGCTGCACGGCCGGGCAAAGCTTCTTGTCCTTGATGATGTCGTCGTCCACCTTGTGATCGGCCTTTGACTTGACGTCAGCTGCCTCCTTGTATGCCTCCGTCCAATCGATTACGCCGATGGTGTAGAAGGTTTCCGGGTCATTTGGATCGACCTTCAGCACCTCTTCATCGTACTGCTTGGCATCGTCGAGCTTTTTCATATTGAAATAGATCGACGCAATGCCCTTCAGGCAGCCGACCTTCTGCTCCTTGTTCAGATTCATGCTGAGGAGCTGCTTGAAAGTGGCAATGGCTTCTTCGGCAAAGTGATTATTATCGGGCGTATCGACGCCGGGAACATACTGGTTGGAATAGGCGGTGGCGAGGTAGAGCCGGGCGTTAATCAGCGAGGGATCGAGTTGCACCGCCTGCTGGAAGTGGCCGATTGCGTCCTCGTACTTGGCGTTCTTGTAAGCCTGCACGCCCTTATTCAGGTTGTCGCGCGCTTTCAGCTTATCGCAGCCGGCAGAGCACAGCACGGCGGCTCCGAGCGCAATGAGCGCAACCCTGTTTTTCATGATAGCCATTGTCATCGCCTTTATCCTCTGTATTTGGAGACGCGCAAGAGACCCGGTGACGCACAGACGCGCGGCCTCGCAGTGTACCGCAAAGCCGCGCATCTTTATATCAATTCCGAACGAAGAATTCGAGCACTCGCCGCGGGCGGGGGCAGGCCCCGCCCCGAAACACGAAAGGCGCCGCCACCTCACCCGGCGAATCGAGCCCGCTTTCACTAACCGCCGGATTCCACCTTGGCGGTAATCAGGCCCACCTTATCCACGCCGGAGGCGTGCGCGATATCGATGACCTGCGCGACATCCATGAATGGCAGGTCGGTGTCGCCCTTGACGAACATGACCTTTTCGGCGCGGGTGGCGAAGATATCGGTCAGCCGCTTCTGCAGGCTGTCCCAGGAAGCATCCTCCTGGTTGATCTTCAGCATGGGCGGCCCGCCCGTCGGGTTCACCAGGACCTGCACCACGATGGTGCGGTCGTTGGGCTGCGGCTGCGACTTCTGATTGGGCGGCGGCGGCAGCGGAACCTGGGCATCAAGCCCCTTAGGGGTAAGGGGGGTGATGACCATGAAGATGATCAGCAGCACCAGCAGAACATCGATGAGCGGCGTAACGTTAATTTCGGCAGAGGGACCGCCCTGCCCTCCCATTGACATTGACATATGAATATCCTCTCTTACATGCCGGAAGGAGCCGCGCCCTTGGCGCCCGGCGGCGGCTGCTGGCCCGGATGGCGCTGCTCGGTGAGCAGGCCGAGCTGATCCACACCGGCGGAGCGAACATCATCGACCACGGTCACAACCGAACCGTATTTGGCGCGCGCATCCGCGCGGATGTACACGCGCTTGTCCACGCGGTTGGCCACGCGGTCCTTGATCTTATCGGTCAGCGCTTCGGGCGATACCTGATCGTTGCCGAAAAACACTTTGCCATCGCGAGTAACGGCGACGAGCAAAGCGTCTTCCTTATCGGCATCAGGCATCTGCACGGGGTTTTCGGTCTTGGCCAGGTCAACACTCACGCCCTTCTGCAGCATGGGCGTAATCACCATGAAGATGATGAGCAACACCAGCATCACATCAACCATAGGGGTGACGTTGATGTTGGAATTGACCTTTGAGCCTTCGTCTCTCTTTGCTAATGCCATGAATAGATCTCCTGCCGGCCGGTTGCTGTACCCCCGCGGCGGCGGCCGGGGCTTCCGGCCCAGCTTGCCGTTGCGTGGCCTGCAGTGCTGGCAGCAGGCCACGCCAGGAGGAAAACCAGCCAGCTTCAGACAGCCTGGTTTAGCGTGCGACCGGGGTGCGGGCGCGGCGCTTCAGGAAATAATCGATCAACTCGCTGGAAGAGTTGTCCATTTCAACATCGAACGCTTCCACGCGGTTCGTGAAGTAGTTGAAGAACATGACCGCGGGAATGGCCACGAACAGACCGACGGCGGTGGTGACCAGAGCTTCCGCGATGCCGCCGGCAACGGCGCCGAGGCCGGTGGCCTTCTGCTCGGAAATGCCCTGGAAGGCGTGCAGAATGCCCATGACGGTTCCGAACAGGCCCACGAAGGGCGCGGTGGAACCAATGGTGGCCAGGCCGCCGAGACCACGCTTCAGTTCGGCGTGCACGATCGCCTCGGCGCGTTCCAGTGCGCGCTTCGAGGCTTCGATGGTTTCACCGGGAAGCTCGTTGGATTCGCCATGAGCACGAAATTCCTGCAGGCCGGCGGTAACCACCTTGGCCAGATGGCTCTTCTTGTTGCGCTCGGCCACGCGAATGGCTTCATCAATTTTGCCTTCGCGGAGCGCGCCGGCAACGGCGGGAGCAAACGCACGCGACTGCTTGCGGGCGGCGCTGAACGCCATCCAGCGGTCGATCATGACGCCGATAGACCAACCTGACATGATGAACAGGATGACAACCACGGCGCGGGCGGCCCAGTTCATGCTTTTCCACATGCTGATGGGATCCCACGCGATCTGCTGATCCTGGAACATGGCAGCGATGGCGCTGAAGTGATGTGCTACGTGTAATGCGTTAGGTGCGAGCATGACTTATTGTTTTCCTCCTGGGAGTGCGGGTTGACAAGGTCTTACGTTTTTCTCCGTGCCCTGCTCCGCCAGACTGAGCAGGCGGGGCACTCAATATTGCTGCCAAAATCTTTGATGCGCGGGTTTTGAGCAACTCTGCCGAGGGAAATACCTCAGGCCCGTTATGGCGTCATAACCCGGGCTGCGGCCGGTTGTTTCTAACCGCCGCTCAGGTTGAAGTTCACCGTAATCACGGTTTCAACCTCCACCGGCTCGCCACTGAGAACCCAGGGCTGGTAGCGCCACTGCTTTACGGCATCCAGGGCCGCATTAATCAGCATGGGCGGGCCGCTCTGCACCACCAGGCCCTGCATGGTGCCATCTTTGCCGATGGTGGCCTTGATGACGACCGAGCCGGAGATACGAGCGGCGCGGGCAATGGCCGGGTATTGCGGCTGCACCTGGTGCAGCAGGTGACCCTGGGCCACACCCTGGGAAATCTTCAGCTTCGGCGGCGGAGCCGCAACCTTGGGAACGGCAACCGGAACCGAACTGACGATGCCGCCGATGACGCCGCCAATCTGGCCACCGGGCATGCCGCCCGGAACTCCACCCACTACGCCCGCCACTGCGGAAGACGGCGGCGGCGTGGCGTCTTCTTTAATCATTTTCACTTTTTCGGGGATCTTGGTGGGCGTGCGCAGGGCACCGTTCACCAGCTCGGTTTCAATCTTCACCACATGCACTACCTGGGCCGGAGCTGGCGGCGGTGGCGGAGGCGGAGGCGGCGGTGGCGCGATGATGACGGTTGACATAAGCGCTTTCATGGGCAGCGCTTCCGTGTAAATCAGCGGAACCAGGACCAGGATGGCAACCAGCATCATCTGAAGGATGAACGACAGCAGCGTGGTGGCGCCCCGCTTGGTCTGCAGCTTGTTGCCCGATTCAATCAGGCTATCTTCAAACATGGCCTTTCTCCCCCCGAAGGCGAAACTTACAGAACAGGCCGAAAAACCGGCCTGCCCAGCCCTTTCCCTGGCGACAGGCTGGACTGGAACTTATCCCTTAGACACCAGAGGCCCAAAAACTGCTCCCGGGTTTGCCGGGGTCCCACAACGATTTCAGGCAACCCCCAGGGACGAGACACCCGCACAGACACAATCCACCCCACAAACCTGCCAGGGCAGAACGCCAGCCGGGACTGCGGCTCGCACCGCGGAAACTGTACCGCCGCTGTCAGCCGCGGGCCTTGACGCCGCGCAAATCGGGAGACTTCTGAACCTTTCGTCCGCCGCCGGCAGGCAGAGCCACGGCTTTTGCACCGCGCTGAGCGCGCCAGTCAGTATAGGCAACCAGCATGGGGGCCGCTACTGCAATCGACGAATAAGTGCCGATGAGAATTCCAATCACCAGGGCGAAGCTAAAGCCATGCAACACTTCGCCGCCAAAAAGGAACAGGGACAGCACAGTAAGGAAGGTGAGGCCGGATGTCAAGATGGTCCGGCTCAGAGTTTGATTAATGCTCTTGTTGACGATCACGTCGAGCCGCTCGCGGCGCATCAGCTTGATGTTCTCGCGAATGCGGTCAAAAACGACGATGGTGTCGTTCATGGAATAGCCGACCAGGGTAAGGATGGCGGCAATCACGGTGAGGCTTATTTCCTTGTTGGCCAGGGAGAAGGCGCCAACCGTGATGAGCGTGTCGTGGAAGCAGGCAACGACGGCGGCTGCGCCATAGATCAGCTCAAACCGGACCCACAGATACACCAGCATGCCGGCCAGCGAGTAGAGCACGGCGAGCACGGCCTGGCGCTGGAGCTGCCGGCCGACGGTTGGGCCGACAATATCCACATTCCGAACATTGAAATTGGAAAGGAAAAAGCCGTCCTGGAGCGCTCCGGGCACGCGGGAATCAACCTTGACCTGGTCCAGGGAAGAGAGCACGCCTCCCGCGGACTTGTCGCGGGCATCAATGACGGCGCGGGCCAGGTCGCCATACAGTTTGGGATCGCCGCCGTTGCGCAGCGGATCCTTGCTGACCAGGTAATCCTGCACGTCCTGCACGCTGGCGTTGTTCAGGTCCTTCTTATTCTGATTGGCGGGATTCTGCGCGGCCGGAGAAGTGGCCTCGAGCGCGCCGATAATGGCGTTCTTGCCGGCCGTGATGTCGGAGGCCTCGCCGGCCCTGCTGACCTCGGGGAGGCTGATGAGAACTTCATTATCGCTAGCCGGCCCGTACTGCTGGATGCGGGGGTTCTTCAGCCCAACGCGATCGAGATCGGCGCGAATGCGGTTGAGGTCAGGGGGTTGGGCAAACCTGACGTAAGCGTCGGTGCCGCCGCGGAATTCCACCCCGAGGGGGATGTGGTGCCAGAACGCCATTGAGAGGATGCCGGCGATGCTGAAGATGAGCGAAAAGCCGAGGAAATACCATTTCTTCCCCAGCCAGTCTATGTTCGGATTGCGAAAAAATTCCAAAGCGATTTCCTAATCTGTAATTTGGAAAACTGAATTTCGTTATTGCAAACCCAATTCCTAAATGCTCAAGGCTTCGCCCACCTGCTTGCGATTCAGGAGGGCATCGAAAATCACGCGCGACACAAACACAGAGGTGAACAGGTTGGCCAGCAAACCGAAGGTCAGCGTAGTGGCGAACCCGCGCACCGGGCCAGTGCCAAAAATGAACAGGATGAAAGCCGAAACGATAGTGGTGACGTGGGTATCGACAATGGTGATCCAGGCGTGAGAAAAGCCCTGATCGACGGCCGCAGCCGGGGTTTTGCCGTTGCGCACTTCTTCGCGGATACGCTCAAAAATGAGTACGTTGGAGTCCACGCCCATACCGACGGTGAGGATGACTCCGGCGATGCCCGGAAGCGTGAGCGTAGCTCCGCTGAAGCCCAGGAACCCAAGCAGAATAACGAGGTTAAGAATGAGCGCGAGATCGGCATTCACGCCTGCACCGCGGTAATAAATGAGCATGAACGCCAGAACCGCGGCCATGCCGATGACGGCGGCCATGACGCCATGGCGGATGGAATCGGCTCCGAGCGACGGCCCCACCGTGTTCTCATTGATGTAGGCGAGCGAAGCCGGAAGCGCACCGGAATTCAGGACGAGCGCGAGATCATGCGACTGCTCATCCGTAAAGCTGCCCTGAATCACGCCCTCATCGTGGATGCCTTCATTAATGGTGGCGACCTCCTCGACCTTGTTGTCGAGCACGATGGCGAGGGAGTCGCCCACGTGGGAGCTGGTGAAGTTATAGAAGCGGCGGCCGCCCTCGCTGGTGAGGTGGAAGCGGACATTGGGCCGGCCATTCTGGTCGGTGCCCACATCGGCGGCGCCCCCGGCGCGCAGATCGCGGCCGCTGACGGCGGGAGTGCGCGAAATGAGATACCAGGCTTCGGCCGGAGCCTCACCGCGGCCTCCGATGCTGCGGCCTTTCATCGGAATGGAATCAGGAATGGTTTTCTGGGCGTTCGCCGCGTCTGACTCGCTGCTGTAGGGACCCCCGAGGGATTGGCGAATCTCAAGGTTGGCGGTGGACTGAATGATGTCCTTCACGCGAGCCGGGTCATCTACCCCGGGCAGTTCAACCAGGATTTGATAGTCACCCAGGCCATGCTCCTGAATGGTGGGCTCGGATACGCCGAGCTTGTCGATGCGGTTGCGGATGGTCTCAATGGCCTGCAGGACAGCATTGGTTTTCACCTGCTGGGCGAACTGCGGCTTCAGGGTGAGGGTGAAAACGTTGTTTACGCCGGATGTGAGATTCCAGTTGGGCAGCTTATCGGTGAGGACGCTCTGCAGTTCCTGCCGGCCGGAAGGCTGCATGCCGGTGATCTGGATGACGTCAGGCTGGTTCTGCGGATCGGGCTGGCTGATGGCGCCGTAAGGAGTTTTCGAGGCATCGAGGTCGGCCTTGATGCGCTCAATCGCCTGCTGCCCTTCCGCAGCGACGGCTTCATTGACCTTGACCTGCAGGATGAGGTGAGTGCCGCCTTTCAGGTCAAGGCCGAGATTGATGCGCTTCAGGATGCTGGCGGAGAGAGCGCTGCCGCTCACTCCGCTGGGAACACCGAAGATGCCGTAGAGGAATGCCAGCAGGACGACGATGATGAGTGCGGTTTTGAGTCCGAGATTGGTTTTCATGTTGTGAAGCTTTCAGCTCTCAGCTTTAAGCCCTAAGCCACCGGTGGACAGGCTTTGCAAACTGATTACGGTTTAGCGGGCTCCTCGGGATTTACCACGGAAATTAC